>JBNKMQ010000283.1:0-6062 GCA_050293225.1 Sedimenticolaceae bacterium
CAGGCGCAGCAGTTCAGTACCGTACTGCTCCCATCGGCCCGACTCCTGCCACAGCTCAGCGGGTTGGACTGTCGGCATCAGCACCTCCAGGGCGCCGGCCCGGTCCATCTCCTCGCGTACGATGTTCTCCACTTTACGTAAGACACGCAGACCCAGGGGCAGCCAGGTGTAGAGCCCTGCTGCAAGTTTGCGGATCAGGCCGGCCCGCAGCATCAGCTTGTGGCTGGCGATCTCGGCGTCGGCGGGGGTCTCCTTGACGGTGTGCAGGGGGAACTGGGAAGTGCGCATGGAGTATGACTCTGAGGGTTGCTTAAAAGACGTAATTCTATCCCGCTTCGCAGGGCGGGTCACGGCCAGAAATGAATTAAAGGATGTTGGGGTGAGATAGGAATGGCAGCTAACTTAAGCGCCGGGATATCAGCCTGCTGGGAAGGTCGATGGTTGTTGGTGGGGCATAGCCCCACCAATAACTGCTAACAAAGCGCTTTTTAGGTCAGATGCAGTTTGCGTTCTTCGCTCTCGACTCGCAGCTGACCACATCCGCCAAGACATGTTCTTTTTCTCGCTTCATCTTGATGGTGGTGGCCTGCTGATCGGCGCCGTAACCGCCGATGGAGATGCGGTAGCTCTGGCCATCTTTGAGCTGGAATACCTGTCTGACCAGTTGTGCGTTCTCGTCCGGTCCGGCGGTGAAGGCGACGATGACATTGAAATGATCCCCGTCCACTGTGTAGAAGGTGCTCGCATATCGGTCACCGAATCTTAGGCTGGTTGAGGCATTGGGAGTATCCATCAGGGTAATTTCGGCCATCGCCTGGAATGTTGATAGCGTCAGAACGGCGGTGAGAAGAAATGGAAGATACTTCATGATAATAACATCTCGAGTTTGCCTGCAGTTAATTCACTGCAAGGAGACAGATAGGGCGAAAGGGGAAAGCAATACTATGCCCGGGATTGTATATTAGTCAATTGGAATGTTCTGTTGTAGCTTGTCCTGACAGGCAGGGATCTCCTGCCAGAATCTGCTCAAAAGGAATTAGATGGATGTTGCATGTAAACTTCTCTGCTGCTCATTTAGCTGGCGGTAACTGTCACAGTTAGCGAGAAGTACCTCATGCTTACCCTGAGCGGCCAGTCGGCCCTCCTGTAGCATGAGGATCTGATCCATCTGCTCCAGACCCTGTACCCGGTGGGTGACTAAGAGCAGGCTACGTCCCTCGGCCCAGTGCAGAATATTCTCCATCATGATCTGCTCTGTATGGGGATCAAGCCCTTCAGTGGGTTCATCGAGAACCAGTATGGGGGCATCCTTCAATAGTGCGCGGGCTACCGCCAGACGTCGCAACTGTCCACCGGAGAGGCGCAGGCCCAGTTCGCCGATCTGGGTGTCATAGCCCTCGGGTTGAGCAGCAATGAAGTCGTGGATCATCGCCGTCTGGCAGGCCTGTTCGATTTCGTTCTGTTCGGCTTTGGGATTGGCCAGTAGCAGATTTTCACGGATGCTGGCATTGAAGAGATGGTTGTATTGGGTTGCTACGGCGATCTTGCTGCGCAGTGCCTCGCCGGAGAGATCTGCATAGGCAAGGCCGCCGAGTGTGATTTGGCCGCTATTCGGAGTGCGGAATTTGAGCAGCAACTGCAGCAGAGTGGTCTTGCCGCTGCCACTGGGACCCAACAGGGCTAACTTTCTACCAGGGGGTAGCTCGAAACCGATCTTCTCCAGCGTGGTGGAGTTCGATTGCGGATAGCTGAAACAGAGATCTCGTATTGAGAGGCACAGCTCCTTTGGTAGGTCGACAGGGGAGTCCGGTTCAAGCACAGCCGGCTTTGTATCCACTAAAGAGAACACCCGGCGGGACGCAGCAAGTGTCTCGCCAAGTCCCTGAAAGGCGGTGGGCAGAGGCGCAATGGCCTCGAAGCTGGCGAGGGCGAAGAGGGCGAGCATGGATAGATGGGCAGGTGGCAGCGTTCCCTCCCGGACCATGGGGATGGCGCTAAGGGTGATCAGCCACATGGCCAGATTGGCGCTGAAGCCCACCGCTCCCTGGGAGATGCCGTCGAGTTGGCTCATACGGGTCTGGGCATTGGACAATTGTTGGCTGATGTCATCGAGTTTAGTGGCATGCCGGGCATCGGCCCCATCCACCAGCAGTTCTCCCATACCCTGGATATCATCTACCAGATTGGCCCGCAGATCGCTGGAGAGGTGATTGATTCGATCGCCTATGGGAGAGGCAAGGCGACTCGTGATCAGTGGCAGTGCTACGCCAGCCACGATCAACAGCAAGGCCTCGATAAGCGCAAGCAGAGGATCGAAGAGGAAGAGAAACAGGATAAAGACCAGGCTTGCAGCAAGGGCCACCAGGGTTGGTAGAAACAGGCGTAGATAGAAGTGATCGAGGGTGTCGATGTCGGCACGCAGTCGGCTCAGGAGATCACCACTGCGGTAGTGCTCCAGCACCGCCGGGGCCAGGGGTTCCAGCTTCTGATAGAACCAGACCCGCAAGGTGGCGAGCAGGCGCAGGGTCGCCTCGTGGGTCGCCAGTCGTTCGCCATAACGCCCGACCGTGCGAACGATGGCGCAGGTGCGGATCACCGCCGCCGGGGTGAAGTAGTTCATACTGACACCGGCGACTCCGGCCAGAGCCATGGCAGCGATGAACCAGCCGGAGATGGCCATCAAAGTCACATTGGCCAACAGGGTGGCGAAGGAGAGCAGGGCGCCCAACAACATCCAGCCGCGAACAGGCTTGAGTATCTTCAGCAGACGCAGGATCAGCTTCATTGCCCTTCACCTGCGTAAGAGGTTGCCAATCGATAGTAAACACCCTGTTGCGACATCAGACTGTTGTGATCCCCGGCTTCAACCAGTCGCCCCTGATCGAGCACCAGGATGCGGGAGATCGCCTTCAGGGTACGCAGGCGGTGGGCCACCATGATCAAAGTACGATCCTGGGCCAGGGTCTCTATGGCCTGCTGGATCAGATTTTCGCTCTCCAGATCGAGATGGGCGCTGGCCTCGTCGAGGATCACCAGGGGGGCGTCTTTGAGAAAGGCCCGGGCGAGGGCGATGCGCTGGATCTGTCCGCCGGAGAGTCCCTGGCCCCCTTCTCCGACCAGGGTTTCGTAACCTTGGGGCAGGGCCTGAATAAAGTCGTCGGCGTGGGCGAGCCGGGCTGCCTGTTCGACGGTGGCGCGATCAGCCTCTGGTTTTGCCAGGCGAATGTTATCTGCCAGGGTGCCGTGAAATAGATGGGCACGCTGGGGTACCCAGGAGATCTGCTGTCGCCAGACAGCCGGGTCCAGACTGACAAGTGGTTGTCCGTTTGCTCTGATGCAACCTTCCCCCGGTTGTTGAAAACCGAGCAGAAGGTTGAGTAGCGTGCTCTTACCTGCGCCGCTGGGACCGACGATAGCGACGTGCTCTCCCGCTTCGATGGTGAGATCCAGATCATGCAGTGCGCTTCGGCCGTCCGGATAGGTGAAGCTGATCCCTTTCAGGCTCAACCCCAGGCTGCCGGTGAAGAGTAACTGTTGGGTTGACTGCTCCGGGTTATCCGCTAGTGGAGCGTCGAGTATGTCGAGCATCTTCTCCGCTGCACCGATGGCATCCATTCGGGAATGGTAGTGAGTGCCCATGTTGCGCAGAGGCAGATAGAACTCCGGTGCCAACAATAAAACAAAGAAGCCATATAGGAAATCAAGCTCTCCCCAGAAGAGACGAAAGCCAATCAGCACGGCGACGATGGCGATACTGACGGTGGAGAAAAACTCCAGGGCGAAGGCGGAGAGGAAGGCGATACGCAACACCGACATGGTGCTGCGGCGATAGTCGTCGGAGATACGCGCGACCATCTCTGCCTCCCGTCGGCTGGCGTTGAACAGCTTGAGACTGGTGAGGCCTTGAATGGTGTCGAGAAAGTGGGCGCTCATGCGGGCGAGTTGTTGCCACTGCTTCTGGTTGCGTCTCTCTGCTCCTTTACCGATGAGGATCATAAAGAAAGGGATCAGCGGTGCAGTGCCCAGCATCACCAGGGCGGAGATCCAGTCGATGGGGAAGACAAAGACCAGGATCGAAAGCGGCACCAAGGCTATCAGTGAGATGGCAGGCAGAAAGCGGGCGTAGTAGGCCTCCAGGGCCTCGATGCCGTCGCTCAGGGTGTTGACCAGATCACCGGTACGTTGCTCTGTCAGATAGGCGGGACCCAGTTGGCGAAGTTTTGTATAGAGGCGTTTTCGTAGTCTCAGTTTGACCTGCTGGGCGGCATCCTGAGCGACCCGTTCAGAGGCCCATGCCAGCACAGCCCGAAAGATAAAGATGGCAAGCAGACCCCAGAGCCAGGGCATCACATCTCTCAGGTTCTGATCGAGGAAGATGACACCGGAGACTGCCTGGGCCAGACACCAAGCCTGCAGAATCAGAAACCAACCCGACAGAGTACCCAATGCCACCGCCAGCTTGATTCGGTTGCCGGCGAGAGATTTCTGCGCTTTCAGCCAGCTCGCAGAAGGTGTGAGTTTTGAGTTTTGATTTATGCGGTTTGAGTCAGTGGAGTTCGTTTCGCTCACGGTTGTCTACACTCCCTCCCCCAGTCCCTCTCACACTGAGAGGGGGACAGGGTGAGTCGAAATTCGTGCGCGCGAGTGATATACGCAACTTAAAACTAAAAACTCATCACTCAAAACTTGTTTATTCAGTCCTTGATCGAAACCGAGTGGGTCTCCTTGATGTAGGCTTGCTCCGCCTCGGTCAGTTCGATGTTGTCGTAACCGGTGATCATAGTCTTGATATAGTGGGTTGGTGTTTTACCCGTCGTGGTCATGTAGATGTGGATGATCACAAAGGTACCCATCAAGAACGCCGCAGCGGTGTGTATAAACGCAATGGCGGTCAGACCTTGACTTGACCAGCTATAACCGCTCCAGAAGTCATATAGCAGATAGATAATTCCAGATGACCAAAGCGCAGGCCCGATCAATAGCATAAAACTCATATAGGCTAGTGATTGCAGGGCGTTCTGTTTGCGCTGTAGTCCCTTCTTGTAGGGATGCGGTTCACCCGTCAGGATGCCATAGGCATAAAAACGGATTACTTTCATGACACCCTCTTTGAACAGGTACTGACGCCATTGGCCGGTGGTGAAGTTCCAGAAGGTAGTGAACATCCACAGCACGATCAGCGCCAGGGCTCCATAGGTGTGGATGGTGACCGCAGTATGGAAGTCGAGCAGGTTGTGCAGGCCATGCAGCCCCAGTCCGGTGTAGAACAGGGTGAAAATCAGCAGGGCCTGGGACCAGTGCCAGAAACGTTCGTAGCGGGTATAGAGCATTACATAATGCTTCTCACCCTTCTGCCGGAGCTTGGTGTTGTTGGTGTGTGCGTGTCTGCTCATGATGCCTCTCCCTGCTGGTTTTTCTTGCTGAAGACTTTGCGCATCAGGCCATGTAACAACACGCCCAGCAGGGCGCCTCCCAGCGCGAGATATCCCAAAATATCGAGCCAGCGGAAATTGTCGCGGCCCGGCATGTAGAAACCTTTCAGATCGTCAAGACGGCCTTCCCGGCTGTGGCACTCGGCGCAATCCAGGGCATCCTCGCTCGGTGCCACCATGTGAGTGATTGGCCAGAAGGAGTAGGTCTCGACGAAACCGTATTCACCACTGTAGGGGATATTGTTCTTCTCCATGCCCGCCTTGATGGCGCGGCCGAAGTCGTAGTTACCCCAGTAGGCATCGTCATCATCGCCCCACAGATGCATGTAGACCATGGTGTTGTTGCCCTTGTCATAGGGTTGAAAGGTGTGCATGCGCTTGAAGGGCCAGATACGGGAGATGCCGTCGTCGTGGTCACCCTTGAAGCCATTGATTTCGACGGGGCCGGCAGCCGGGTCGAAATGGGTGTCGATGGTGGTGTAGAGCATCTGCCCGTCGAACCAGTCGTAATGGGGGACCAGGTTCTCGCCATATTTGAAGTCACCCTTGATCGACTTATAGGTGGCGCGATGCTCACCGTTGCCCTGGGTGTAATTCTTCTCTTTATAGCCTTCGCCGTTCTTGGTTTTG
>JBNKMQ010000284.1:0-2346 GCA_050293225.1 Sedimenticolaceae bacterium
CGTCTTGCAGCGGCATTGAGACGTAAATCTCAGCTAAAGGAGATCGATCTGGCGCTCGCGGATGGAGATAAAGCGGGGGCTGTGAGACTTTGTGAGGCACAGCGTGATGGCGATCTCAAGAAACAGCTCTATCTCACGAAATTACAGTCTGAGCTCTGTTTTGATCTTGAACGTTTCGACGATGCAGAGTCAATCTACCGCCAGATGTTGCAAGTACGAAATTTCCCCTGGGCCAGTTTCGGCCTGGGAAAGATTGACTATTTGAGGGGGAATCTGGAGAGGGCCGCAGAGCGTTTTCAGGGGTTGATAGAGGACAATCCCCACTATCTCGAAGTTTATGATTGGTTAGCGAAGGTGCTGGTGGAACAGGGCGAAAAGAGAGAGGCCCAGGCCATGTTGCAGCGTGCGGTCAAGCTTTCGCCGAAGCCGGTTAGCCGCCAACGGCAGTTGGGTGACCTGTCGCAAGAGAATGGGGAGTTGGAGGTGGCCGAACGGGCCTATCAGGCAGCTGTCCGTTGGGGAAAGCACTCCTGTTTTGCCAAGGCTGACGAGTATCTGCGGTTGGCTGAGATCTATCAGGCAGGTGGCCACACTCCCAAGTTGTTGAGACTGTTGGCAGATGGCCATAAAGTCTTCGGTGACAATCCTTCGGCGCAGATCCAGATAGTGAGCCGACAGGCCTTGATCAAGCGGCAGCTCAATCATGCTGAGCCAATCGAGAGCTATTTGCAGGAGATAGCGCATTTTGCCAGTGAACACAAAGGGGTACTGGCAGCTGAAGATCTGCTGAGTGTCGCGGATGACCTGTTCCAGCTCTCCTGTCATGACGAGGCACAGATGCTGCTGAGCATACTGTTGGCGAATTATCATGACGATGAGGCATGGATACAACGTGTTCGGGATTTGATGCAAACCCATGAACAAAGCCATGAAGCGGAAGCCTTAATCGACAAGAGTCGGGAAGCCCTGAAAAAGATTCATAGTGAATGCATCAAGCTGTTCCAGCAGGGCGGGGCGGAGAAGGCAATCAAGCTGCTGAATGAAACTGTTGATAGTTACCCGGGCAACCGAACGATTATCCTGATGTCAGTCAGTGCCATGATCGAGTTTATGCGGGAGCATGGAGCGGATCAAAGCTACCTGTTCAAGTGTCGTTATTTGTTAAATCGATTACTGGAGAGAAACCGAAATGACGAGACGGCAATAAAGTATCTTCAACAGTTAACCCCATTGCCAGGACGGCTGGTAGAGGAGGAATAAGTTGCAGGATCGTCAACAGAAAGTCGAGGTGCTGGGGCTGACATCTGCCTTTGCCATGGTCTCGCATGACATCAAGAACTCACTCGGTATTCTTCTCAAGTATATCGGCATGATTGCGAAGAATTGCGACCTGGAGGCCTGTGGTATCAGTCAGGAGTGCGCGGACATGGAGTATGAGGTCAGGCGCATCAACAATAATCTGGTGAAGATGCTCACGCTGTTCAAAGTCGAAGAGGGCAACTATATGCTGAATGTGGATGCCCATGCGATCAGTGATTTCCTCGAGGAGGCAATGCTGGAACATGGCGATGTCACCAAGCAAAAAGGGATTGGATATGAGATCCACTGCAGTGAGGATCTTTACTGGTATTTCGATAGAAACCTGATGGCCGGTGTGATGAGTAATGCCATCAGCAATGCACTGCGCTATACCAGGGATTGGCTCAGGGTGACGGCAGAGAGTACGGATGAGGGGTTGGTCATCTCGGTGGAGGATAACGGCAGTGGATTTCCTCAGTCCATGTTAGATGACCAGGGGGAGTATTTTCATCCGGAGTCCGGTTTCCTCAATAACAATACCGGATTGGGGCTCTATTTCACAAAGATCGTACTGGATCTTCACAATCATGACGGAAAGCAGGGAGGCGTGACGCTCTCTAATGGCGGTATTCTAGAAGGGGGGTGCTGCCAGATCCTGCTGCCCTGAATATGCTAACTAAGCCAAAGAAATTACTATCTATAGCCTGGTTAGTAAATAAATCGCATGCCGGCGCAGGTCGGTAAACCGGGGTTGCTTGAGGTTATCTGACGGCAACCCCCGTCTGCTCCGGCGCAGGGGGATGTTGCGGCGCTGGGTTCGGCGTCGGTTGGAATTCAAACGGTCATCACAAGTGGGCGTCCGGATCTGGCGCGTTATACCCTGAAGTCTGTCGACAGCCTTTGGATCAGTAAGTGTTAACAGGCGCTGGCGGGGATGGTCTATAATGCGCGGTTTTTCAAGCTCCAATCACCGGGAGAGAGCAGATGTCAAAAGATGGCATAAATAAGGTTGTGCTGGCCTACTCGGGTGGTCTCGATACCTCGATC
>JBNKMQ010000285.1:0-15806 GCA_050293225.1 Sedimenticolaceae bacterium
AATATCGCCGCCGCCAATATCGACAAGATCGGTGACATCAAGCTATCCGCCAACTGGATGGCTGCGGCGGGTCACGACGGAGAGGATGCAAAACTCTATGAGACCGTTAAAGCCGTAGGCATGGAGGTCTGCCCTCAGCTCGGTATCTCCATTCCGGTGGGTAAGGACTCCATGTCGATGAAGACCGTCTGGCAGCAGGATGGAGAGTCGCGGGAGATGGCGGCGCCGCTGTCGTTGATTATCTCCGCCTTTGCCCCGGTTGCCGATGTCAGGGATACGCTGACGCCCCAATTACGCACCGACAAAGGGGATACCGATCTGATTCTGATCGATCTGGGTAAGGGGCAGAATCGACTGGGTAGCTCGGCCTTGGCCCAGGTCTATGGTCAGGTGGGACACCATGGCGCTGATCTGAATGATCCGGATGTGCTGAAGCGTTTCTTCCAGGTGATTCAGGATCTCAACCGGGACGACCTCCTGTTGGCCTACCATGATCGCTCCGATGGGGGACTCTTCGCGCTGCTGTGTGAGATGGCCTTTGCCGGTCGCTGCGGTATCTCCGTAGATGTGGATGATCTGGGTGAAGATGATCTGGCGGCTCTCTTCAGTGAGGAGCTGGGAGCAGTCATCCAGACCCGGCATACCGATACCGATGATGTATTAAAACAGCTACACGATGCCGGATTGGGTCGTTGCAGCCATGTGATCGGCAGTGTTAGCGGTGAAGATCAGATCGAGTTTCGGCGTGCCGGCAAACCGATTCTTAGCGGTAGTCGCACTGAATTCCACCAGGCCTGGTCCGAGACCACTCGGCAGATGCAGGCAATGCGGGACAATCCGGCCTGTGCCAACGAAGAGCATGCCCGAATCGAGCAGGAGGATCCTGGGCTGCAGGTCTCTCTCAGCTTCGATCAGAATGAGGATGTGGCTGCACCGATGATCGCCACCGGTGTTCGACCCGCCATGGCGATCCTGCGCGTGCAGGGCGTTAACGGCCAGTTGGAGATGGCGGCAGCCTTTCATCGCGCAGGCTTCAGGTCTGTCGATGTGCATATGTCGGATGTCATCGAGGGTCGGGTCGATCTTGCTGACTTCAAGGGGCTGGTGGCCTGTGGTGGCTTCTCATATGGTGATGTGCTCGGCGCAGGCGAAGGCTGGGCCAAGTCGATACTCTTCAATAACCGGGCGCGGGATATCTTCGAAAGTTTTTTCCAACGTCAGGATAGCTTTGCCCTGGGGGTCTGCAATGGCTGCCAGATGTTGTCCAATCTACATGAACTGATCCCCGGTGCCGAACACTGGCCCCACTTCGTACGTAATCGCTCGGAGCAATTCGAGGCGCGCATGGTGACGGTGGAGGTAACAGATACACCTTCGATTCTGTTGCAAGGGATGGCGGGTTCTCGACTGCCAATCGTGGTGGCCCATGGCGAGGGAAGGGCGGAGTTCCATGATGATGTTCATCTGGAAAAGGCCCGTCCCTTAACGGCGTTGCGTTATCTTGAGAACAGTGGTGAGGTGGCAAGCCGCTATCCTGCCAATCCCAACGGTTCCCCCGAGGGCATTACTGGCTTGACCAACAGTGATGGCAGGGTAACTATCATGATGCCGCATCCGGAGCGGGTGACCAGGACGGTACAGCACTCATGGCACCCGGATGAGTGGGAAGAGGATGCCCCCTGGCTGAGACTGTTTCGCAATGCGCGGGTCTGGGTGGATTAGTCCCCGGCCTGCGGGAGATATTCAGCATGAAGATAAAATTCTCGATCTTATTTCTTGTTTTTCTAACTGTATTGAGTACTGCAACCGTCGCAGCTGAAGAGGGCGGAGAGAGTATAGGTTCCGCCGCCGACAAGGCCTGGACTGGTGTAAAGTCGGGTTCAAAAGAGGCCTGGGACGGCGTGTCGGAAGGTGGAAAGGAGGCCTGGAAGGCGACCAAGAAGGAGAGCGGAAAGGTCTGGAAGGCGACCAAAGAGGGCGCCAAAGAGGTTGTCGACTCCGTAGGTGAGGCAATATCGGGGGAGTGATGGAAGTGACCGAAAAAAATAGAACAGTAATTTAGGGTAAACGACTCACCGTTTGAAATGGGATTTTTAAAGATATGAAGAGTTATGAGACCGACGTACTTGTTATCGGCGCAGGGCCGGCTGGTGCAACTGCAGCATCGCTGATCCAGAAGGCCGGGTTCGATTGTATGATCGTGGAGAAAGAGCAGTTTCCCCGTTTTGTTATCGGCGAGAGTCTGCTGCCACGCTGTATGGACCTGTTGCAAGAGGCAGGCATGTTGGATGCCGTCAAGGCTGAAAATTTCATCGTTAAGGATGGTGCTGTTTTCAAGCGAGGTGATGAGACTTGCACCTTTAAGTTTGCCCAGCAGTTCACCAGTGGTTGGACCTACACCTATCAGGTGCCCAGAGATCGTTTCGATCAGGTCCTGGCTGAGACAGTGGAGTCCTTCGGTGTGCCGATTCTCTGGCAGCACGCAGTCAAGGATGTCACCTTTGCCGATGACGGTTCCTCCACCTCGATCCTGGAAGCGCCTGACGGCAGCGAGGTCAGCGTCAATGCAAAGTTTATTCTCGATGGCAGCGGTTATGGCCGGGTACTACCCCGACTACTGGATCTGGATGAGAAGTCCACGCTGCCACTGCGTGAGTCCTACTTCACCCATGTGACGGGAGACAACCGGCCCGAGGCTGGTGATGGGGCGGATGGGCGTATCTGGATCTGCATGATGGATGATCCTGATAATGCCTGGATGTGGATCATCCCCTTCTCCAACGGCAAGACCTCCATCGGCATAGTGGCCAAGCCTGACTTTCTGGACAAGTATCCTGAAGATCCCGATGAGAAACTGAAGGCGATTCTGGAGGACAATCCGGTCACTAAGGCACGCCTTGGGGATGCTGAGTTCACTTTCCCGGTACGCCGGATCAGCGGCTACTCGATTTCAGCAACCCGTCTGCATGGCAAAGGTTACGCCTTGATGGGCAATGCTACAGAGTTTCTCGATCCGGTCTTCTCCTCCGGTGTCACCCTGGCACTGGAGTCGTCCAATTGCGCAGCAAAGACAGTGATAAAAGAGCTGAAAGGGGAGAATCCCGATTGGCAGACGGAGTACGCCGACCACCTGATGATGGGGGTCGAGGCCTTCCGTACCTATGTCACCGCCTGGTACGACGATCGGCTCCCCACCATCTTCTTCTCGCCAGTGAAGCCGGAGACCTATCAGAATCAGATCTGTTCAGTATTGGCTGGTTATGTCTGGGATCAGGATAATCCCTGCGTACGAGACCATGCCCGGGTGGTCAACACCATCTCCATGGCGTGCAAGCACATCATGGAATCAGAGGGGCAGGCGTAGGCCGAAGAGGAACTTGCCCGAGTTGATAGGATCGTTCGGATCCTTGATACCACCGTTGGAGATGTGATGGAAACGGAATTCCACACTCATCTCCAATGAGTCCATAGGAAAACGAAGCCCTCCCGCTGCCTGATAGACCCCTTTAATGCGAGAGCTAGTACCCGGAATTTCTGCGTTGGTAAAGGCCGGCCCGCCACCTGCAAGTAGAAAGGGTTGGATGTGTGGGTTCGCTTCAAAGGTCCAGCAGGAGTTGAAGTAGAGACCGGTTATCGGAGGCTCATCCGGTTCATGCAGATAGTGCAGCGGTATCTCAATCAGTAGAGAGCGCCGGTTGAGATACCACCCTTTACCCCTCAGTCGATCTTGTTTGCGTTCGTGACGCAGGATGAGATCCCGTGTCTCTACAATCTGTTGTGTTCCACCCCAGGTGAGGTGAGATTTACCGTAGCCCATTAAAATCTGCCAGTTGTGCAGAGGGTTCTCACCACTGAGAGCAATCTGGGTTGTCATCAGCAGAGAGAGGGCGACAAGTGAGTGAAGGTATTTATTCATGTGACGCGGTCCAGCATGCGTTGGTTTTGGGTGATTCTGGCCCAGCCACGGCCGGTTTTAAACCAGAGAATGTACCAGGCCTCGAGTATTAACCTGAAAAGCATCATTGGTGTGAGATTGAATTTCGCTTCGCAGGCACATAGATGGTGCTCAATGCCGAGGCTGCCGGCAATAGTGGCAATGCGGGGCAGATGATAGCGGTTACTGATCATGGTGACCCTGGATTTGGTGATCTCACTTAACATCACTCTGGCATGCCTGAGATTTTCCAAGGTGTTTTGTGAGTGCTCTTCCCGTGTCATGCGAGAGACATCAATACCTTGGCTTGCAAGCCACTCCTGGCCTGCTTGCGCTTCACTGGTCGCGCTTCCTTTTGCACTGCCACCGAGCAGAAGCAATTGACGATCTTCATCTTCACGCATCAACTCTTCTGTTTTATTCAGGCGTTTTTCGTAATCCTGATCGATTGAGCCGTTGTCCAGACGTTTTCCAAATACAAGCAGCTGACGGTCCTCGCTCTTGCAGTTGGCTTCGCTGGCGATGCGATAGACATGTCGAAGGGAGACGAAAAGCGCAACGCCTAAGGTGGCGATAAGCAGGATTAGCGTGATGAAAAAAGTGAAGAGTCCATCCCAGTCAACTTTCCCTTGTTCAGGATCAAATTGCATGGGGATGAAGCTGTGCTGGTAATCGAAACAAGGGGGTGATGGTCACCGTCAGCATCGGTGGGCATGAATTGCCCATACCGACACTGACGGGATTGGCTAAATAAAGCTAGCGCTTAGAGTGATGACAGACGGATCTGGATTTGACGATCCAGGTTCTGGATCCAGCCGTTATATCTTTTATGAATAGAGCTGCCGTCATATTTCAGGGCAACACTGTCTTTGTAGGTGATGCTGTAGCTCTTAGTATTGTAGTGAATGTCCACAACAGCCTTGTGTTTTCTGGCGAAGAGAGTGGCTACGATGAGGCCTGGCTTGACCTCTTTCATGGCCCAACCCCTTTCAGCGCCGGCAGAGATGATAGCCTTCTTTATTTTTGCAGTGGATACACTGCTGGATGCATTAATGGGTGAGTTTTCAACATTATAGACAGGCTGTGTGACGCAGCCGATCAGTCCCATGGTCAAAACAATCATGGCGACGAATGCCACTCTTTTTAGGTGTGCGATCTTCATTTACAAGTCTCCTTTGAGGTTCCCAAAATGTGAATGGTTAAATAAATAGTGGTGTCCAGAACCGGCGAAGAGTGACTTAGCCCTTACCCACCGGGTTGCTGTTTTCGCGGATCGGGTAGAATGTGCAGACTTCTTAGCAGTCCTGCAGGGAACATGCCCCGGCGCAGTAAGCGTAAAGCAATCATTCGTACGATCCGCCAAGTGTCCGTCCAAGGTTTATAGTGGCTCTCTCTTCCTTCAGTGCGATAAATCGTATCTACCGGAATGGAGATACTATAAATTTTGTTGTTGGCCGCTTCAATGATAATTTCGCTCTCGAAGACAAAACTCCGCTCCCTGTTGGTATCCAATTGGATCCTGCGAAAGAGCTCGGCGGGATAGAGTCTGAAGCCTGACTGGGAGTCGATGACCGCGTAACCCGATGCCCACGAGACCCAGAAATCGGCGAAACGATTGGCGAAGCGACGCAGTTTCGGCGCGGTATGGCTCTGTTTCAGGCGAGCGGCGATCACGATGGTTGCCGGGTTGTTTTTGGCAGCTTCAAGGAGTTTAGGGATCTCCTGTGGATCGTGTTGGCCGTCACCATCCAGTGTGATGATGTACTCGGATCCCTCCGAAAGGGCGTGAGTGATACCAGATTCCAGCGCTGCGGCCTTGCCTCGATTGACCTCGTGTCTGATCAACAGGGCATCACTCTCCTGTAGACGTTGGCTGGTATCGTCAGCAGAGCCATCATCGACAACGACGACCTGATCTACCAGCGGTTTCGCCTGATTCACAACGGCTTCAATGGTCTCGGCCTCATTGAAGGCGGGGATGACAAGGGTGCTCTTCATCGACTAAGCCATGCCACCATTGATTGAGATGACCTGGCCGGAGATGTAGCCCGCCTCGTCTGATGCGAGAAAGCCTATGAGTGCGGCCACCTCGTCCGGAGACCCAGCCCGTTTCATGGGTACGATCTGTTTGATCATATTATCGTCGAAGGCCTGTTCGCTCATTTGGCCGGCAATGACGCCGGGTGCGACTACATTCACCGTCACACCGCGGGAGGCCACTTCAATGGCAAGTGACTTAGAGGCTCCATGTAGACCGGCCTTGGCGGCCGCATAGTTGGCCTGGCCGCGATTGCCCATCACGCCGGCGATCGAGGAGAGGGAGATAATGCGTCCCCAGCGGGTTGCTATCATCGGCAGCAACAGGGGTTGTGAAACATTATAGAAACCGTTCAGAGAGACATCGATCACTGACTTCCATTGCTCCGGCTGCATGCCTGCAAGAGGAGCGTCACTATGGATGCCTGCGTTGTGCACCAGAACCTGGATGGGGGCATCGGCGAGCAGTTTCTCAATTGATGTCGCACAGGCTTCGCTGTCGCGAAGATCGAAGCAGCATGACTCGGCGGAGCCGTCTTGCTGCTTGATCTCTTCCACCAGTTGATCGGCACGATCCCGGTTGCGGTTGGCATGTACGATGACGTGGTAGCCATCAGCGGCCAGTCGGCGGCAGATGGCGGAGCCGATATCTCCACTGCCTCCGGTGACAAGTGCTCGTTTCATCCGCTATGCCTCCCTCTGCGCCATGACTGCTGCATTTCCTTCGGCAACAGGGATTTCGTTTATCGTCAGTTGAAAATCATAGAGCAGGTTGCCGTTGTCGGCCAGGAGTTTTGTTGCGCGGATGATCATAGGATGCTCAGTGTCGTCTAGACGCTGTCTATGTAGTTTGACCCCCCGCAGGCTGACCAGAAACCCCGCCATCGGAGATGCGCCGGACTGTTTCGCCAGAAGCCCTCCATGCAGCGCCATCGCCTGGGCTCCATATTCGGCGGCGTGGATGGCATTCAGTCTTTGCTTTGAACGCAGGGGGTTGTCTGAACGCATATGGGACTCGGTGCTACAGACCAGCCGGTCGTCATCCCACTCAAGTAGTTTCTCAATCAGACACATCTTGCCTGCATGGGGCATGAGTGCGCAGATCTCCTCCCGGTTCAACATGCGGTCATCTCGATCTGGAGCTGGCTGTCGGCAAGATAGGGGAGTTTCAGTTGGAGACTCTCTCGCTTTGCCAGTGAGGTTAATAGTGGCAGAGATCTGGCGGCCGGGGCTGCCAGCCGTAGCTGTTCCATCCGGTCATCTTGCATTCGGCTCTCAGCCAACTCTTGGGTGATCTGCAGGCGGAGATTGGCCAGCTTGTCCGACTTGCTCTCGGCGGGTGAGATCAGCAGGGCGGTGGCGAAAGTAGCGTCAGATTCAATGACCTGGTTCAGGGGCTCCGGTGAGGGCAGGTCATAGGAGATCAGAAGCACGTTTTTCTCTTCAGTCTTGCAGAGGATGGCAGCTTCCAGCAGACCCGCTGCAAAGGAGCCGTCGAGTCCCGCGATACTACTGGATGCCTGCTGATAACCGGCAGCAATGGACCAGTACCCGGCAGGGGCGTTGTGTACCGAATTATGGAAATGGGTCGGTGATACCGGGCGCTCATCCAAAGTCAGGGCCCTACAGATGTTATGGATAACATCCAGGTCGCCATAGGATGAGGTAAAGACTGAGAGTAGCTCTTCCGTATGAGGCCGCTGCTTCAGTGCGTCGTCAGAAACCTCCAGGGCCAGCTTGATGGTGGCGGTGGTACGCCGGCGCTCGTTGGGCTTCAGCATGGCAGGTTTCAGTGGCGGCAGCGGTACGGGTTCAAAGGGGGTTTCTCCCCTGAGTACCGGGATAGAAGGCTGCCAACCCTGTAGCCCTGGTGCGATCAGACCGATGGATTCGAGGGAGACTTCAATCATTGGCCCCGACCCAGTACCAGACTGCAGTTGTTGCCACCGAAACCGAAGGAGTTTGTCATTACCTTATTCAATGGCTGTTGCTGTGGGCAGAGCACCAGATTGACCGCTAACTCCGGGTCGGGCTCTTTTGTCTGTAGATTTTGCGGGATGAATCCCGCTTCCAGGCAGAGCAGGGAGATGATCGCCTCAGTGATACCTGCGGCACCCAGCGTATGACCGATAAACCCTTTGGTTGAACTGCAGGGCACCTGTTTGCCGAAGGCGTCGACCACGGCGATATCCTCCGCCTGGTCGTTGGCCGGTGTAGCGGTGCCGTGGAGATTGATATAGTCGATCTCATCTGCGCCGATTCCGGCTCTCTCTAAGGCCTGTTGCATTGCCAGGGCGGCGCCTTTACCTTCCGGGTGGGGCGTCGACATGTGGTAGGCATCGCTCGACTCGCCGTATCCCAGCAGCAGAGGACCTTCATTTTCGGCTCCTGCCCTCTCCAGCAGGGCGAATCCCGCTGCCTCGCCGATATTGATTCCCTGTCGTCTGGCATCCCAGGGACGACAGGGTTCAGGCGATATGAGATCCAGCGAATTGAATCCGTATAGGGTGGTCATGCAGAGGGTGTCGACCCCGCCGACCACTGCAGCGTCACACAGGCCTGCGCTGATGTAGCGATGAGCGGCAGCGAAGACCTTGGCGCTGGATGAACAGGCGGTGGAGATGGCCAAGGCTGGGCCTTTGAGATCCATCACTGCTCGGGGAAATTCGGCACAGGAGAAGATGTTGTGGGTCTTATCCGCATCATAGCCGCCTCTCAGCTGGCCCTCTGCCGATTGATGCAGATAGGCTTGCTCCGTCTCGGCAATACCGGAGGTACTGGTACCGACGAAGACGCCGACCCGCTCAGCGCCATATCGTGAGACCGCACGGGAGACCGAATCGAGAAAGTTGTCCTGCTGTAGCGCCAGCAGCGACAGGCGGTTGTTGCGGCAGTCGTAAGCGGCGAGATTCTCAGGCAGCCTCATCGACTCCAGGCCATCTACCCGTCCGATCCAGGTCTGCAGTTCCACATCCTCAAGATCACAAGCTCTGAGTCCGCTTCTGCCGTCCTTCAGGCCTGAGAGAGTGGCCTGATTTCCCAATCCTAGGGCGTTACTCAGAGTAAAGCTGGAAATCGTCAGAGGTCTTATCGCCATGGGTGTCCGTAATCACTGGATCAAACAGCCGCTGCTGCGGCAGCGGGACATTATGCGAGTCCTGCGGGCTGAGTACAATGGTTCAGCGGGATTTGCTGCTCTCCTTTTCGCTCCCAGGTTGAGGGACGAACTTGCAATCAGGCTCGACCCGTTCTCCTGATCTAGGGCCTGTTTTTCAGCGAACTCAATAGCTTATCAAGCTCTTTACGGGGTAGCTTCCCGGTGGAATTGCGTGGCAGCCTGTCTATCAGATAGAGAGGGCGGGGAAGAAAGACCTCATCGATGGTCTTCGCCAATGCGTCGAGTATCTCCCGTTTGTCCATCGAAGGTGCCACCACAAGGGCGGAGAGTCGCTGATTTCTGCTGTTTTCGTCCGCAGGCGGGAGGAAAACCCCATCGACAACACCAGGGACCTCCAGCAACTGGTGGTTCAAGTCACGCAGGGAGGCCCTTTTACCGGCGATTTTCAGGATATCGCTGTCCCGGCCCAACAGGTGAAACCGTCCTTCTGGGTCGAGCTGAATGCGGTCATTCAGGGTGACGCTCTCCATCAGGTGTCCGCCGTCGACTTCGCAGCCCTCCTCATGGGGGGTGATAGTGATCCCCTGGTAGAGTCGCCAGATTGAATCTTCGATCGTGCGACGGCTGGCGATGGAGCCGGTCTCGGTAGAGCCGTAGATCTCCATCACCTCTGTTTTCAGCGCCCGCTCCACCTCAGCCGCCAGAGAGTCTGCCAATGGTGCAGTAGCAGAGATAATGAACTCAATGGATGGCCACTCGAGGCCGGCGGTGGCACAGGCCCTCAGGTGCAGTGGAGTTGTAATCAGCACCCTCGGCTCTGGCAGGCGGGCGAGGGCGTCACAGATGTCTGCGGGAAAAAAGGGGCGACCGCTATCCACGGCGATAGCCCCCTGCCAGGGAAAGAGGATCGATGTCGCCAACCCATACATGTGTTGCGCGGGAACCGTGGCGACGATAGTGCGGATCCCCCGGCTGAGAAAAGGGAATTGGTTCAGGGCCAGAGCGGCTTCACCACTGAGCGTGCGCCAGTTCTTCAGATTCATCTTCGGCTTGCCGGTACTGCCGGAGGTGAACAGGATGGCGGCGGTCTGCTCGGGGTCCATGGTCAGTGGGCTGATCGCTTTGGGTCTATTTCCCGACATCAGCGCTTCATAAGGGATCTGTGGGAGCTTGATATCCTCGTTCGTTTTATCCACCAGGCAGTAACTGTCGGGGTAGTCCTCCACCAGGCCATTGACTGCGCCAGCCGTCGCATTGGGCGGCAGCAGTGTTATCTGTTGTCGCCTCAGGGCGGCGGCGAATCCGACCATGAACTGGTATCTGTCTTCGCACAGGTTAAACGCATAGCGCTTGTCCGGCAGAGCCTCGACGGCTTGCGCCACATCTTGTAGAAACCTCTCTGCAGAGAGTGCCTCAGCCTTTTTCCAGGCAACCACCTGATCTGGCTCGTGCCGGATAATGCTCTGCTCTTTCTCCCTGGTCACTGGATATTCCGCCAGTCGATGCGTCTCAATGAGATGATGAAATTTGAAAATGACATATGTTGAAGGTGAGAAAGTTTATGGATACGGATGCGGTATTCAACCAGGAAGACCAGACCTACGATCGCGTAGTTTATAAAATTGGTGAAGAGTGACCAAATTTCTGCTGAAGCGAAGAGGGATAGGAGTAGTGTCTCCAGCAGTATGGCGACAAACAGGAGTGCCCAGAACAGTGTCACCCGACGGGCGTAGCGTTCGGCCACCGGGTCCAGTTTTTGTCCATGCATCAGCTCTGCGATACGGCTGATTAACGCCCTTTTGCCTGGTAACAGGGTGCTGGAGAAGAGTGCGGCCAGGAACAGATTGATCAATAACGGCGGCAGTTTCAATACCAGGGACGAATTCACCCCACCACTGATCAGCCAAGCAGTCAGCGCAATGCCCACTGACAGGAGAACCCAACCCATCCAGTTACGTCGCAGGATCATACTCAGGGCTGAGAGAATGATCAGACTCAGGAGTATCACCAGGGCGGGCTGCAAGCCTCCCAGGCCGAGAATGCCCAGATGGAGGGTGAAGGGGTAGGCGATGACCAACAACAGGATCAAACCGCCGAGCAGTCGCTGAGCCAGGTTGCCAGTTGGTTTTACTGCCGGTTCCGTCACGATGGAGTCACCGCGTGTTCTCTTGCTTGGAATGGTGCCAAGGCGTATGTGAGCAGAAAGCTGCTGACTACACCGATCGACACCGTTATACCAATGGCGTGTAGCACCGGGATACGGGATGTGGCGAGAATGGTGAAGACCGAGACGGTGCTGAGGGCGCATAGTCCCAGGGCGTGGAGTGTCGCCTTGCGTTCACTCAGATCTTCATTTTCACGGGAGAAGAAGAGGCTGTAGTCGATACCAATACCCAGCACTAGCATCAGTGAAATCAGATGGAACAGGTTCATCTCCTCCCCAATCAGCTTGAGCAGGGAGACAGTCACAGCGATAGCCAGGGCGATGGGCAGCATAACCAACAGGGTGTGGGAGAAACTTCTCAATCCCAACCAGAGGATGAGAAACATGAGACAGGCGCCAAGCAGCAGATGGACCAGGGCGGTGGCGCGAAAATCCTCGATCAGGCTGCTGGTCTCACTGCGCAGATTGAGGTAGCTGACACCGGTAAGGAGATCCTGAAACTGTTCCGCCAGCGCATCGTTATCGAGGACAAATTGCAGGGGTACCAGGCCGATCCAGCCATCACTTGTCTGTTTGATATAGGGGGCAAGACGATCACCCAGTAGGGTGGTTCTAGCCATCTCATAGTCCAGCGGCGGTAGTTCCCGACTGGCGGCAATCTCATCTATGAAGGGGGCGAAGGCCTCCTGTTTGAAAGGGAGATTGCTCAGGGCTGCCTGAAGTGCGATGGCAAGATCGTTTTGCTCAGGCAGTTGGGACTGTATTTCCCGCTGTCTTTTTTGACTGGGCAGCGCGTCGCAGAGCAGGCTGGCGCCATTCAGCCAACCCTTGTCTATCGCCTTGCCGATATAAGGTCTCAGGGACTCACATCGCTGAAGCAGTTGTTCGATGCTGTCACCCTCCAGCACTATCATCTGGCTCGCCTCGTCGGCCTGCAGCGCCTGTCTCAGGCTGCGATCCTGAGCGATCAGGGAGCTGGGCAGAGGAGAGAGGACGGCAATGTCGTCATTCCAAAGCGGTCGGGGGGAGAGTATCGCTGCGATCACAATCAGCAGGGCGATAAGCGTAACAGCGATAGGCAACCGGCGACTTCGCTGGGCAAGGCGGGAGATAAGTCGTTCACCTTTGAGTTTTGGCCGGTTGAAATTATCCGCATAGAGACAGGGCAGCAGATATCGGCTGGTGAGTGCAGCGGTTAACAGCCCCACCAGGGTGAAGACCCCCAACTGTTTCAATCCTTCGAAACTGCTCGCCACAAGTACCAGGTAGCCCAGGCAGGTGGTCACCACGCCCAGTCTCAAGGTCTGCCAGATACGTCGCATCGACTCGCTGGGTTTGTCACCCTCACGAATATGGCTGAAGAGATGTACCGGATAGTCGAGGGCGACACCCAGCAGGGTGATACCGAATGCCAGGGTGATACCGTGCAGCTCGGTGAAGACCCGGCCGGTGACCAGTGTCGCGGCCAATACGCCACTGAAGAGGGGTAGGGCGGCATAGAGCAGATAGGGCAGGTAAGCGTAAGCGAGATAGAGCAAGAGGGCGATGGCCAGGGATGCGATGATGCTGAGCAACCGGCTCTCTGATTCAATGATCTGTTTAGAGTGCACACTGAAGGCCGCCGGGCCGGTGACGATCAGTTGATGTCTGTCTTTGCTGTCGAGCTCTTCGAAGGTTGTGGTCAACCGCTGCATCATCGCCTGATTCTGGTCGATGGCGAAGCCGCTCTCCCGGGTCTCGGCCAGAAGTATTGCCATCTCGCCCTGTTGTGAACTCCAGACACCCTCGGAACGATTCACCTGAGTCTGTCCCTGCCACCGCTTTAGCATCGATGGATAGGCGCCGGTGGGGTCTCTTGGAAGCAGTGATTTAAACGGGTTGGGGATGGGAGTGGTCAACTCCTGCAGCCGTTGCTGCAAGGAGTGAGATAAGTGCTCTGTGGAGAAGGCATCCGCGCCATAGGACTCTGGACTCAATAGATAGCGATAGGTAAACAGCGTGCTGTCGATCTCAAGATCCCCCGGCGTACCGTTCTCCACCCGGGAGAAGAGGCCGCTTTCACGCAGGGAACCGAGCAGGGCTTGACTCAATGAGGCCCGGCTCTTTGCATCGCCACCGCTGATGGCAAGCAGCAGGATACGGGTGGCATAGCCCTGTTGCAGTTCGGACAGGAGCAGTTGTTGTCTGTCGGTCTCTCCCTCAGGTAGAAACAGGCTGAGGTCGGTTCTCAGGCGGGTATGCTGACTCAGCCACCAGGCTGAGAGAAGCAGTACAGCCATCCAGAGGAGGAGGAGCGGGGTGTGCCTAATCTTCACTTGGGTAGTGGAGTTGGGTCAGGATGCGATCCCCGGCCTGCTCGTAGACGATGAATGTTTTGATCTCGGCATGCTTGCCGGTGATCTCAATATGCGAAACCTGTTGCGAGAGCTTGGCATCTCTCGGTAGCAGTGTCAGCTGCCATTCATCGGCGCTACCCTTCAGCTGTGTGTCGAAGTAGACCGAAAGCGAAGGTATGTCTCCAGCCAGAACCGCTCGCAGGGAGGCGATGTAGGCCAGCAGGCGGGGTGAGTGATCAAGTAATACTGTCTCACTGCTACCGTCGGACTTGCGAATGGTCAGACGGTTGCCTTCGATGGAGTAGCCCAGGCTGTTGGGTGGATCGAAGGTCTTGCTCAAGCGGTCAGGTGCGGTGAAGGTCAATCTGCCCTGACTCACCAGCTTATGTTGCAGCAGAGAGAGTTCCCGTGTCTCGGTAAAACGGGTATCACGTTGGGCTATCTCGGAGAGCTGGAGCATCAGTTGCGCCAGGGTCCAGTCACGGGTTTCTGCAGATGTCGATGCTGGCGGAAAGAGTCCAAGCAGCAGCAGACCAACTGCCAAACCAAGGGTTCTTTTGCCGGGCGAATTTCCTCTCAGGGCTCTCATGCAGCCGCTATCCTCTCACTTCTCAACCGGGCACCTGCTTATGGGAACCCACGCCGAGGGGTGGTTTCTGCTCACCCCAGAAGTCGTAAAAATTGAACCAGTTGTAGGGGTATGTCCTTGCATGGTGCTCCAGTCGCTCGGCGTAGCGCTGGGTCCAGGATTGGATGTCCTGCTCCCGGGATCCCCGTTTCAAAGTGACCTGATCAGCGAAGGGTTCAATATGTATCTCATAACGATTGCCCCCAAGGTAGACGCCGAAAAATAGGAATACCGGGGTCTTGAGGAGCGATGCCAGCAACATGGGGCCCTGGGAGAAGGTGGTGGGTCTGTCGAAGAAGCGGCAGGTGACAGTCTTGTTGCTGTCGGCGACGCGGTCACCCAGCATACCGATGATGGCGCCCTGGTCAGCGGCCTCTTTGGCGCGGATCAGGGTGTCTGGCTCCCCCAGAGGTATCACAGTCTTGGTCAATTCCGGATTGAGCTCCGACAGGATCTTCACCAGCATCTCATTGTGATTCGGATACATCAGGATCTTGATCGGCAGTTTGCACTTTAGCGATGCGGTGATGCGCAATACTTCGAAACTGCCGAGATGGGCACCGAGCAGAATACAGCCGTTGTTCTGCTCAAGGGTTTCGGCGATCAGCTCATGGTTATTAACCTTGAGGTCGAAGTACTCATACCTGTCGGTCATCATGAAGACCCGGTCGAGGATGGTGCCGGCAAAGGTATGGATATGTTTGGCAACATC
Organism: Sedimenticolaceae bacterium; assembly: GCA_050293225.1. GTDB lineage: Bacteria > Pseudomonadota > Gammaproteobacteria > Chromatiales > Chromatiaceae > Thiodiazotropha. The sequence goes on from JBNKMQ010000285.1 coordinate 14,930, forward strand.
CTTCAGGCTTGCAGGTCGTTGCAATGCCATGCCGAGGAATTCCCGGGATGCCCGCCGCTGCTGGTTGGCGGTGAGCAGGAAGTAGAGGGTGATCGGATAGAGTATCAGTCGCGCCGGTGCCCGCCCCATGTGCAGCGCGATCCAGCGGATCAGGTGCAGCATCATGTTCGATCCGCGTTCCTTGTGGGCTTTCCAGTCCTGGCTCAATGCGCTTCCCTCAGTTCGCCAAGTTTGAGTCTGCCGCTACAGAGGGTTTGATCTTCGATCTTACAGTCGAAGCGGATCTCCTTGCCCTTATCTTGATAGGCGATGGTAAAGGCCTGTCCAGGCAGCAGGGGACGAAGGAATTTTACACTGACCACCTCCCGCACCGCCTGCCCGCTCAGAGATTGCTGCAATGTCTCGATCACACGATCGAGAATCAGCGTACCGGGAATGATCGGATTTCCGGGGAAGTGGCCGGGAAGGCATGGGTGCTCCTCGCCGAAGGCTTCGCTTGTCAGATCCCAGTCGGTCAACGGTTGTCCCGTATGTATTGGGTCAGGTTGGCCAGGGTCGAGAAGATCTCGGTGATATTCTCGTCGTCTGCCTTGAGTTGAATCCCATACTGCTGCTTGATACCCAGCGAGAGCTCCAGTGCATCGATGGAGTCGAGTCCGAGACCGTCGCGGAAGAGGGGGGCCTGGGATTCTATTTCCTCAGGGCTGACATCCTCCAGATTAAGGGTTTCGACGATCAGTTTCGCGACTTCGAGTTCGCTGGGCGAATTGTTATCCATCAATTTGTTTTCCAATGAAAAAAATACTAAAAGAACGGGTTTTTGCAAACCGGGGTCAATGGGCTGGTATTCTAGCGAAAAGCGCAGCCCTTTAACAAA
>JBNKMQ010000286.1:0-33102 GCA_050293225.1 Sedimenticolaceae bacterium
GCATCTCCCAGATCTATCGTGAGATCGCCCGCAAAACAACAGCTAAGCTCTCACTGCAGGCGAAGGACTATGCAGCCAAGTTCCCCAATATCGTGATTCAGAACAACTGATATCCGGCTGCTGATCCGATCAGTCAAAAAGCCCCCGCTTAAACGGGGGCTTTTTTTTGCGCAACAGATAGCGCCGCAATAGTGCGGTTTCTCGATGAAATGGGTTTTTCGATGGGCTCGGGCTGCTAGAGCAGTCCCTCTTCTTCCAGAACCGTCTTCAGTTGGTTGGGGTTGAAGCCAACGAATTGCTGATCACCTACCACGATCAGTGGCACGGTCTGTCCACCGAGAGAGAAAAACTTTTTCTGCATCTTGCCGGGTTTGGCGACATTAAAATCCAGAAAGGGAATTTGATTCCTCTTCAGCCACCGCTTGAGGTGTTGACAGTGGGGGCAACTCAGGGTCGTGTAGATAACGACCCGGGAGGTTTTTTGTTTCAGTTGTTCCTGCATATCAACAACTTATAAATATCCAAGGCTATTAGATTTTGGCTCAGGATGATATCTACCTGTAATTTCGGAGCAAACATCTCCCACTCATCCTTTATTATCGACCTCCATTGAGTAAACCTTGAATTATGGGCTTCAAAATTCAGCCTTTAAGGTAAATTTAATCCTAATTTTCCTTTACTTACCAGCAGATCTTAGAGGTATTTGGTTTCTATTGCCAGTGTGGGTCAGTTACCGGTGAGGCGTCTCTCCGCCTCGTGGTACTTTTCAGATGTCTTGCTGATGATCTCTGCCGGTAGCTCAGGACCGGGTGCGGTCTTGTTCCAATCCAGGGTCTCCAGGTAGTCGCGCACGAACTGCTTGTCGAAGCTGGGCGGGCTGATGCCGGGGCGATATTCGTCAGCGGGCCAGAAGCGGGATGAGTCGGGGGTCAGGACCTCGTCGATCAGATGCAGTCTTCCGTTATCGTCCAGGCCGAATTCAAACTTGGTGTCGGCGATGATGATACCCCGCTCCAGGGCATAGGCCGCCGATTCGGTGTAGATCTTGATGCTGAGATCCCGCACCTGTTTTGCCAGGTCTTCTCCAAGCAGTTCAACAGTCTGTTCGAAACTGATGTTCTCGTCGTGCTCACCGACTTCAGCCTTGGTCGAGGGGGTGAAGATCGCCTCGGGCAGTTTGTCCGCCTGACGCAGGCCTGCTGGTAGATCGATACCGCAGACCCGACCGGTCTGCTGGTAGTCCTTCCAACCGGAACCGATCAGATAGCCTCTGACGATCGACTCCACCGGCAGGGGTTTGAGGCGTCTTACCAGCATGGCTCTGTCCCCAAGGGATGCCCGTTGCTGGGGATCTTTCACCACATCTTCCAGTTGCAGCTCTGCAAGATGGTTTGGCAGCAGATGCGCTGTCCGTCCGAACCAGAAGTTAGCCACCCGGGTCAGCACCTCTCCCTTGCCGGGTATGGGTTGTGGCAGGACAACGTCGAAGGCGGAGAGCCTGTCGGTGGTGACGATCAACAGATGATCTTCGTCCACGGCATAGATGTCGCGAACCTTGCCGCGGTTGATCAGTTCCAGATCGAGTTCGGATTCGAAGAGGGTGTTGCCCATATTGCTGCTCGTATTGTTGGCTATTGGAGTGAAAATCGCATTATATCCAGAGTTATCATCAACTGCTCGGATTTAACCCTGTGAGAGATATTATTCGTCGAAGCCTAACCTCACTTTAGATTCTGTTGAAGAATCTGAGGTTGAAATATCTTCAGTCAGCCGTAATCTCTGCATCAATATGACACAAAATAACCAGGAACCAATGCAGCAGGAACAGTTTCTACAGGACTTTCGCGGCAGCTTTACTTCGGCACTACGATGGCATCATCTGGATGACCTGTGGCAAGTCGTGCGCTCGGATGCCGGTGGCGGCTGGTATCTCTATGCTGTGGGAGAGACGCCGCCAGCGGCCTCGTCCGATGCAGACCAGGTTGTGAAGTTTATCGATGAGATCGACAAACTACTCCGGACAGAGCACGATGAGGACTACTGCGGCATCGTCTATGCCGACGATCTCAAGCAGCCAGGCCTGATCAAGATCTACGATCCCAACAACCTGGGGGTCTCTTGCGGTTACAGCGACAATCCCCCGTTGCCGGGCTGGGTCATGAGTAAGCTGAAACCTGCGGATCTTTCTGCGCAGGTACTACCCAATAGCCGGAAACGCTGGTGGCGGTCACTGTTTGGAGGATAGGTGAATTCCAATGAATATCCTAAGGGATTGGATAGGAGATCCGTGTTAGACTCCCTAAAAACCAAGTGATTTAGTGCGAAATAGAGGGCGGCTATGAGCGAGACAACAGAAGGCTTCGAACAGCGATCAAATTCAGACCGGTTGGCAATCACCCGCGGCACCATGAATTTGCTGGAGAGTTGGGGTCTGCATGGTGACGAGATGCTGGCTCTGTTAAAGATAGACGGTAAGCCACGCCAGCTGGCGAAGTATCGCTACAACACCCCATTCCCCAATGAGCCCGCCCTGATGCGTCGGATCGAATATCTGGTCCGCATCGACGACGCCCTGCGCACGACCTACCCCACCAACCCGACGATGGGTAAGCGCTGGCTGCGTCAGCGTAACCACAAGTTCAATCGTCACAGTCCCCTGGCGATGATGATGGACGATGGCGAACAGGGGCTGGCCTATGTGCTGTCGCGCCTGGATTGTACCTACGCCTGGGAGCAGAGTGGATCGACGCCCAGCTAGGGGTTAGGTCCTAACCTTTTGCCTCTGCGGCGGCTTTCTCCCGCTTCTGCAGCCAGACTTCCAGGCCCTGGGCGTCGAGCTCCATGTCCATCTCCATCAGTTGAGAGATCTCTTCCACTGATTGGCTGCAACCGTGCTGCTGCATGGCATTCTGTAGCCAGTCGAAAAGTCTGGCCTTGATCTGATCGGTGCGGGCACGGCCCGGTTCCGCATCGGCGCTCAGGGCTGTCTGAGTAAATACGTCGAGTGAAGCCCTTAGCTGTTGCGCCAACTGATCGGGATTTCTCACCTCACAGTAGTGGGTCAGGTAGATCACTTCAGGTGAGAGGGCCATCAGGCGGTCGATGGTCTCGCGCCAGGCCTCGGGATCGAACTGGATGGGAGTGGAGGTGGCCAGTAGAAAGGCACCCTTCTCGGTATCGAACTCGCGGTAGGAGAGACCGAAGGTATCGCCGGTGAAGATCCCCTTACTCTGCTCGTCATAGATACAGATATGGTGGCGGGCGTGTCCCGGGGTGTCGATGCAGAGCAGCTCCCGACTGCCGAGTTTGATCCGATAGTCGTCCGGTGCCTCGATCACGCGGGATGCATCCACCGGGACAAGCGAACCGAACTGAGCCTGAAACTCCTCCTCCCCATAGACCGCAGTGGCCCCCGCCTGCAGTTTGGCAGGATCGATCATATGTCTGGCGCCGAAGGGGTGGATCACCAGTTTGGCGTTGGGCAAGGCCTGCATCAGGCTGCCGACGCCACCGGCGTGATCCAGGTGGACGTGGGTCGGGATGACATATTTCACCTGCTCTGCAGTAACGCCTTTCTCTTGCATCACCGCCAACAGCATGGGAACCGAATTGCTGGTGCCGGTATCGATAAAGGCGGCCTCGCCATCGGACTCGATCAGGTAACAGCAGGCCAGGCCGGGGCGCTGATATTCGGTGTCGATACAGGTGATTTGATACTCAAGGGTACGATAACGGGGCTGGGACATGGCAGAGATTCTGCTCCTGTAGGTCAGTGAAATAGGGTTATTCCGCGTCGGGGCCGACGCCGTTTTCGTTGGCGATCTTGCCCTCCTTGCCGGAGAGCAGATTCTCGATGTTGGAGCGGTGGCGCCAAAACAGGATCACCGAGATGATGATCTGCATCAGCATCAGCTCCGGGGCGGGCCAGATCAACCAGATGATCAACGGCGCCAGGGCCATGGAGACCAGGGCCGAGAGGGAAGAGATGTTCACCACTTTCGCCATGAAGAGCCAGATCAACCCCACTGCGGCGCCTATGCCCCAGTGCAGACCAAACTGTACTCCCAGGGCGGTGGCGACCCCTTTGCCGCCTTTGAAGCCGAAGAAGATCGGGTAGAGATGGCCCAGGAAGGCGGCCAGACCGGTCAATGCAAGGATAGTCGGCGTGCTGTCGAACAGGTGGGCGATCAGCATGGGGATGACTCCTTTGAGAGAGTCCCCCAGCAGGGTGATCGCCGCGGCCTTCTTACCGCCGATGCGCAAGACATTGGTGGCCCCTGGATTGTTTGAGCCCTGGGTACGCGGATCCGGCAGGCCCATCAGACGACAGACGATGATCGCGCTGGAGACGGAGCCGAGCAGATAGGCGCCAACCACAATGAGTGTTTCAGTTAACATCGGGCAATTTCAACCGCAAGTGCCGGTCAGGTCAAGCCACCCGGCATCTTTCGGGGTTTAAGATTGGCTGCGACTGCTCTAAGATTGAGCGCCTCATAACAAGCAGCAGAAACCTCAGACTATGGATATCGTCTTCATTCGCGAACTTCGCATCGATACGGTCATCGGCATCTACGACTGGGAACGGGAGATACGTCAGACCGTGGTCTTCGATCTCGAGATGGGGACCGATATCAGAAAGGCAGGGGCCACCGATGCCATCGAGGACACCCTCGACTACAAGGCGGTGAGTAAACGCCTGATCGAGTTTGTCAGGGCGAGCGAGTTCCAGCTAGTGGAGACCCTGGCCGAACGCTGTGCTGCGATCGTGCTGGAGGAGTTTGATGTGCCCTGGTTGAGGATGACCCTGAACAAGGTGGGTGCGGTGAGTGCCGCCCGGGATGTGGGGGTGATCATTGAACGGGGCCAGCGTGACTGAGACTGCACCCGTTAGAGTCTGGCTCAGTCTGGGCAGCAACATCTCCCCGCAAAAGCAGATCGTCTCCGCCATTGCGACCTTAAAGGAGCGGTTTGGCGAGCTGATTATCTCTCCGGTCTATGAGAGCGAAGCGGTCGGATTCAGTGGGGATAACTTTCTCAACCTGGTGGTCGGGATTGAGACAGATCTCCCTCCCCAGGAGCTGCTTGCGGTATTGAGGAAGATCGAAGAGGGGCAGGGTCGACAGAGAGGCGCCGAGAAATTTTCACCCAGAACCCTGGATATCGATCTGTTGACCTACGGAGGGCAGGTGATCAATCGGGACAATCTGCAGATCCCCCGGGATGAGATTCTCCATTACGCCTTTGTACTGAGGCCTTTGGCAGATGTGGCTGCCAGCGAGCGCCATCCTCTGACAGGAAAGACCTATGGCGAACTCTGGCAGGGCTTTGACGGCGGTGAACAGACGTTGTGGCCGATAACGCTGGAGGTGAATTAGTCGTCAGAAAAGGATGCTGTGTCTTGCTAGAGTCAGGCCCATAGGGCGACAAATTACCTGACACAAAGAAAAAATCCCGGCGCCCACTCCTTGGGCACCGGGATTTTTATGTCGCGTAGACTTGGTTGGCAAAGTTCTGTCCTTGAACATCCTTGTTCGCGAAAGTTTTCCGTAACGTCCTTTGTTGCGACACTTATAGTCTAAGAAAAATCCCCCAAAAAAAATGCAGGCTTAATCCCAAATCGGGGTAGGAAAATTCTTACACGATAAGTACTCAACTTGATTACCTACTCCCTCTTTTGAAACAATCGCACCCTCATTTACCAATTCCGGCGGTTTCCGCCATCCAAAATCGAGGCATAGAGGTACCCATTCATGCCGTTGATCAGAGCTTTTACCGGATTACGTCCGGCCCCAGGGCGGGCCGATGATGTTGCTGCGCCCCCCTATGATGTCATGAACGAGGCCGAGGCCAGGGAGATGGTCAAGGGCCGTCCCTGGAGTTTTCTGCACATCTCCCGCCCGGAGGTGGATCTGCCCGAGGGCGTCGATCCCTATGCCCCGGAGGTTTACGCCAAGGCTGCGGAAAATCTGCAAAAAATGGTGGGTGAGGGGGTTTTGGTCAGGGATCAAAAGCCCTGCTACTACGTCTATCGCTTGACCATGGGAGAGCATCGGCAGACTGGCCTGGTGGCGGCCGCATCTGTCGAAGCCTACGACAATGACCGTATCAAGAAGCATGAATTCACCCGTCCTGCGAAAGAGGATGATCGGGTGCGTCAGGTCGATGCCCTGAATGCCCAGACCGGGCCGGTCTTCCTGGTCTACCCCAGTGCGCCCCAGGTCGACGATGTGCTGGCCAGGACGACCCAATCCGTGGCCGATGTGGATATCACCGCCGCTGATGGCGTTCGCCATGAGATCTGGGTGGTGGACGATGAGGCCATCGTGGCCCAGTTGACCCGGGATTTCGATGCCATGTCGGCCCTCTATGTGGCTGATGGTCATCATCGCTCTGCAGCCGGTTCCCGGGTTGGAGGCGCTCGCAGAGAGGCCAACGACCAGCACACGGGGGATGAGTCCTATAACTACTTTTTGAGCGTCATCTTCCCCCATAATCAGATGCAGATCCTCGACTACAACCGGGTGGTCAAGGATCTGAACGGACTGGATAAGGAGGCCTTCCTGCGTAAAGTGGAGGACTGCTTTGCCCTCGAACCCAGCGATCAGCCGGTAAAACCTGGTGCCCCCGCCGAGTTCGGCATGTACCTGGATGGGCAGTGGTATCGCCTGCGTTTGAATGAGAACCTTATTCCCAAGGATGACCCCGTGGCCCGTCTGGATGTCAGCCTGCTGGCCGATAACCTGATCGAGCCGATCCTCGGTATCTCCGATCCCCGGCGCGATGCCCGCATCGACTTTGTCGGCGGCATCCGTGGCCTGGAGGGGCTGGAGAAGCGGGTAGACTCCGGTGAGATGGCAGTGGCCTTTTCCCTCTTCCCCACCGGCATGGAGGATCTGATGGCGGTGGCGGATGCCGGTGAGGTGATGCCGCCGAAGTCGACCTGGTTCGAACCCAAGCTGGCGGACGGCTTAGTCAGCCACGTCCTCGACTGACACATAGCGCCTGAACGAAAGACGCTGAAACACGGAAGAGGGCGATGGTAACCACCACCAGTCGACTGCCGCAAGGCGATGAGATCACGCTTGAGGATGTCTATGCCTGGATCGAGCGGTTACCCGATGAGCTGGATGCGGAGGACAGAAGCTATCTGAAGAAAGCCGCCGATATTGCCCTGTCTGGATCTCCCGACAGCCGAACTCTCTTCGACGAGACCCGCCTGCGGCACGCCCTCTCAGTGGCCGAGATCCTGGCCGTGATGGATATGGACCGGGAGACCATCGCCGCTGCTATGCTGCTGGGTGTGCTGGGCAGCAACCTGACCCGGGATCAGCTGAGTAAAAAGATGGGTGAGAGTACCACCAGGATGGTGGACGATCTGAACCGCATCGCGGCGCTCTCCGATCTCTCATCCGAGGTGCCGGTGGGTGATGAGGGGGAACATGCGGAGAATGTTCGTCGCTTGTTGCTCGGTATCGCTGAGGATATCCGGGTAGTGGTGGTCGTGGTGGCGGAGCAGCTCCATCGCATGCGCATTGCCCGCAGTCTCGCCCCTGAATTACGCCATCGTCTGGCCCAGGAGACCCGGGATATCTACGCCCCCCTGGCCAACCGTCTGGGTATCTGGCAGATCAAGTGGGAGCTGGAGGATCTCTCTCTGCGGTTTCTCCACCCCGATGAGTACAAGCGCATCGCCAAACTGCTGGATGGACGTCGTGACGACCGGGAGCATTTCATCCATGAGGTGATCGAGCTGCTGCACGAGAAGTTCCAGGCAGTCGGTGTGAATGCCGATATCAGTGGACGACCCAAGCATATCTACAGCATCTGGAGAAAGATGCAGCGCAAATCGGTGGATATCGACCAGATCTTCGATCTCAGAGCGGTACGGGTGCTGGTGGATGACATCGCCCAGTGTTATGCGGCCCTGGGTGTGGTGCATGGTCTGTGGAAACACATCCCCGGTGAGTTCGATGACTATATCGCCACCCCCAAGGCGAATCTCTACCAGTCGATCCACACCGCTGTGATCGGGCCTGAGGATAAGACCCTGGAGGTACAGATCCGCACCAAGGACATGCACCACCACGCCGAGTTGGGTGTCGCGGCGCACTGGCGCTACAAAGAGAACACCAAACACGACGCCGATTTCGAGAAGCGCATTGTCTGGATGCGGCAGTGGCTGGAACATAAGGAGCTGAGCGAGGCGGGCGAACTGCCCGAAATGCTCGACGCGGAGCTGGAGGGGACCCGGATCTATGTGCTGACACCCCAGGGAAAGGTCGTCGAGTTACCGAAAGGGGCCACGCCACTCGATTTCGCCTACTCCATCCATACCGATATCGGCCACCAGTGCCGTGGCGCCCGGGTCGACGGACACATCGTCCAACTCAACCGACCCCTGCGCAGTGGTGAGACGGTGGAGATACTGACCGCCAAGAACGGTACCCCCAGCCGCGACTGGCTCAATCCCCATCTTGGCTACCTGCACAGCTCCAAGGCCCGCAACCGGGTCAAGCAGTGGTTCAAGCATCTCGACTATGAACACCATGTGGATCTGGGCCGGGCGGCGCTGGAGCGGGAGATGGTGCGTCTTTCAGTGACGCAGAAGCCGGATCTGGATGCCCTGGCGGGTAAGTACAATCTGCAACACGCTGAGGATGTCTATGCCGCCATCGGGCGAGGCGATCTGTCACCGATTCAGGTTGCCGGGGTGGGACGTCGTGAGCGGCAGGAGCCCGTTCTCAAGCCTTCAGCCCCCATCCACAAGAGCGACCAGATCAAGGGCGAAGTGGTGGTGGCCGGTGTCGATGACCTGATGACCAGCATGGCGCGCTGCTGTAAACCGGTCCCTTATGATGCCATCATCGGATTTGTCACTCGCGGTCGCGGGGTGACGGTGCATCGCCGGGACTGCTCCAATATCCGCGCCATGGACGACGACGAGAGGGAACGACTGGTCGAGGTGCACTGGAGTGATCAGCAGGCCCAGACCGCCTATGCAGTCGATTTCATGGTCATCTCCGGTGACAGAAAAGGGCTGCTGCGGGATATCTCTGCCATCCTCGCAAACGAGGATATCGACGTCATCGGCGTGCATACCAGTAGCGACCGTAAGACCGATACCGCAACCATGCGATTCAGCATCGAGGTGAGCGATATGGAGCAGTTGAGCCGCCTGCTTGCCAAGGTGGAGCAACTCCCGGATGTGAGCGTGGTCAAACGAATCTCATAAAATGCTGGAACATCGGTATGGTCGATTGCCAGCCTGTCCCGCCACAGCTAAACTAACGCATTGTTATTTTTTGCATTTTCCCAGAATTTGATTCTGATACTTAAACTTGAGACGCCGCTGCATTGACTACTGAACAAAAAACCAATCTGTTCGATCTCGATTGCGAGGAGATGGAGAAGTTTTTTCTCGATCTCGGCAGCAAGGCCTTCCATGGGCGAAATGTCTTCAAGTGGATCCACAAGCATGGTGTTACCGACTTCGACGCCATGACCGACATCTCCAAGCGTCTGCGGGAGCAGCTGCATGAGGTGGCTGAGCTCCGCCTGCCACAGCTGATTTTCGAGCAGCCGGCATTGGATGGCACGCGTAAGTGGCTAATCGAATTGAATGATGGGCAACGTATCGAGACCGTCTGTATCCCCGATGGCGACAGAAACACCATCTGTGTCTCCTCCCAGGTGGGTTGCGCCCTCGACTGCAGTTTCTGCTCTACCGCTCAGCAGGGCTTTAACCGAAACCTCTCGGTCTCGGAGATCATCGGTCAGGTCTGGATCGCCACCCGTGAGTTGGGTGCATCCCCCAGCAATGTCGTCATGATGGGTATGGGTGAACCCCTGGCCAATTTCGATGCGGTGGTCAGCGCGATGAATATCATGCAGGACGATCTGGCCTATATGGTCTCCAAATATCGGGTTACTATCAGTACCTCGGGTATTGTGCCGGCGCTGGAAAAGCTCAAATCCGTTAGTGATGTGAGCCTGGCAGTCTCCCTGCATGCTCCAACCAATGAGTTACGTGACCAGCTGGTGCCGATCAACAAAAAGTACCCGCTGGAAGCGCTGATCCCCGCCTGCCGTGAGTTTGTGCGCGGGGACAAGCGCCGTAAGGTAACCTGGGAGTATGTGATGCTGGACGGCATCAACGACAGCCTGCAGCATGCCAAGGCGCTGATCCGGTTGCTCGAGGGAACGCCCTCCAAGGTTAATTTGATTCCATTCAACCCCTTTCCCGGCAGTCAATATCGGGTCTCTCCCGAGGAGCGGGTCGAGGCGTTTCGCATGCGACTGAAGCGCTCAGGCATCGTTGCCACTACGCGCAAGACCCGGGGAGATGATATCGATGCGGCCTGCGGACAGCTGGTTGGAAAGGTAAAAGATCGGAGTCGCAGAGAGCTCCGGCATGATGGGGAAAACCTGAAGGTGAATGTTCGATGAGGTATCTGTTCGAATTAAGAAATGCCCTTCCTATAGTCCTGACGCTGGTACTTACCGGCTGTGCAACCACGGGGGGGAAGCAGGATACGACCGGCAACCTGGGTGTGGATAAGCGGGATAGTCCCGGCAAGATCTACGTAGAGATGGGCATCGCCTACATGCGCGACGGTCAGGATGCGGTGGCGCTGCAGAAACTCAGACGCTCCCTCGAAGTGGATGAGCGCAATCCTGAGGCACATAATGTTATCGCCATTCTCTACGAGCGGTTGAGGGAACAGAACCTGGCCCAGCGTCACTATGATCGGGCGGCGGAGCTTGATCCCAAAGATCCCTACATCCGTAATGCCCGGGGCAGCTTTTTCTGTAAGCAGGGCCAGTATGAGAAAGCGGATCAGGAGTTCGCCATGGCGTTGGAGAATCCCCTCTATCCGACTCCCTGGGTAGCATTGACCAATGCCGGTCTCTGTGCAGAACGCGCAGGTGACAAGAAGACGGCTGAAGCCTACTACCGACGAGCTTTGACAGCCAACGCTCGCTATAGTCCTGCGTTGTTTCAGATGGCAGAGATCTCTTTGGATCAGGGGAAGGGTATGTCGGCCCGTGCCTATCTGGAGCGCTTTCATGGGGAAGTGGCGGCAACCTCCGCCTCCCTTTGGTTGGGAGTGCAGGTTGAAACGATGATGGGTGATCGACACAAAGCGGTTGAGTACAAGCGCAGGTTATATAAAGAGTTTCCTGATGCCCCGGAAATTCAGTCACTCAACCAGTCAGAAAGACAATAGATGAATAACAACACCACAGAGAAAGAGAGTACGCAGCAGGATAATACAATCGATGGGCCTGGGTCCCAACTGCGCAAGGCTAGAGAGCGACTGGGTCTGGATCAGTCTGTGGTGGCTTCCCAACTGCATCTCAATAACAGCATCATTCAAGCCCTGGAGTGGGACGATTATGAGAATCTCCCTTCCGCGGTCTTCGTCAAGGGTTATCTGCGCAACTACGCGCGATTGGTCAAGGTTGATGAGGATGCGGTCGTTTCAGCATTTCTAGACCTGAATCCAGTCCCGGAAGAGAGCTCCTTGCCGAAAAGTCAGCCCGAGGATGTAGCGAAAGAGCTGCATGGAGATCCCCGCCTGTTTCGTTATATCACCTGGGCGGTGGTGTTGATTCTGGGGGTGATGGTCTTCTTCTGGTGGCAGGGAAGAATCGACGAACCAGAGACTGCAATGGAGACGCAGGAGGGAGAGACCGAGCTACTGCCTGGTTTTTCCGACTCGCCGGAGTTGACAGAGGAGGGGAGTCAGAATCTGATCCCACCGGAAGCTGCTGGGTCGAGTTCCGAGGCCGAGGCCCCTGGCTCTATTCAGGAGAGTAGTGTCGCGTCAGAGTCTGAGGTGGTTCTTTCGCCAGCTGAGACCACCTCCTATGATAGCCAGCCCCAGCCTGATCAGTCTGTGGATGTAAGCGACTTGTCCGGGAGTATGCCGGTTGAGGAGAGTGTTCAGGCTTCACCTGCCGAACCAGAGTCAACTTCATTGGCAGAGCCTCAGATGGCCAGAGAGCCTGCGCTTGCATCGGGCAGCGTACTTTTCGAGTTCGTTGGTAACTGCTGGGTCGATGTGCGGGATGCTGCGGGCAGGGCCAGAATCCTGGGTGTGAAGAGTGAAGGCTTGCGCCGCATCCTGAATTTGAATGCAGGGCCCTTCAAGGTGGTGATTGGCGATATCAATGCGGTCAAGGTGAGTGTCAATGGTACGCCCTATAATCTGAGGGCCCACGCCCGCGGCAAGGTGGCTCGCTTCACCCTGGATCCCTCCAGGCTCTAGAGCGATAACGGCTTCCATGTTACCCTTCCGCGCCTTATCCGAATCAGACCACTTTTTGAATCCACACGACTGATGGCAAAGCAAATCCAAGCCGTTCGCGGGATGAAAGACATCCTGCCGCAGCAGACCCCCCTCTGGCAGTTCCTGGAGGATCGGGTGCGCACGGTCCTCAGCCGCTACGGCTACGACGAGATTCGTATGCCCATCGTGGAGATGACAGAGCTGTTCAAGCGCTCCATCGGCGAGGTGACCGACATCGTCGAGAAGGAGATGTACACCTTCGAGGATCGCAACGGTGACAGTCTGACGCTGCGGCCGGAAGGTACTGCGGGATGTGTTCGTGCCGGCCTCGAAAACGGCCTGATCTTCAACCAGACTCAGCGGCTCTGGTACCAGGGCCCGATGTTTCGCCACGAGCGGCCGCAGAAGGGACGCTATCGTCAGTTCCATCAGATCGGTGTGGAGACCTTCGGTCTGGAAGGTCCCGACATCGATTTGGAACTCATACTCATCACCGCACGTCTATGGAAAGAGCTGGGACTGGAAGGGCTTGAGTTACAACTCAACACCCTGGGTACGGCTGAGGAGCGCAGCCATTATCGCGAGCTGCTGGTAAGCTACTTGCGGGATCACTACGATAAGCTGGATGAGGATAGTCGTCGCAGGCTGGAATCCAATCCTCTGCGTATCCTGGATACCAAGAATCCGGATATGGCGGAGTTGGTCTCCCAGGCGCCGACTTTGATGGAGCATCTCACCGAGGAGTCTCTGGCCCACTTTGAAGTCTTGAAGCAGGGACTGGATGATGCCGGTGTCGCATACGTAATCAATCCCAGACTGGTGCGTGGTCTTGACTACTATAGTCGCACCGTATTCGAATGGGTGACCGATCAACTGGGTGCCCAGGGCACAGTCTGTGCCGGAGGACGTTTTGACGGCCTGGTGGAGCAACTGGGTGGTCGTGCCACCAGCGCCATGGGATTTGCGATGGGACTCGAGAGGTTGATCGCTCTGCTGGAGACTACTCAGGCAGCTGAGCAACTGCCTAAAGCGGATCTCTACCTGATTATGATGGGCGACTCCGCAAAGCGACGGGGCATGTTACTGGCGGAAGAGTTGCGCAACGCCTTGCCGAATCTGCGCATGATCAGCCATTGCGGCGGTGGCGGATTCAAGAGCCAGTTCAAGAAGGCGGACAAGAGTCAGGCGCGCTATGCGGCTATTCTGGGTGATGACGAAGTCGCCAAGGGTGAGATTGGACTCAAGCCCTTGCGGGAAGAGGGCGAACAGACCCAGGTGAAGATTGACGATCTGGCAGAAGTGCTTGCCGGAAAACTGTAAGAAAGCAGAACAGGATTCAGATCATGAGTGAACTACAGACCGAAGAAGAACAGGTCGAAGCGCTAAAACGCTGGTGGAAGGAGAATGGCACCTCAATTATTGCCGGTCTTGTGATCGGTCTGGGTGGCGTCTTCGGCTGGCAGGCCTGGGGCAACTACCAGGATCGTACCGGCAAGGCGGCGTCCCAATCCTTCAGTCAGATGCTGAATGCGGTTGCCCAGGGGGACCTGGAGTCATCCAGCAAACAGGCGGAACTCCTGCGCCTTGAGCATGAGGACACCAACTACGCCGTATTCGCCGCCCTGGCTCAGGCCAGGGTCAAGCTGGAGCAGGGCGATGCAGCCGCAGCCCGCTCACAACTGGAGTGGGCCATCGCACAGACAAAAGAAGCCTCTCTGAAGTCCCTGGCGCGCCTTAATCTGGCGCGTATCCTCCTGAGTGAAGGGGATCTGGATGCTGCGGATAATCTGGTCAAGGTCGATACCGCCAGTGGCTTTGCTGGCGAGTTCGCCATCTTGCGCGGAGACATCGCCGCCGCTCGGGGTGATAAGGCGGCCGCCCATCTGGCCTATACCGAGGCGATGGGCATGGAGGTCAGTAACCGCAATCTGCTGCAGATGAAGCTGGATGATCTGGCTTTGAATACCCCCTGAAAATGATGAGACATCTTTTTGTTTGGCCGCTGCTACTCTTGCTGGCGGGCTGTAGTGCCTTCACCGGCAAGGACAATGCAGATCCTCCTGCGGAGTTGGTGAAGTTCGAGAGTGAGCTCAAGATAAAGACCCTCTGGAGTCGTTCCCTGGAGGGTGTCGACGATGCCTTCCTGAAGATTGCCCCTGTTGTCAGTGACGGCAAGCTCTATATTGCCGAGCCTTCGGGCGAGGTCTTGGCCTTCGATGCAGTGAGCGGCAAGAAACTCTGGACAGTGGATCTGGACGTACCGATATCGGGCGGGCCAGGTATCAATAATGGTTACATCGCTGTGGGCACCCAGGAGGCGGAGCTGATCCTGCTGAATGCGGAAGATGGCAGCGAACACTGGCGCAAGACCCTCTCCAGTGAGGTACTCTCAGTGCCTGCTATCAGCCGGGGCCGAGTGGTTTGCAGAACTATCGATGGCCGGGTGGCGGCTATGGATATAGATACCGCAGAGACCCTCTGGGCCTACGATCGGACGGTACCTGTATTGACCCTGCGCGGGGATAGTTCTCCCCTGATTAGTGAGAATCAAGTGCTGGTGGGATTTGCCAACGGCAAGCTTGTGGCGCTGCGGCTCGATAACGGTGTTGCCGCCTGGGAGGCGTCCATCGCCACCCCCAAGGGACGAACCGAACTGGAGCGCGTGGTCGATATCGATGCCGATCTGAAACTGGTCGAGGGAACTGTCTACGCCTCGGCCTTTCACGGCGAGGTGGCTGCGGTCTCCGAGACCAGCGGGGTGGTGCTCTGGCGTCGCGAACTCTCCTCCCATGCAGGCCTGGATGCCGACTGGCGCCAACTCTATATCACCGATGATCAGGATCATGTCTGGTCCCTGGATACCACCAATGGTGCCGCACTCTGGCAACAGAAGGTGCTGCATGCACGCAAACTCAGTGCCCCTGCCATGATCGACAGCTATCTGGTAGTGGGGGATTTTGAAGGTTACCTTCACTGGATGTCCCAGTACGACGGCCATATTTTGGCCCGCAGTCGAGTCGGTAGCGATCGTATCCGGATACAGCCTTTGGTCGTAGACGGCATCGTCTATGTTCTGGGAGATGGCGGAAAGCTCTCTGCGCTACAGGTTGAACCTGTAGAGGCAGAAGGTCGCTGAGTCGCAGATCGTGTTACCTGTTATCGCCCTGGTCGGTCGTCCCAATGTCGGCAAGTCGACTCTTTTTAATCGCTTGACTCGCAGCCGGGATGCCCTGGTGGCGGACCAACCCGGTCTGACCCGGGACCGCAAGTACGGCACCGGCAAGCTCGGCAATCAGCCCTATGTGGTGGTCGATACCGGTGGAATCAGCGGTGAACAGGCGGGCATAGATCAGCTGATGGAGCAGCAGGTGCGCCAGGCGATCGGCGAGGCGGACCATATCCTCTTTCTCACCGACGGCCGCGAGGGTCGCACTGGTGGCGACGAGATCATCGCTCAGGAGCTGCGCCGTACCGGCAAGCCGATGACCCTGGTGGTGAATAAGGTCGACGGGCTGGACAGCAACCTGGTCGGCAGTGACTTCTTTGGTCTGGGGCTGGGAGAGCCGCAGTTGATCGCTGCTGCCCACGGACGAGGCGTGAAGGCCCTCATCGACGAGGTATTGGCACAGATGCCACCTTCTGAAGATGAGGCGCTGAGCGAGGAGGAGCGCGGTATCCAGATTGCCGTGGTCGGTCGTCCCAACGTGGGCAAGTCGACCCTGGTCAACCGTATGCTCGGCGAGGAGCGGGTGGTCGCCTTCGATCAGCCCGGTACCACCCGAGACAGTATCTTCATCCCCTTTACCCGCAACGATAAACACTACACCCTGATCGATACCGCCGGTGTCCGGCGTCGCGCCCGGATCAAAGAGGCGATCGAGAAGTTCAGTATCATCAAGACCCTGCAGGCCATCCAAGAGGCCAACGTGGTGCTGATGGTGCTGGATGCCCAGCAGGGTATTGGCGAGCAGGACGCCAATCTGGCAGGCCATGTGCTGGAGAGCGGTCGCGCCCTGATTCTGGTGGTCAACAAGTGGGATGGCCTGAGCCAGGACGAACGGGAGTGGATCAAGAGCGAGATCGAACGCAAGCTTCCCTTCCTCAATTTCGCCCGCCATCACTTTATCTCTGCACTGCATGGCTCCGGCGTTGGGGATCTGTACGAAATGGTGGAGAAGGTCTCCGCCAGCGCCATGCGGGATCTCGCCACACCGGAACTGACCCGCCTGCTGGAGGCGATCACCCAGGAGCATCAGCCTCCCCTGGTACACGGTCGACGCATCAAATTGCGTTATGCCCACCAGGGTGGAAAAAACCCTCCCATCATCATCATCCACGGTAACCAGACCGAGCATGTACCCGATTCCTACAAACGCTATCTGGTGACCCGTTTCCGCAAAGCCCTGAATCTCAAAGGGACACCTATACGCGTTGAGTTCCGCTCCGGCGACAACCCCTATGAGGGTAAGAAGAACAAGCTCACCAAGCGACAGATACAGAAGCGTCAGCGCTTGAAGAAGCACGTCAATCGTAAGCGTTAATTGGCCTAGAGCTGTAGTATGCTGTCGCAGATGACGACAGAGCGATCGACAAACAGTAAAGCGGATAGCCTTTCCTACGAAGCCAGACTCGATGAGCAACTGGCGGCGGCAGGAGGGGAGCGACTTACTCGTCAACAACAGCGCTATCTCCAACAGCAAGCAGTCGTATACCGCTTCACCCAGCAGGAGTTGAGACAGCTCTGCGATATGGCCGCCGACCTGGCCATGTGGGATGCAGGTCCTATTGAGCGGGTCTGGCCATCGGCTCCGGAGAAACAGCTGGGTCCGAAACAGAAGCGGCAGATTGTACTGCAGCAGCTCCGCAATGAGTGGAAGAGGCTTCGAGAAACGCCCCCCAAGTACCCTGAGATTCCGGTTAGCAACGGTTACAGCGCCGAGCGGATCAAACGGGTGGAAGTGGAGAAAGAGCGGTTGGGACTCGGTTGGTGTCCAGTGGCTTCGCCGCGTACCCGCTGTTGTAATCTGCTGACCCTCGACGCGGTGGAGAACTGCGGTTTCGACTGTAGCTACTGCAGTATCCAATCCTTCTACCACGGAGATGAAGTGCGCTTCGACAGCCGCTTTGCTGAAAAACTGGCGCAGTTGCAGATAGACCCCGAGCGGATCTATCACATCGGCACAGGACAATCCTCCGATTCGCTGATGTGGGGTAACCAGGCAGGTATCCTGGATGCGTTGCTCGATTTCGCTAGCAGACATCCCAATGTGATTCTGGAGCTGAAGACCAAGTCGAAGAACGTCAGCCATCTGTTGAAGCGTGAAGTGCCGGCCAATGTGATCTGTACCTGGTCACTCAATCCGCAGACCCTTATCGCGAATGAGGAGCACCTTACCGCCTGCCTGGACGATCGCCTGAAAGCAGCAAGAAAGTTGGCGGACAAAGGTGTGGTAGTTGGTTTTCACTTTCATCCCATGATCCATTATGACAACTGGCGAGAAGAGTATGGCGAGCTGTTTAAAAGATTGACTGCTGAGTTTGATGCCGACGAGGTGGCGCTGGTCTCCCTGGGTACCCTGACCTATATCAAACCGGTGATCAAAAAGCTGCGCGCCCGGCCCGGATTTCAAAGTAAGGTATTGCAGATGCCAATGGTGGAAGCGGATGGCAAGCTCTCCTACCCCGATGAGATCAAGCGGGAGATGTTCTCCTTCGCCTATCAATCACTGGCTGCCTGGCACGACAGGGTCTTCTTCTATCTCTGTATGGAGAATCCACGCTTGTGGCAACCGGTATTCGGTTTTGACTATCCCGATAACGACGCCTTTGAGTCGGCGATGAAGGCGAGCTATCTGAAAAAGATCAATGAGAGAAGAGGTCAGAATTGATCGAGGAGGTCGTGAAGCGAAATGGATGATAAGGCGCTACTGATTGGGATCACCTTTGCCGGGCATCTACTTACCGGCAAGTAATCAAAGGTCAACGGCCTGGCGTTCTCTGCTCACACTGTCAGTATCGTAGAGCCTGTGGTCTCTCGTGCCTCCAATGCCCGGTGGGCCTCGGCTGCATCGGCCAGCGGGAAACGCTGGTTCACCTCGATACGGATATCACCGGCGAGAACTCGGTCGAAGAGGGCGGCGGCACTGTCACGAAGCTCCTGGCTCTCCGCAGTGTAGTGCATCAGGGTCGGGCGGGTCAGGAAGAGCGATCCGCGAGCAGTCAGTTCTCCCAGTTCCACCGGTGGTACTTTTCCTGAGGCATTACCAAAGCTGACCATCATGCCGCGGGTGGCCAGGCAGTCGAGGGAAGTATTCCAGGTATCTTTGCCGACGCCGTCGTAGACCACCGGCACACCAAGTCCGCCGGTGATCTCTTTGACCCGTTCAGCGACATCTTCCTCTCGGTAGAGGATGGTATGCTCACAGCCGTGGGCGCGGGCGAGTTCCGCCTTCTCTTCACTGCCCACGGTGCCGATTACCGTTGCTCCCAATGACTTTGCCCACTGACAGAAGATCAGGCCGACACCGCCAGCGGCGGCGTGGAAGAGGAGAGTTTCTCCGCGCTGAACCGGATAGGTACGTCTTAACAGGTACTCGGCCGTCATGCCCTGCAGCATCATGGCGGCGGCCTGATCGAAATCGATTTCGTTAGGCAGACGTACCAATCTGTCAGCCGCCAGGTTGCGAGCTTCGGCATAGGCGCCGAGGGGAGGAGAGGCGTAGGCGACTCGATCTCCCACTTGAATATCTTTAACTGCCGAGCCGATGTCTTCGACAATGCCGGCAGCTTCCAAGCCCGGTGTGCAGGGTAGGTCCGGTGTCGGGTAACTGCCGGTGCGGTGATAGACATCAATGTAGTTGAGTCCTACCGCTGAGTGTCGAATCTGTACCTGGTCAGGTGCTGGTGGTGATAACTCGATATCCTCCCAGCGCAGTTGCTCAGGACCTCCATATTCATGAATGCGTATAGCTTTGGTCATCATCGGACACTCTTGAATTAACTGTGTATGAATTTATCAGCCCTTAATATACCAGTATTGGCTTCGGTCTGTTTTACTCAAGGCAGGAGTTCGACCTTCACCCAAAGTGTCTCACTCTCGTCGAAACGGGTGCTCTTGCGCATGGCGATATCCGTTTGCCGTTGTTGTCGCTGGGAGCTGATATTGGCCAGAGGTATCCATTCTCCGAGTTTGCCCGAGACAGTGCTCTGGCTCTCCCGCCGGCTGATGCGCTTGCGGTCCTGCAACAGGTTTTCTCGTTGGGTGGTGATCTCAAGTCTGACTTGATCTCCGATCAGATGGGCGGTGGCATAGAAGCCAGAGTCGATATTGCGATATTGATATTCGGTATGGCTATTCGGATAGGGGCCAGGGGAAAAACTCCGACCGCTGACAAAAGGATGACTGTTGCCGCTGAGTAGCAGCGTAGGAGATCCTTCCAGGGCCTGTATGGTACGTACACTACGGTTACTCTTTCGACTGTCATGGTCTTTGAACCTGATACCGGATTCTCCTGGCCGACCGATCCTTACATGTTCATTATCGGTGCTGATTACAAAACCTTTTTCACCGCTGGCGATCGGGTTTGTCTCACGTACATGGATCAGCAGGCGTTTGGGCGGGTGGTCGAACTGATCAAGAATCCTGCGGACTTCATCCATTCTTTCGGGTGTAGTCCGCACAATCAATTGATTATGCATGCCAGTGACTGTGCCCTCTGGTCCAACGAAGGGTTGGAGCAGAGGGATCATCTCATCAAGGGTTTTACCCTTGAGTTCAAATATCTCCATCTGCTCGGCAGCAGAGAGGGAGAGACTTAGCAGGGAGAGGCAGAGTAGTTGAGCTGCTGTTATGGCGGATCTTATATAAACATTCATCTCAATTCAGACCCTCGATAATCAGATTTGTTACATGGAGATACACGTAGAGTGTAGCGTTTTGCTAGACAGTTTTTAGTGTTCGGTTACAGCTGCGAAAGAATTACTCCTCCAGCGAGAAGAACCAGAATAAATGGTAAAAGCCCCATCACCATTCTGCTTGCAGTTAGTTTCGAGCGTGAGATCAAAGAGAACGCGAAAAGATAGAAGGCCAGAGAGAAAGACATAAAGTAGAGCGCAATGAAGGTCAGCGCAGCGGCTGCGGCACCAGACATCCCCGATGACCCGTCGATCAGTCGAGGTAAAATGAGGGATAGCGCCAAAGTAGTTAGACTGGATATGAAGAGAGAGTTGTGGCGTTGTGTTGACGCTTGGTCCATTGATTCTCTCTATGATGTGCCTCAAGGGCTGAAGACCCAAGAGTTATCAAAATATGGGAAATATATACCATAGTTAGTTGTTTGAATAAATAGTCTTTAAAGTTTTAGCTTTCGATGTCGCTAGGCTCATATGTCTAAGGAAGATCCCTTAGTTAATTTTGAGCTCCTGCTTTAGTAAAAAAGAGGTTGTAGCAATGAGAATAGTACGTATTGGCCTGATATCGATTTTGATTTCCCTCTGTTTCTCTTTTGCGAACGCGACTGAACTGGTCGATGCGACACCGGAAAGTGTGCCTGGAGCGACAACGGTGGATGTGGCACAGGCAAAGCAATTGTTTGATCAGGAAGCGCTCTTCGTCGATTTACGTAAGGAAAATATGTGGAATTCAGGACGCATCCCCGGAGCAGTCTGGCTAGAAATGAAGTCCGCTTTTACACAAGAGGCACTTGAAGCCGAGGCTGGTAAGGATGAAGCACTGGTTTTCTACTGCAGCGGGGTCCGCTGTCCCCGTAGTGCTAAGGCCTGTAAAAAGGCGCTCAAATGGGGCTACACTAATGTCAACTATTTCCGCGGCGGTTTTCCAGCATGGAAAAATGCTGGCTTTCCGGTGGAATAGACGTTAAAGAAATATCGTGTATCTGTCATGAATTGATGGCGGAGTGAAACCTGTTTTATTTCTCTTTCGTTATGACTCGGAAAGAAGACATTTGAGTATCCGATAGTTGTCCTGTTTTATGGAAAATCTGGTTTGACGGGGAAAAGGTATGTCGATTCGTTTGCGTATTACAATTGTTACCTTGATTGCCATAATGCTGGTTTCAGCAGTATTGGTGATGGCCAGTGTTTTTTCACATCAGAGAGAAGTTGAGCGTTTTGTGCAGTTCTCTCTTAATGCCAAACAGGTACTTTGGAATCAGATTATTGCTCGGCATACCTCTGAAATGTCTGCCTACACCAAGGCGCTTACGAGAGACAGAGTTAGTCAAAAAGCGATTAAGTCTGGGGATCTGAAGAAGCTCAAAGAGCAAATCAAGACAACACATAATCTTTTCTCAAGTGATGGGACTCTTGAACGTGTACAAGTGTTGGGTATGGATGGAACCTATCTTGCTTCCGAACCCAACCAATTTAGCGGTAAGACAGGGAAGCAGATAGTCAGTCAGGTCGCGCAAAAGCAGGAAATGGCTAAAGGCGTTGCGCGAGACGATGATGGAGAGCTGCAGGCTGTACTTGCATTTCCTCTCTATGTTAGAGGGAAGATGAAAGCGGTTGTTGTATATAGCAGAGATATTCAGCGGATTCTTAATGATTTTCAAGCCGGTGATCTATCGGATGCTTTTATCACGGACCTGAATCGCCAGATACAATATGTCGGTGGAGAGAATGGACAGCAACTGGTTCAAGTACCCGACTATGACCTTTCTGCCGGCGGTATGGATGTTGTCGAGTCAGATGAGCATACCTATGAAAATATTCTAGTACCTATCTCCAACTCGTCAGGAGAGGTTATTGGTGGTTTGCTCACTTCAAATGATCAAACAGATATCTATAGGACCCAATCAAATATCAACGCCATATCTGTCGGTTCTGTTCTATTCGTCGTAGTTGGCCTGGCGGTTGGACTCTTCTGGTACTTTAGATATCTGTTTCGTCCGATTGATCAGGCAGTTGTTTCGATGACTGCGGTAGCTGATGGAAATCTGGGCTGCACCATTCCGCAATCCAATGCAAAGGATGAGACGTCCCGATTGGTTAAGGGTTTGTCCAGTATGGTTTCGCAATTGCGAGATGTGATAGGGGAAATTACAAGTTCTACCGATGAGCTTGGTACCGCTGCTCAACAACTGACTGGTGTGGCTGATCGCAGTAATCAGCAGATCCTTTCTCAAAAGCTAGAGACTGATCAGGTGGCTACGGCTGTTTCAGAAATGGCATCTACCGTTCAGGAAGTGGCAAGGAATGCCTCTGATGCAGCCTCTGCAACGACTGAGGCGAGTAGTGCTGCGGAGAACGGCAAGCAGATTGTGCATGAGACGATTCACTCTATCAACACACTTGCAGACAATGTGCAAAATGCGAAAGAGGTGATCGCCATCCTTCAGAAAGAGAGTCAAGGTATTGGCTCTGTATTGGGCGTGATTCGCGGGATAGCCGAACAGACCAATCTGCTCGCACTGAATGCGGCAATTGAGGCTGCAAGGGCTGGGGAGTCAGGGCGTGGTTTCGCTGTTGTAGCTGATGAAGTCAGAACACTTGCGAGTAAAACGCAACAGTCAACAGAAGAGATTCAACAGATGATCGAAAAGCTGCAGAGTGGCTCAGCTGCAGCGGTAAAAGCAGTAGAAGATAGCCAGGCCAGCTCTAGACAGACGGTCGAACAGGCCGGGAATGCAGAGCAGGCATTAAAGACAATTACCGATTCGGTCAAGACGATTACTGATATGAATACCCATATTGCAACGGCAGCGGAGCAGCAGTCTGTTGTGGCTGGAATGATCAGCAATAACGTAAACAATATCGTTGAGTTGTCTGCGGAAGCCGAAGAAGTGACCCGAGAAGTTTCGGTCTCAATATCACAATTGACCCAACTTGGTGAAACCCTAAAAGGGCTGGTGCATAGGTTTCAGCTCTAAGCTGAGGCGCTGAAATGCAGAAGAATAGCTACGATAGACGGTGAGCGTCAGAGCCTGCTGACTGGCGATAATATAAAAAGCCGATGTAGCGGGAAGACATACTGCTCGAATTAAATGCGCTTGAGGCAAGCTCCCGCGCACTCATCCTAATTGTATTCTCAGTAAGATAGATGAGTTGCTTCTTTGCCGCCGATCAATGTCTGGAAACTCCTATTTCACCTAGTGGCTCAATCAGAAGGCCACCAACCGGTGCTGCTCAGAAATCCATAGGTGCTCATTTTGCCGAGAACCGATTCCTCGAACAGGGTCGCGAGATAGGAGAGGAAAGGACTAGAAGTCGTTGTCTGATCAGTTAGCAGGGGGGGCAGCTCTTCCTGTGACTGATTCAATTCCATCTGGCCACTCATACTGTCTTCCTTTCATGAGTACTTCTTAGGGACTGAGAATATTACCTTTGTTTTTGTAGAGATAAAAGTCGTTAGATTCCCGACATCTATTTTGAAACCGCTTGACCTGTTCGGTATCTGGCGTTTGCTATTTCGATGTTTCGGATTAAATCACGAGATAGAGCAGCAGCGCGCCCAGTGCCATGCGATATATGACGAAGGGCGTCATGCCGACGCGTTCAATAAACTGCAAAAAGAAATGGATGCAGAGGTAAGCCGTGACAAAGGCGAGCCCCGCGCCAATGCTCAGAGAGAGCCAGTCGGTATCCACTCCGCTGTCGATCAGGTCGAGGGTCAGGAGTCCACCTGACATGATGATGGTCGGGATGGAGAGAAGAAAAGAGAAACGCGAGGCGGCCTCCCGGGTCAGGCCCAGGAAGAGTCCGGCGGTCATGGTCGAGCCTGAGCGGGAGGTGCCGGGGATAATGGCGAAGGCCTGGAAGACTCCGACGATCAAGGCGTCATACCACTGGATGCTGTACTCATCCCGATTTCTTCTGCCCTTTTTATCTGCCACCCAGAGCAGCAGGCCGAAGCCAATGGTGGTGATGGCGATAACCAGTGGAGAGCGAAGGTCGCCCTCAACCAGGGATTTCATCAGTAGGCCGAAGAGCCCCACCGGAATGGTGGCGATAAGGATCATCCAACCCAGCTTTGACTCTTGTGACTGTGAAGATCTGTCGACCCAGGAGCGAAAAAAATCTCCCCCAATGGTAATCACTTCACGTCGAAAATAGATCATGACCGCTGCCAGAGAACCCACATGCACAGCGACATCAAAAGCCAATCCTTGATCGGCATAGCCAAACAGGTGAGGGGCAAGGATCAGGTGGGCGGAGCTGGAGATGGGCAGGAATTCGGTCAATCCCTGCACAGCAGCGAGGATTAAGATCTGTAGTAGTTCCATATCAAGCGGTTGTTAGTCTGGGTAAAAAATAAAAACCTACAGATCGAATCTGGTCGAAGAGTTCTGCTGGCTGCTTCAGTCGTTCTGCCAGGGCTTTTCCAGCTGGCTTCTCTCCCAGTCTAGGGAGGACTTTGCAATCGTTGCCAGATCATCGTACTCGGGTTTCCAGCCAAGCACCTCGCGCACCTTCTCTGCGCCAGCGATAAGCTCTGGAGGATCTCCTGCGCGGCGTTCGGCCTCAATGATTTTCAGCGGGGCTTGGTTGGCGGCTTCGACGGCAGCGAGTAGTTCTCTGACCGAGTAGCCATGGCCATACCCGCAGTTGAGAATCGCGGATTCACCGCCGCCACGCAGGTAGTCGAGGGCTTTCACGTGAGCGCTTGCCAGGTCTTCAACATGAATATAATCCCGAACGCCTGTGCCATCGGCTGTGGGATAATCTGTACCGAAGATATAGACGGCATCTCGCTTTCCAACAGCTGCTTCGCAGGCGACCTTGGTCAGCAGGGTGGCTTTGGGTGTGGATTGACCGATCTTGCCTTCAAGATCACAACCGGCAACGTTGAAATATCGCAGTGCAACATAGTTCAGGTCGCTGGCGAATGAAAGATCCCGCAGCATCATCTCAGACATCAGTTTTGAGGTGCCATAGGGATTGATAGGTTGGGTTGGTGCATCTTCGAATGCAACTCCGCTCTCGGGGATGCCATAGACTGCGGCAGTGGATGAGAAGACGAAGTTCTTTACCCCCGCCTCAGCGCAACAAGCCAGTAGATTACGTGTATTGCAGGTATTGTTGCTGTAGTACTTAAGGGGGTCTTCCACCGACTCCGGTACGACGGTGTGGGCGGCAAAGTGCATCACAGTGTCCACGTCATATTCGTTGAGAATGCGAGTGACCAGCTCTCGATCACCAGTATCGCCAATGATCAGATCACCGAAGAGTACCGCCTGTTTGAAACCGGTGGAGAGGTTGTCGAGAGTGACGATACGTTCTCCAGCATTACCGAGCTGCCTTGCAGTATGGCTGCCGATATAGCCTGCGCCACCGGTAACGAGTATCGCTTTCTGTCCCATTCTCTTTCACCTTTTATAGATTTTTAACTAAGGTGGTCATGATAGCGGCGAAGTTGGCTAGAGTCATGTCAGATTGGCTTAAAAAGTGAAAAATTAACTCGGAGAATGAAAATTTTTAGCAGCAGACCGCTCTTCCCGGTTGATTGATTTTTTAGCTGATGCTGAAAAGCCTGCGACAATTGTTCGAGGTCTGATCTGCGATGACCATGGGATCTTCGTCCCTCAGCTGACTAATGGCCTGAAGGACCTCCGGCAGGTAGGCGGGTTCGTTGCGTTCTCCCCGGTGCAGGCTGCCGGGCTGGTCGGGGGCGTCGGTCTCCAGCAGAATTGCGTTCAGGGGCAGGTGTTTGACCAGTTTATGCAGCCGCTTTGACCGTTCGTAGGTGATGGGGCCGCCGAAGCTGAGATAAAAGCCCATCTCGATCAACTGATTGGCCTGCTCTTCGCTCCCTGCATAGCTGTGCAGGACGCCGCTTAGGCCGGGATAGCGCCTTAAAGTGAGAATCACTGTTTCCACAGAGCGACGCGCATGGATGATTACCGGTAGTTGGTACTGGGTTGCCAGCTCAAGCTGTCGTTCGAAATAGAACTGCTGGGTTTCAGGCTTAGGATCTTCGATATAGAAATCGAGGCCACACTCACCGATGGCTACCGGTCGCTCCTGCTCGATCCAGCGCTGCAACTGGTCCAGGTGTTGTGGCAGATGGTCGTCGAGATACATGGGGTGCAGGCCATAGGTGGCATACAGGCCTGGATGATTCGAACAGAGTTGCTTGATCCTCGGCCACCAGTCGGCCTTCACCGCCGGTATGATCTGCGCCTCGACACCGGCCGCTTGGGCCCGGGCCAGGGCCGCTTCCCGATCGCCGTCGAAGCTGGCGTCGTCGAAGTGGGCGTGGGAGTCGATCAGCCGCGCACGAAGACCCATTGGTCATCCTTCGACTGCTGCTTGCTGAAGCGATAGCCGTCGGTTTTGAACTTCTTGATCTCTTCTGGATCTGTCAGCTGGTTCTCAATGATATAGCGGCTCATCAAGCCCCTGGCACGCTTGGCGAAGACGCCGATCATGCGGTAGCTGCCGTTCTTCTTCTGCTTGAACTGGGGGGTGATGATGCGGCCCTTGATCAACTTCGGTTTGATCGACTTGTAGTACTCGTTGGAGGCTAGGTTGATCAGCACGTCGTCACCTTGGGCCTTGAGTGCCTTGTTGATCGCCTGGGTGATCGACTCACCCCAGAAGGCGTAGAGATCCTTGCCTTGTTCGTTAGGCAGTTTAGTACCCATCTCCAGGCGATAGGGCTGCATCAAATCCAGAGGCTTGAGTACCCCATAGAGACCGGAGAGGATACGCAGATGTGACTGGGCGAACTGCAAATCCTCTTCGCTCAGACTTTCGGCATCGAGCCCTGTGTAGACATCTCCCTTCATTGCCAGCACCGCCTGCTTGGCGTTCTTGGTGGTGAAGGGTGTCTGCCAGTCGTGGTAGCGATCGAAGTTGAGCTCCGCCAGTTTCATGCTCAGTTTCATCAGCTCCGCCAGATCGAGGGCGGAGTAGTTGCGCAGGCTGTCGATCAACTGCTGTGACTGCTTCAGCATGGCCGGCTTGGTGTGACCTTTGGTCACCGGCGGGGTTTCATAGTCCAGGGTTTTGGCGGGGGAGATGACGATCAGCATTGGTTTTCAGCTCTTCCGGGTTATCTACTTCTGACTCAATCATCGCCAGAGTAGGTCTGAAATACAACCGCCGTTGGGTGGGGAATAACGCCCTAGAGCCGTCAATTACCCCATGCTATTCTGCAGCGGCATAACGATCACCCAAAAGCAGGGATAAGAGAACACCATGAAAGTCGTCTCCTTCAACACCAACGGGATTCGCGCCCGTGAGCACCAGCTTACGCAGCTTAAATCTGTCTACCAGCCCCATATCATCGGGATTCAGGAGAGCAAGGTGCAGGATGCCGATTTTCCCCTCAGCATGATGGAGTCCCTGGGGTACAGCGCCAGGTATCACGGTCAGAAGACCCACTATGGTGTGGCACTGCTCTCCACCCTGGAGCCAGAACAGGTGGAGACAGGTTTCCCAAATGATGGCGAGGAGGCACAAAAGCGCCTGATTCGCGCCAACTACACCTCTCCCAAGGGATCGCCGCTGACGGTGATCAACGGCTACTTCCCGCAGGGGGAGAGTCGGGAGCATGAAATCAAGTTTCCCGCCAAGCGGAAGTTCTATGCCGATCTGCTCGATCTGCTACAGAGCGAATATGATCCCTCGCAACCCCTGCTGGTGATCGGCGACATGAACATCGCTCCTCAGGATATCGACATAGGTATCGGTGAGGACAATGCCAAACGCTGGCTCAGGACCGGTAAGTGCAGCTTCCTGCCGGAGGAGCGCGAGTGGCTGCAGGCACTGACCGACTGGGGGCTGAAGGATTGCTACCGGGCGCTGAAGCCAGCGGTGGACGACGAGTTCAGCTGGTTTGACTATCGCAGCCGGGGTTTCGAGCGGGAGCCCAAGCGGGGACTGCGCATCGACCTGATGCTGGCGACGGCGCCCCTGGTCGATTGCTGTACCGATGTAGGCATCGCCTACGACATCCGCTCGATGCAGAAGCCCTCCGACCACTGCCCGGTATGGGCGGAATTCGACTACTGATCCCCATGGCGCGGGTCAGCCTGCGGTTGTATGAAGAGCTAAACGATTTTATTCCTGCCGGGCAGCGCAAGCGCGCCATCGACACTCCCCTCAGGCCGGATCAGAGCGTCAAGCACCTGATCGAGAGCCTGGGGGTGCCCCACACTGAGGTGGAGGTCATCCTGGTCAATGGCCGGTCGGTGGATCTCTCCTATCGACCGCAAGATGGGGATCGGATCAGCGTCTATCCCATGTTCGAAAGCCTGGATGTGACGCCACTGCTGCGACTGCGTCCCAAGCCCCTGAGAAATACCCGCTTCATCGCCGATGCCCACCTCGGCGGACTGGCCAGGTATCTACGTCTGTTCGGCTTCGATAGCCTCTTTTTCAACGATGTCGGTGATGATCGCCTGATGGAGATCTCCCTGGCCGAGAGACGGATCCTGTTGACCCGTGATCGCGCCCTGCTGATGCGGCGGGAGATCAGCCACGGCTGTTTTATCCATGCGCTGGAACCCAAGGCGCAACTTGCTGAAGTGCTGGATCGCCTCGACCTCTTTCGCAGTGCAAAGCCCTTTACCCGCTGTATGGCCTGTAATGGCCGGCTCAGCAGCATAGAGCGAGAACAGGTGGTATCCCTAGTGCCCAAAAGGGTCAGTCAACTCTATACTGAATTCTGGCGCTGCAGTGATTGCGCAAAGATCTATTGGAAGGGCAGCCACTATCGGCAGTTGGCCGGCTACGTGCAGGGTCTGCTGTCAGGAGATAACAGATAGAGAATCAGGAGATCATAATGCCTAGACCCGGTGCAAGATTACTGTTTGTGCTCCTCCTGATTGGGATATCAGGGGTGTCTCGCTCGGATGAAGGCTGTATGAAGAAGGTTTTCGGTCACTACTGTCTCGGTGGCGATATTCAGCAGCTAATGCAGCAGTATCCTACGGGGATGCCCTCTCAGCAGCAGGGTGAACGTTCCGCAGTTGTCTATCGGGAAGGTCGCGAGCATACCTATGTCATGGCATTCCAGGGAAAGATCTACAAGGTTGTGCATAATTATGAGCCTGTTAACCAAGCAACTTTTAAGGATCTGCATAAAAGATTAGAGTCGAAATATGGCGCATATCTTGACCATAGCCACTATCCTGGTTACGCACGTACCAAGGCCTCGAAAATTAGTGCAATCCGTAGAGGGGAAGGGATACTCAAGTTAATTTGGTCAAATCCAGAGCGGCCATGGAGAATCGAACTGGAGTGGACTCGGAAACTGGGTATTTCAATTAGCTATCTGGCTAATGATCTGGAAGAGAAGCAGAAGGCTGCGATGATTGAGGGACTCTGATCATCAGCGCTGTATGTTTAGTTGTTGAGATTGAATCTCCACTGCAGGTTGAAATCTATACCCCAATTATGTGTTTCACTACGAGGCTCAAACACGCTGCCGACAACCACCCCATTGCTAGTCAGATTTTTATTGTCACTGCGGCCAAGCGCCCAATACTCAAACCAGGGTGAAACCTCTATTGAGAGATTGCGACTCAGTGACTGCGTCAATCCAAAACTGAGATGAAAGCCATTTTTTTCCTTTAGAGATAGATTTGCATCGTCAAAGGTTTGTTGGAAATCCACCGACATCTCCGGGTTGATGGTTCTTCTTAAATTTATCTCTCCGGATATGGCAGTTTTTGGGCCGTAGAGGTGTTCACCTTTGAAGCCAATTGAGAGATATTTCCAGCGATAGACTTCATCCAGTCCAAAAGCGGTCTGAGTCGAGCGGATGTTGCGCCACCATTTACGGTAACCACCGCCTGCGCTCAGATACAGGTTGTTTTGCGGGGTTTCATGCAGAGGTATCCTGACAGCCAGCGAGAGATCAAGGATCTCTTCGTCAGTGTTTGAATCAGCTACTGGGGAGCTGTAGTCAGCGGTTCCTGAAAGCCAGCGCAGGCGAGCGTCAAGGATCAGGCTTGTTTGAGATTCATAGTTCAACCCCAACGAGGTGCCCGGGAGCCATCCCTGCTCCCGGTTCAGGCTTTTCTCCAGATCACTGAACTCTTCGTAGTCGAAGTCCAGCGCTGTCACTCCCAGGTTAAGGTTGATGCTGTTGTTATACTTCTCGGCAGATACCGCCAATGGTTGCATAAGTAGCAACAGCAACAACCAACCTGTTGAACGAATAGCTATCTTGTCTGGCACATAACCCAATGGACGAAATCAGAGGTTCTCCATCTCTGTCCAGGTGGTATAGACAGTATTGTCGACCACATTATCGCCATCTGTATCTATGTCGATAACAACGCTGTTACCGTCGGCTTGAGCGATCAACCAGGCTTGGGAGTTGTCTGCACTGGTTGTGATATGCAGTTCGCCTGCAGTTGGATTGCTGGTACCGACATAGTCGTTTCCAGTAAAGGGGGTGATAGTGGTGTAAGAGATGGATCCATTGATCTGCGTGGTAGCCAGGGTCCCTTGCATGGTCGCGCTGTAAGCGCCAGAAGCGCTGTACTGGAAATTGTAGGCGTAGTTGGTTATTACCTCAGAATATGCACCAGAAGCTGCAATGAGAGAGCTACCGGAAAGCTGGAATGTCTCATTGCCTGATGAATCTTCCTCCATCAACATAGCGATGTCGCCGTTGCTGGTGATCACAAGGCCGCCCGCGCTGACAGAGAAATTGGTGAGCTGAACGGTTATGCCCAAAGTGTATGGGGGATAGCCGTCAAAGGCTGCACTGATCTGGGTGAAGGTGATTGACATAGTCCCAGTGAGTACAACGCCGTTATCATTGCAGGTCGAGAATGTAAGCGTGAGAGAGTCGCCTGGATTCAGTTGCCCTGATACAGAGACGTTGCCGGTGATGTTAATCCCACCGCTGTTAATCCCATTGTTCGTACAGGGTAAATAGTCCGTTATGGCAACGCCTGTCAGGCCGCTGCTCAGTAGTGCATCTTGCGCCAACAGATTAGTTAGTTGGTCGACGATAAACCCGGTGTAGTTAAAGTTTCCTTCAGCGGTATCTACCGATCCCCCTGTAAGCGCACTGGCTCCGGAGGCTGCACCCTGCACAGTATTGGCCGAACCCACTGCGGCAGCGCCCACCTGCTTTGCATTGGTCGTCGTGATACTGACGCCGGCTGTTGGTACATTTGTGCCACCGCCGAGACTGTTGTCACCGCCACCGCCACCGCAGGCGGAAAGCATCAGGGTTGTGGCCATGATAGCGAGGAATTTGATGATGGAGTTGAAGGTTTTCATGGATCTGATCCTCAAGTATTTAGCTCTAGAGAGGCCATCTGGGAAACGTTTTAAGCCTACAAGAGGTAGGGGTATATAACAATATCCAATAAGATGGAGTGATATAGGGTGAGTGAAAAATCCTGACGGCTGTGGGCGCAGGATTTTGATACCGATTTTTAACTAACTACCTGGAAATTGTTAAGAAATCCTTTATATACGCGGTTTAGTTAGTCGTTTGATGGGCGTGGTATTTCGGATGCTTTGGCTATCTTAGCATGACGGACTTCACGGTTTTTGTTGCAGTGGAGCCAGTTTTATTGGCCAGTCGTTCTCCCCAGAAGCCGTTCACCATCCGTTGACAGGCCAGTAATGTTGACTTCCACGATACGATTTTCAAGATTTGTGTTTGCTTCGTGAGTCACTGAAAGACGTAGGTAACTGGGTGAATAGCCTTGCCATTCCTGATCGGTTTTTGCTTCGATCAGGACAGGTAGTGTTCTGCCAAGGTAGGCCTGCATCACCTCATGTCTCATTCGCATAGCCAGCGTGTGTAGTTCTTCGCTGCGCTGGCGCTTGATATCCCGGCTAATTGGCTCGGGCAGACTAGCGGCTTTGGTTCCCTGGCGAGGAGAGTAGGCAAAGATATGCAGATGGCCAAAGCCGATCTCTTCGACAAAGTCGAGGGTCTGTTGCCACTCCGCTTCAGTCTCGCCGGGAAAGCCGACGATGATGTCGGTGGTGACATTGAAATCCTTCACCGACGCTCTGGCCTGTTTGATCAGTGTTCTATATTCATCCGTTCGACATCTTCGCGCCATGCGTCGCAGGACGCTATCGGCACCGCTCTGCAGCGGCAGGTGCAGGTGGGGCATGAAGCGGGGATTGCTGAATAGTTCCCAGAAGGTCTCGGGCAGATCCCAGGGCTCGATGGAGCCGATGCGCAGGCGGGGGATGTCGGTCTCCGCCAGTACCTGACGGATCAGGCTGGAGAGGTCGCTGTCGATGTCACTGCCGTAACCACCGATATGCACGCCGGTGAGGACCACCTCCTGGATGCCTTCGCTATGCAGCTGGTTGATCTCGTCGATGATCTCCTTTGCCGGACGGCTGCGCTCTTCGCCCCGGGCGAGGGTGACGATGCAGAAGGTACAGCGGTAGCGGCAACCGTCCTGCACCTTGATGAAGGCCCGTTGACGTCCCCGTTCCAGCAGGCCGGTGGCGTCGGGTTCCTGGGCGGAGAGGGGCATGGTCTCCCACTGGAGTTCCCGACTGACGATCTCCACCAGGCGATCCTTGTCCCGGTTGTCGATCACCAGGTCGACCCCTTCAGCCTCTGCGGTGGCGCTGGGATCGAGGGAGGCGTAACAGCCGCTTACCACCAATCGGGCATTGGGATTCTGGCGTCCCGTACGGTTCAGCAGTTTGCGGGATTTTCGTACGGCCTCTTGTGTTACGGCGCAGGTGTTTATCACTAAAAGATCCGCGTCGTCCGGCGTGTCGGTCATGCGATGGCCCTGGGCCTGGAACTCCCGGCTCCAGGTCTCCAGCTCTGCCTCGTTCAGGCGGCAGCCGAGGGTCTTCAAGTGTATGCGCATGTCGTATTCGTCTGGGAGTACTCTGT
>JBNKMQ010000287.1:0-1657 GCA_050293225.1 Sedimenticolaceae bacterium
TCCTGCTGTTCGCTGCGCCTGTGATGACTATGGCAACACGGGCGCCGTCGGTGGGAATGGTCAGTGTCCTGGCTGCATTTCTGGTGCTTGGCTCGAATGTGGTGGTACAGGCAATCACTCTGCCTGTAGAACTCGATGCCAGTTTCAGGAAGGCGTTGCCGCTGCTTAAATCGGGCTATCTGACGCCAGAGCAACATGCTGAGGCCAAGCGCATTCTGAGAGCTGCCGCGCTGACGTATCTGGCAGCGTCTCTTGCCGGACTGCTCAATTTTTGGCAGTGGCTGAGAGTGCTTCGGCGCTGATAAGGTGAGGAGGCCTGATCTTCTCTAGCAACTTCAGAGCCTTGTTATAAGGTGGGTTAGGTTAAAAGAGTAACGAACAACCTTTTGGGAAGGAGAAACATGCTCAATCAACAACAGAGAAAAGCGGCATTGTGGCAGTCGCTGATGGCTATGGTTTGTCTATTCGTCTGCGCTGCGCAGGCCGAAGAGCTGACCGAGTCACCTGTGCCGGATGCCTATGTTGCACGTGCGATCTTTACCTCCGGTGTCGTCAACCGGGAGCCGGTGGATCAGTTGGTGAGCGTTGGTAAGGATCAGGATGAAATCTACTTTTTTACCGACTTGAGAAATTTGCAGGGAAGGGCCGTCAAGCACCGCTGGGAGTTTGAAGGCCAATTCATGGGCGAGCTGGAGTTTAAGGTGGGAGGGCCCCGATGGCGAGTCTACTCGAGGAAAACTTTGTATCCGGGGGTTACCGGAAAGTGGACCGTGCTCGTGCTCGATGAGTCGGGCTGGCCCCTGCATGCGAGCATCTTCATGCAGGGCACAGAGGCTGAGTAGATTACTCAGTGGATGAAGCTGTGGGCTGGATGGGCTTCTCTGTCATCGGATCAAGAGCAAGCGTATCTTCTGGGTAGTCAGCTTGATCCATTGATACAGACCCGGAGATTAAATCTACAGCTGGGAGTGTGGGAGGTGGCTCAGTTGCCACTGCCTCATTAGTACTGTTTACAGATTCGACCGGCAGTGTCGGTCCTGCATCACCCTGATCAACCTTTTGCAAGCGCTGTTTAAACTCCTCTTCTGCACGTTGGCGCAGTGTCAGTTCCGCCTGCACCCGAGCCTCTTCATCCGTCAGTAGGGTGGATGGGGAATCGTTGCTTGGAGAGGGAACAGATGCGGCTGTATCCGCTTCGGCGCTAACACCAGCAGACTGCGGTTGTGCCGGTTGGCCACTTTTACTCTCGACGGATTTCGGTGATGTGGTTTTTTCTGAAGCTGTTCTATTGTCAGCTTCAGTGACGGTCTTTGCTGTAGCCGTTACCGGTGTCGTCGCTTCGTGTCCCTTATCCCAGTAAAGATAGAGATAGCCACCTCCGAGCAACGCCAGCATCAACAGAATGAGGTTGGCGATGGCGAAGGGTGACAGTGACCGCGGCTCTTTGAACTTCTTGGGAGGCTCAGGGCGATAGAGCGGGATCGACGGGGTTGGTCGATTATTCGGCGTCTTTAGGCACTCCTGGATTTTTTCGCTCTTCTGGGGATTTTTCCGCCCCTCAGGCTTTGTGGGTTCGGTAAAAAGTTGCACTACAGGCGCGGGTTCCTTCTCCGGTAACAGGGTTTTGCTGGAGGGGAAACCATCGATCAGGAGGTCA
>JBNKMQ010000288.1:0-5945 GCA_050293225.1 Sedimenticolaceae bacterium
CTCCGCCTATGTCGCAGAACAGAAACAAGTACAGGATCTGTTTCTCGCCGGCAAGCAGGCGGTCTCCCTTGAGGGAGGCGGAGCCGGATCAGAAAAGTCGGCCAAAGCCCGTCAGGCGCTGTACGACCTGATTTCACCCAGTTGGCTAAAACTGATGAATGAGTATGGCGCCCGACAACTCCATTTTCATCTGGGACCCGGCTCACTCAGTTTCCTGCGGATTCATCAGCCGGCAAAATTCGGTGATCGCATGGATGACATACGTCACATCATTATCGACAGCTACCGAGAACAAAAAGCCAAAACAGGATTCGAAGTGGGCCGAGTCTATGCCGGACTGCGTGGTGTCACACCCGTCTGGACAGAAGCCGAATCTGGCAATAGAGAACTGATCGGCGTACTGGAGGTAGGTACCTCGTATCAGACTGTTCTGGAAAAGATCAGCCATCGTACCGGGGCCGGAGTCATGGTGCTTATCAGGCAGGACCTGATTCACGCCACCATGTGGCCCGATTCAATCAAGAAGAAGATCTTCAAACTTTCTGATACTTCTCCCTGTTATGTGGAGGCAATATCCAGCCCGCAGGTAAGTGAGATCGTTGACAATTGCGAGCAATTTGAACAATACCGAACTCTACTGAGGACTTTCACCCTGGAGCACCGGGGCAAACAGTACGCGGTGACCCATTTCCCACACTACGACTACAAGGGGACAGTAGACCTCAATCGGCAGCAGGCAGGTATGGTTGTCATGTTGACCGATGTCAGCGATGAAGTGGCAGCCCATGAGGAACAGTTCAAAGTCAATCTGATCTACGCTCTGGTCGGATTCATCATCATCGAAATTCTACTCTATCTTGGAATCGTCTACGGCTCACGCAAGCTGAATAGCCTAATCAAGCAACAGACAAATGAGATTCATCAACTAAAAGAGTACTACAAGGAGCGCTCTGAGCGAGACGGCCTGACCGGTTTGTATAACCATCGCTGTTTCAATGAGCGTCTCGAACAGGAGATGAATCGAAGCGGACGCTCAGGTTCTCCCCTCTCACTGTTGATGATCGATCTGGATAATTTCAAGGCGATCAACGACAACTTCGGCCATATCGTGGGAGATAGTGTGTTGGAATGCATCGCCTCTCAGATCGACGAAGTGGTGCGCTCCAGTGACTTTGCCGGTCGTTATGGTGGAGAGGAGTTTATTGTCGCGCTGGTGGACACCGACCTGAGCGATGCCCGAGCAATCGCCCAGCGCCTGATCGAACGCATCTCCACCTTTGACTGCGACTGTCTCTCGGGCAAACAGGTAACTGCCAGTATGGGGGTGGCCAGATGGGATGGCAGTGACGGTCTCTCCACATTCATCCGCCAGGCTGACGATGCCCTCTACAGGGCAAAGCAGCGGGGGAAAAACCGGGTAGAGTACGCCGGCAACTCTGCGCCTTAACCCTCTGGTCGCATATGAGGAAAGAGGAGCACGTCTCGAATGGAAGGCGAGTCGGTCAACAACATCACCAGTCGATCTATACCTATGCCCTCACCCGCAGTCGGCGGCATACCGTGTTCCAGGGCACGCACATAGTCGTCATCGTAGTGCATCGCCTCGTCGTCACCGGCCTCTTTCTCCTCCACCTGCTTGCGGAAACGCTCCGCCTGATCTTCGGCGTCATTAAGCTCAGAGAAACCGTTGGCGATCTCGCGACCACCGACAAAGAACTCAAAACGATCAGTGACGAAGGGATCATCGTCACTGCGACGTGCCAGGGGTGAAACCTCGGTTGGGTAGGCGGTGATGAAGGTGGGATTCATCAACCGATGCTCCACCGTCTTCTCGAAGATCTCGATCTGCACCTTGCCCAGGCCATAGCTATCCTTCAGAGGAATCTGCAAGCCCTCAGCGATGGCCCTGGCCTGATCGAGATCGTCCAGCTGCTGCGCCTTAATATCGGGATTGAAGTGGAGGATCGATTCCTTCACGCTCATGCGCTGAAAAGGACTGCCAAAGTCGTAGCTTTCACCCTGGTAGGTCACCTGGGTCGTGCCGAGAACGGACTCACAGAGATTGCGCAGCATCTCCTCGGTCAGATCCATGAGGCCGTTGTAATCGGTATAGGCCTCGTAGAACTCGAGCATGGTGAACTCGGGATTGTGGCGGGTTGAGAGCCCTTCGTTGCGGAAGTTGCGGTTAATCTCATAGACCCTTTCGAAACCGCCCACCACCAGCCGCTTGAGATAGAGTTCCGGTGCGATACGCAGGAACATCTCCATATCCAGAGCGTTGTGTCGGGTGATGAAGGGACGCGCCGTGGCGCCACCGGGAATCACCTGCATCATAGGGGTCTCAACCTCCATGAAGTTCTTACTATCGAGAAACTGGCGGATGAACTGGATAATGCGCGTGCGCATACGAAAGGTATCGCGAGCCGACTCGTTCATGATCAGATCGACATATCGTTGACGATAACGCTGCTCCTGATCCGACAGGCCGTGGAACTTCTCCGGCAGCGGCCGCAACGCCTTGGTCAACAGACGGATCTTATCCACCTTGACAGACAGCTCACCGGTCTTGGTCTTGAACAGCACACCCTCGGCACCGATGATGTCGCCGATGTCCCACTTCTTGAATTCAGTGTTGTAGACCCCCTCTTCCAGCGAGTCGCGCTGAACGAAGAGCTGCATCCTGCCCGACATATCCTGCAGGTGGGCAAAACTCGCCTTGCCCATCACCCGGCGACTCATCATGCGTCCGGCCAGGCTGACTCTCAGTCCCATGGACTCAAGCGCCTCATCACTCTTCTCGTCATACTCGGCATGTAGCTCCCCCGCCATGGTGTTGCGACGAAAGTCGTTGGGAAAGGCATTGCCTTTGTCGCGCAGCTGCTGCAGCTTCTCTCGACGCAGGGCGATGAGTTTGTTTTCGTCTGTCTGATCGTTCATATGCACTTTGTATCTAGAGTAAGAATGTTTATAACGCAGAGAGCGCAATGAAACGCAAAGTACGCAATGGATATTTAATTATCGATCTGTAAATTCTAAAACCAACATTAAATAACTTTGCGATCTTTGCGTTTCATTGCGTCCTTTGCGTTATATAAAAAGCCTCAAAGCCCACTCTTGAGGCTCGCTTCGATAAACATATCGAGGCCGCCATCGAGGACAGCCTGAGTATTGCCGGTCTCCACGCCCGTACGCAAGTCCTTAATCCGTGAGGCATCGAGAACATAGGATCTAATCTGGCTGCCCCAGCCGATGTCGGATTTGCTCTCTTCCACCTCCTGCTGCGAAGCGCTGCGCTTCTGGATCTCCAGTTCATACAGCTTGGCCTTCAACTGCTTCATGGCAGTGGCCTTATTCTTGTGCTGGGAGCGGTCGTTCTGACACTGCACCACGATGCCGCTGGGATTATGCGTAATTCGTACCGCTGACTCTGTCCGGTTGACGTGCTGGCCACCGGCGCCGCTGGCGCGATAGACATCGATACGCAGGTCAGCCGGATTGATCTCCACCTCAATGGAGTCGTCGATCTCCGGCGAGGCAAAAACAGCGGCAAAAGAGGTGTGGCGGCGGTTACCCGAATCGAAAGGAGATTTTCTCACCAGGCGATGCACCCCGGTCTCGGTTCGTAACCAGCCGAAAGCATACTCACCCTCATAACGGATGGTAGCACTCTTGATGCCTGCCACATCACCGGGGGAGACCTCGATCAGCTCAGTCTTGAAGCCCCTCGCCTCGCCCCAGCGCAGATACATGCGAAGCAGCATCTCCGCCCAATCCTGGGCCTCTGTACCACCGGATCCGGCCTGGATATCGAGGAAGGCGTTGCAGTGGTCTGTCTCGCCGGCGAACATGCGGCGGAATTCGAGATCCCCCACCTGTTTCTCAAACCCGGCAAGGTCTTCTTCAATCGAAGATACGGCGCTTTCGTCACCCTCCTCCACAGCCATTTCGAGGAGATCTTTGGTATCGTCGAGTCCAGAGAAGAGGGTTTCCAGGGTCAGCACCACGTTTTCCAGGGAGGCGCGTTCACGACCCATCGCCTGGGCCCGCTCCTGGTCATTCCAGATCGCCGGATCTTCCAGCTCTCTCAATACCTCGGTCAGGCGCTCCTTTTTGCCCTCGTAGTCAAAGGTACCCCCTGAGGGCAGCGGCACGGCCCTTCAAGTCGTCGATCTTGTTGTTGATCGGGTTGATGTCTTGCATTTTGCTTCCAGGTGCGGAAAAAGCGGGGATTCTACACTACCTGGAGTGTGTCAGAAAGCGCCCGCTTGAGAGCAGGCTGCGATTCAATAAGACAAATGAGTGCTCAGCTATTTGAGATGGCGAATTTGCTCTTTTTCCCTTTAGCTCTGGTTTTGGAAGATGTCTTGCCTTTCAGCTGCTTCATCCAGGAACCAATCTTCTCTCCCAGCCCACCCTTGGGACCTTCATCCTGATCATGCTTTGGCTTGGGTGTCCTGCCCGACTGTTTCAGCCAGATAGTGAATGAGTCGAGTATCTCCTTATCCCAGGCTGCCGGGGGCTTAACCACCCGACTGTCCCGATAGAGTTTATCCATCGCGATACTAGAGGGACAGCCAGCATCATCCATGCTGAACCTGAGCATGCGTTCGGCCTCCTCGATGGATTTCTCGATATGCCTCTTCTTATCGTGCAGGATCTTGGCAATGGCGGCATCGCTGAGCCCGATTTCGTGTTTAAACAGAAATCGTTTTTTCATTGAATCAGGCAGCTGTTTGAATTTTTCAACAAAAACCACAGACCATTTGCCTTCGTCTTCAAGGTTGCGAGGAAGATAGCTGGACTGACTCTCCACTCGCTTGTTGCTCGGTGCCTCCTGACTCGCCTGACCGAGAAAGCGTAAGAAAGTGAGCTTAAGCTC
Source organism: Sedimenticolaceae bacterium (assembly GCA_050293225.1). Taxonomy (GTDB): domain Bacteria; phylum Pseudomonadota; class Gammaproteobacteria; order Chromatiales; family Chromatiaceae; genus Thiodiazotropha. The sequence continues at coordinate 4,880 of JBNKMQ010000288.1, forward strand.
TTTGCCGGTCTTACTTGATTTACTGGAGATTACAAGATGCCGCCATGAGGCGTAGTATGCGGCCTTACCAAATTCGCTGGTGCCGTACTGTCTCACAATGAAGCGATAGACACGTCCTCGATAACGTTCGTAGAAAGCCTCGAAAGCACCCTGATCCTTGTCGATGAGTTTAGTTAGAACCGCATCCGTATCAAATCGCCTTGAACCCACTTCTGCTCTCTCTCCCAGGAGCCATGCCCCTTAGTATTACATCTTGAGTATTCAGAAAAATAGCAGATTCCATTGCCAAGTCCGAAATTTATCGTAAACCTTATACCCCAATACTCACCATTCCAATCAGGGCATGTCCAATCATAGGCTATTTATCTACCGAAAAATGTAAACAGTTCAAATATTTATTCAGAATCCAGATCCTATTATGCTTAACCCATGCAAATATCCGTCATCATCCCCACTTTTAACCGTATAGAGACCTTGCCAAGGGCTCTCGACTCTATACTCTCCCAGACTCGCCTCGCTGATGAGGTGATTGTTGTGGATGACGGTTCAATGGATGGTAGCAGCACGCTGATTGAACGCCAATATCCACAGTGTCGTCTCTTAAAGCAAGTCAATAATGGGGTCAGTAGTGCAAGAAACCTCGGCATCTCGGCTGCAACCGGTGACTGGATCGCCCTGCTTGACTCTGACGATGCCTGGCATCCCGAAAAACTTGAAAAACAGATGGATGCGTTGATTCAATCCCCAGGCCTGAGAATCTGCCACACGGAGGAGATCTGGATTAGAAACGGCAAACGGGTCAATGCCATGAAGAAACACGCCAAGAGCGGTGGCAGAATCTTCCAGCGCTGTCTGCCGCTCTGTGTCATATCTCCCTCCGCCGTGATGCTACACCGGTCGTTGTTCGATGATTACGGTCTGTTCGACGAGACCCTTCCCGCCTGTGAAGACTATGATCTCTGGCTCAGACTCTGCGCCCACGAAGAGGTCTGTTTCCTGCCTGAACCATTGACCATCAAATATGGCGGCCACGACGACCAACTCTCGCACAAGCATTGGGGAATGG
>JBNKMQ010000289.1:0-2903 GCA_050293225.1 Sedimenticolaceae bacterium
ATGAGAAGGCGGAGTTCGTGCGCAGTCTCGGGGCCGATGTCGTGGTCAACTATCCGCATGAGGACTTTGTGGCAGCTGTGCTGCAACATACCCAGGGCCAGGGAGCGGATGTGGTTTTGGATACCGTCGGTCCCGATGTGCTGAAGCGTTCAATTCCGGCAACGGCACACTATGGCGATCTGGTGACCCTGCTTGATCCAGGCCCCGAGATGGATTGGAAAGAGGCAAGGCTGCGCAATCTGCGTATGGGTTTTACCCTGATGCTGACACCGATGCTGCGGGATCTACCTCAGGCGCGTGCAGAGCAGGTCGCTATTCTCTGTAACTGCTCCGAATTCATCGACAGCGGGGCGCTCAAAATAACTCTGGCTCAGACGATGCCCTTGGCTCAGGCCGCCGATGCGCATCGGCTCATTGAGGAGGGACATACCCAAGGAAAGTTGGTATTGATCCCTTGAGGTAAATTATGGTGAGCCAGGCTTATTTGGTCCGTCTGCTGCAGAGCCGCTACTACTGGCTGCCGATAGTGTTGTTCTGGTTGCTGTTGGTGGCGATCTCCCTGTTCTGGAATTTGCAAAGGCTTGATGGTGAAGTGCGGGGTATCGCGCTGGAGCGGGGCCGAATCATGTACCAGATGGTCTTACAGACAAAAATCAACCCGCTGTTGATGAAGAGCGATCCTGAACTTTTCAAGCGTCAGGTGGTGGAGGATATTGGCTACCGTGCTGTCTCGGCCAAGCCCATGAACCCGAGCAATCAAGCGGATACCTGGGAGATCAAGTCTTTGGCCGGATTCAGCCAGCAGCAGGACTTTCAATTCCAGCGGCAAGACCAGCAAGGTGTTCCCCATTTTCGCTATATCGGGCCGGTTTTCGTACAGAAGAACTGCCTGCCTTGTCATGGCTATGAGGGGATCAAGGTGGGGGATCTGCGTGGTGGCATCAGTGTGGATGTCAATGCCCGGCCGATCTACGAAGCCCAGGCCACCAACCGGTATGGGGTCATGTTCACCCACCTTGGCAGCTTCCTGTTGCTGGCCGGTAGTTCCACTTTCCTGCTCGGTCAACTGCGTCGACAATGGAAGTTGCAGACCGGGATCCGTGATCGGTTGAAACAGCAGGAGGACTTTCTCAGTAGCATCACCCAGACCATGGGAGAGGGCTGTGTAGTGGTCGATCGCCAGGGTGTGATCACCTTTGTTAACCAGGAGAGTGAATGGATACTAGGCTGGGAAGCGGAGGAGATGATCGGCAAGCCATGGCGTGAACTGGTCTCGCTGGATCAGGCCACAGCGGGGTCTGAAGCAGATAGTGTGATGCACCAGACCTTGAGGGACGGTATGTTACGTCGCGGGGAGGATCAGCACCTGCTACACAAAGACGGCCAGGTGATTCCTGTGACCTTTTCTGTCTCTGCGCTGCGTGATAGGGGCCTGATAACCGGCGCAGTACTCACTTTCAATGACATCAGCGAGCGCATGCGCAACGAAGAGGAGCGCAGCCAGCTGGAACGCCAGCTCAATCAGACCCACAAAATGGAGGCCGTGGGGCAACTGGCAGGTGGCATTGCCCACGAGATCAATACCCCGATCCAATATGTCAGCGAGAACATGCGGTTTATGCAAGAGGCCTTTAGGGATATTGACTCACTGTTAGAGGACTTCCAGACATTGATGCATGAGGCGGAGAGTAACGGCCTGCTGACACCCCAGGTGGAGAAGATCAAAGCGGTCATGGAAGGGGTGGATTTTGACTATTTGAAGGAGGAGATGCCGAAGACTATCGAGCAGTCACTCACCGGTGCCGAGCAGGTAGCGCGAATCGTTCTGGCCATGAAAGAGTTCGCCCATCCCGGTTCCCGGCAGATGGCGCCGGCGGATATCAACATGATCGTGACAAATACCTTAGCGGTCAGCAAAAACGAGTGGAAATATCTCGCTGAGACTGAGCTGGAGCTCGATCCTGATCTGCCGCAGGTTCTTTGCCTGGGTGGTGAAATCTCGCAGGTTCTGATGAATCTGATCGTCAATGCGGCGCACGCCATTGAACATGCCAGGAAGGAGGAGAAAGGAAAGATTACCCTCACCAGTTCGCTACAGGATGGCTTTGTGGAGGTGCGTGTTACAGACAACGGTATGGGTATTCCAGAGTCGGTGCGTGAGTCGGTCTTCAATCCTTTCTTTACCACCAAAGACGTTGGCAAGGGTACCGGTCAAGGCCTGGCCATCGCCCAGGATATCGTAGTGGGTAAACACCAAGGCCAACTCTTCTTCGAAACCGAGACGGGTCAAGGGACCACTTTCATCCTGCGGTTACCCGTCTCCCAGCCGGAAGCTCTGGCCGCTGAAGCCTAGCCCGAATATTTCACCCGGCCGCTTAGAGATGGGATTAACGCACGATATTTTTTGAATCTCTGGACTATTAGCAAAGGACAAAGTGTTAGCGACCAACCCCCGCTGAATGCGTCTCGTCTGCTTACGGGAGAGCAGGCGGTGCAAGTTTGTCACCTCTGCATGATGTGGCAGGGTTCAAAGCTGGGTGATTCGGAATACCCGGATGGGACCTGAAACGATACCGCTCTCCTCTGCCGCCAGCAGCCGCATGAGTACGGTCTGACTCAACGTCTGGCCTTTGGCAATCAGTAACATGCCGGCGGCGGTCTGTACCGGCTGGTCGAGGATCAGCCCCGGTTTCAAATCCCTGATCGGCAGCGTCATGACTTCCAGCTTTTGGTGCAGAGTGCCAAGGGCCAGGGTTTCGACGAGGACCGGATCATAGGCAGCCGGGTTTTCCTTCAGCGTCTTAATGGCGGCATTTTCATCCAGACCCTGCTCAAGCAAATGGTCGAAGGCGATGGCGACTTTCAGGATCTGTCCGCCCAGCATCGACTTCTGTGCATTGTCG
>JBNKMQ010000290.1:0-4662 GCA_050293225.1 Sedimenticolaceae bacterium
GATGGGTTGGCTACGCTCGTGATTTTTAATAAATCGTGTGCATAGCCAACCCAACCATTCACAATTCAACTTTCATAATTCATAATTAACACTTTCCCCTGCCGAGGAGCGCTGCAACGGTCAAATGATCCGCCAGGCTCGGTCGGGGGCAGATATGCAAAACGGCGCTCACTCACGATATTCAGGAGATGATTACCATGAGTGAGTTTAACGACTATAAAGTCGCCGATATCTCTCTGGCCGACTTCGGCCGCCGCGAAATCGCCATAGCCGAGACCGAGATGCCGGGTCTGATGGCGATTCGGGAAAAATACGCTGCCGAACAACCCCTGAAGGGTGCCCGCATCACCGGCTCCCTGCACATGACCATTCAGACCGCAGTGCTGATCGAGACCCTGGTGGCCCTTGGCGCTCAGGTTCGCTGGTGCTCCTGCAACATCTTCTCCACCCAGGATCACGCTGCTGCTGCCATCGCGGCCCAGGGAATTCCTGTCTACGCCTGGAAGGGCGAGTCCCTGGAGGAGTACTGGTGGTGTACCGAGCAGGTACTCAACTGGCCCGAGGGTCAGGAGCCCAACATGATTCTGGACGATGGCGGAGATGCCACCCTGTTGGTACACAAAGGGGTCGAGTTCGCCAATGCCGGTTCAGTACCCGAGCCAAAGGATGATGACGCAGATGAGTGGAAAGTCATCCTCGGCGTACTCAAACGCAGCCTGGATGAAGACCCGAAGCGCTACCACCGCATGGCGGAGTCAATCAAAGGCGTCACCGAGGAGACCACCACCGGCGTGCATCGTCTCTATCAGATGATGGAGGAAGGCAGCCTGCTCTTCCCGGCCATGAACGTCAACGACTCGGTGACCAAATCCAAGTTCGACAACCTCTACGGTTGCCGCGAATCCCTGGTCGACGGTATCAAGCGTGCCACCGACGTCATGATTGCCGGTAAAATCGCCCTGGTCGCCGGTTATGGCGATGTGGGTAAGGGCTGTGCCCAGTCTCTGCGTGGACTCGGCGCCACTGTCTGGGTCACTGAGATCGACCCTATCTGTGCGTTACAGGCGGCAATGGAAGGCTATCGAGTGGTGACCATGGAAGACGCTGCTCCCATTGCAGACATCTTTGTCACCACCACCGGCAACTTCAAGATCATCACCCACGACCATATGGCTGCCATGAAGGACCAGTCTATCGTCTGCAACATCGGTCACTTCGACAATGAGATCGACATCGCCGGTATCAAGCAGTATGAATGGGAGGAGATCAAGCCACAGGTGCACCACGTAATCTTCCCCGACGGCAAGCGCATCATCATGCTGGCTGAGGGACGCCTAGTGAATCTGGGTTGTGCCACCGGCCACCCCAGCTTCGTGATGTCCAACTCCTTCTCCAACCAGGTGTTGGCACAGATTGAGTTCTTCACGAATCCGGGCAAGTATGAGAACAAGGTCTATATCCTGCCAAAACATCTGGATGAAGAGGTTGCGCGACTCCATTTGGAGAAGATTGGAGCCAAATTAACCACCCTCTCTCAGGAGCAAGCGGATTACATCGGGGTTCCGGTCGAAGGACCTTACAAACCGGATCACTACCGCTACTGACCGGCGATACAGCACTAGGGTTCATATGAGCCCTAGCGCTTTTTAACCGCCGCCGATTGGTTAGAAAGAGAGAGCGGGGTTTCCCAATGGACTGGCCTGTCGCCGACGGCTATTTCAGTCCTCCCGACTATTTCCGCTCCCACTAAAATGGGATCAAAGTAAAGATCATCATGCAAACTGAACAACAGACAACAGCCTTCAGCTTCGAGCTCTTCCCTCCCAAGACGGAGAGAGGCTTCGAAAAGATGCAGCAGACAGTGAAGACCCTGCAGGCACTCTCCCCTGCCTTCTTCTCCGTTACCTACGGCGCTGGTGGTTCCACTCAGAAAACCACCTTCCAGACCGTGGATTGGTTATGTAGCGAGAAGATCGAGACCGCACCTCATCTCTCCTGCATTGGCAGTAGCCGGGAAGAGATACTTGAGATAGTCGAGCGCTATAAAGACCAGGGTATAGAGCGATTGGTCGCCCTGCGCGGAGACCTCCCCTCCGGCGTCGGTCTTGGTGAATTGGGCGAGTTATCCAACGCCAATCAACTGGTGGCATTGATCCGCGAGAAATATGGCGACCACTTCCATATCGAAGTGGCAGCCTATCCGGAGGTTCATCCCCAGGCTGTGAGTGCGAAACAGGATCTCGGCTTCTTCAAGCAGAAGGTAGAGGCAGGCGCAAACAGCGCCATCACTCAATACTTCTACAATCCCGACGCCTACCTTCGGTTTATCGAAGATTGCCAAAAGCTAGGTATAGAGATACCCATCGTTCCTGGCATTATGCCCATCACTAACCTCGTCCAGCTGGCCCGTTTTTCTGACGGATGCGGAGCTGAAATACCTCGCTGGCTGAGAAAGAGACTGGAAGACTTCGGAGATGATTTAGAAGGCATTCGGGAATATGGTGTCGATGTCGTCACCCGGCTGTGTGAGCGACTCTTAGAGAAAGGAGCTCCCGGTCTGCACTTCTACACAATGAATCAGGCGACAGTGACCCAGGCCATTTGGAAGAACCTGGGGCTCTGAACCCTCTTCTAGTTGTAGTAGAGCGATCCTGTGTGTCGCTCAATAATCGCGTCGAGTTGCTCCGGTTCGACCGGTTTATTGAGGAAGCCATCCATGCCGGCAGCCAGACAATTCTCCATTGCATCTTCCGCCGTGTTGGCGGTCATTGCGTAGATCGGTAGATGTTGATCATCCGCTTCACTCTGCCGAAAGAGACGGGTGAATTCTATGCCATCCATTCGCGGCATACGAAGGTCGATAAACGCCAAGTGGAAAGTCCGGTTTTTTGTCGCCTCTAAAGCCTCGCTGCCATCCTTGGTGATATGGACGGAATGACCCCGCTGAATTAACAGCGTAGAGAGAACCTTTGCTGCAATGGCATTGTCTTCCGCCAGGAGTATCTGTATTCCAGTTCCCTCCCTCACCTCTCGACCAAGTATCTCGGCAAAGGGGGGTTTGAATGAGTTACTCTGCCGATGTGGGTCGAGAATGGCTTCAGCCAAATCGTCAGCGAGAAAAGGCTTCATCAGTACCCTCAAAACCGGCTCGGGCAGACCAACGGTACGTCCTCGATAACCGGCCATAAGGACCAAGGGGTTCCCATCCATGAGTTCTATGCGGGAAAGAGCGGCACTGGTTCCAGATCCATGGAGTGAATCACAAATCAATATCACATCAAATCTTTGATCAAGCAGTGGCGTAAGCATCTCAACCGAAGCAACCGGCACAGGTTTCATCCCAAGCTCTTCCGATACCTTGATGGACAGTTCCATGTTTTTTGGTTCTGTTTCGTAGATCAAAATCCGTTTTCCTTCCAGTTGCGGTGACATTACGGGAATAGCAACTCCTTGATCCATCAGCATCGGCAACCTTACAAGAAATGTCGTTCCCTTACCGACCTCACTCTCTACGCTGATCTGGCCTCCCATACGCGTGCAAAGATCCCGCGCCACAGTAGTACCTATACCTGTCCCACCAAAACGGCGATTATTCGAAACATCCCCCTGCCAGAACATATCGAATATCTTTTCCCGCTTCTCTTGTGGAATGCCGATGCCTGTATCTGATATCTCAAACAGGACATGCGGCTGTCCCTGCTCAGCATTGGCCGAGGCGTATTTTATCTTTAACGAGACAAAACCCTCGTCGGTGAACTTGATGGCATTGCCCAATAGATTAAACAGGATTTGCGACAGACGCAGATTGTCACCCTTTAACTTCCTGGGGACCTTCGGATCGACCCAGCAGAGCAGTTCCAGCTGCTTCTCCTGTGCCTCACCCGCCAATGATGAAGAGACATTGCCTACCAACTGTCGAATATCGAATGTCTCATCGATCAACTCCAGCTTGTTGGAGTCTATCTTGGAGAAATCGAGAATATCCCCAATCAGCGCACGTAATAATTGAGCCGATGAGAGTATCGAATGGAGATACTCTTTCTGCTCCGAATCCAGAGGCGTCCCCTGCATCAAACGTCCCATACCGATGATACCGATCAATGGCGTTCTCAGTTCGTGGGTCATCGTGGCGAGAAAATCCCCTCTTGCCTTATTGGCTCGCTCCGCCTCCAACCTGGCTGAGTGCAACTGGCGCAGGAGACTGTATTGATAGCTGGGCAATAGCACCAACAAGAGCAGGAAAAAGAAGGCTTCGAATGTATGCGTTTGCCACTGCTGCAGTGAGACCAAGACGATATTGTAGGCGATGACGCTAAACAGAGAAGCCGCCATCAAAAGATGCTTGCCGTAGCGGGTGCCGTAAGAGACGAAGATCCAGATATACAGAAGATAGAAGGGACTGATCGCCTCTTTCGTGAGAAAGATCGCCATGCTGCTGGCACTGATATCTACAGCCAGAGTCACATAGGGACGCAACTTCATGACCGGCCAGACATAAATACTCATCAGGGCTAAAATGAAAAAGACCAAATAGCCGCCAAACAGGAGATAGTAGAGTATGACATTGACATCGTAGTAGTCTGTCCATGCACCCAGCCCGATGTAGACGATACTGAAGGCCCAGATCGCAATCCGCACCAGTGCAGACTGGAATTCCGGATT
>JBNKMQ010000291.1:0-11362 GCA_050293225.1 Sedimenticolaceae bacterium
CTGGCAGAAGAATATCGAAAAGACCATCGTCGCCCATGTACCGATCACCGACGGCCAGGTGCAGGAGACCGGCGATTTCGAACTCGACGGCGTCACCTTCCCCGCCGCCGAGGTCAGGATCGAATTCATCAGCCCGGTGGACCCCAGCGAGGCCATGTTCCCTACTGGCAATCTGGTGGACGAGCTGGAGGTGCCCGGCATCGGCAGCTTCCAGGTAACGATGATCAATGCCGGCATCCCCACCATCTTCCTCAACGCCGCCGACATCGACTATACCGGCACGGAGCTGCAAGAGGCCATCAACGAAGACCCGGCCGCCCTGCAACGCTTCGAGACCATCCGCGCCCACGGCGCCATCAGGATGGGACTGATCAAAACGGTGGAAGAGGCCGCCGCCCGCCAGCACACACCCAAAGTGGCCTTTGTTTCCCCACCGGCCAACTACACAGCATCGAGCGGCAAAGAGATTTCAGCAAACGACATCGATCTCAACGTCCGCGCCCTCTCCATGGGCAAGCTCCACCACGCCATGATGGGAACCGCCGCTGTCGCCATCGGTACTGCAGCGGCCATCCCCGGGACTCTGGTTAACCTGGCAGCCGGTGGCGGCGAGCGGGAGTCGGTCACCTTCGGCCACCCTTCCGGCACCCTCAAGGTGGGGGCTGCCGCCAGTGAGCAGAACGGCAACTGGATCGTTGAGAAGGTAGTAATGAGCCGCAGTGCGCGCATCCTCATGGAAGGATGGGTACGGATTCCTGGAGACGCCATCTAGACCTACGGCATCAGAGCAAACTGACGACGCTGCAGTATCTGATCAACCCACAGGTTTTACTGGCGGAATCCGCTCATCCGGCGCCAGCGAAGGACCATCCGCAGTAACGATACAGGTGTGCTGTCGACGTAGTTCAGGTGCCGACTTGACGCCACAGGAGTGGGCGATGAGCCCCACCTCATGTACCAGACCATGGGCATGAAGCCGGTCGATCAGGATATAGAGACTCTCCCCGCAGCGACTGACCAACCAAGGCGGTCAAAATGGCCTGGCCCCGATGAGAACACCCTTTCTGAGCGGCCCGAAGTACCAGTTAGTCAATCGGCGGATAATGGATGATCTTTTTTTTCAGCTATCGAGCAGACAGGGTAGTCTGAATTCAGGCGGAATTGGCTTCCAAGAGCTCTTCAGCCAAGTGTGTCAGACGATCAAGGGCACCCCGATTCTTCTCCACCAGCGCTCTGCCGGCTTCACCGATGCGGCTGCGTTCACTGGCATCACTCAGCCATGTTGTCACTTGTCGCGCCAGCTCATCAGCGGAAGCGACTTCAACGGCGGCGTTTTGCTGCAGGTAGAGCTCGCTGATCTCTGCGAAGTTGAACATATGGGGGCCAAACAGAACCGCAACCCCCTGGGCCGCCGCTTCAAGAATATTATGTCCCCCGTGGGGTACCAGGCTGCCACCGATAAAGGCCAGATCAGAAGCCCCCATGAAGAGCGTCAGTTCCCCCATGGAGTCACCAAGAAAGACCGAGGTAGTCTCACTACAAGGCTGTTGTGAACTGCGCCTGACCAACTGAAAACCCTGCTCCTCCACCAGGTCCGCCACACGATCGAAGCGCTCCGGGTGACGCGGAACCAGAACCATAAGTGCTGTAGGAATCTGCTTGAGGATCTCAGCGTGGGCCTGCAACAGCTGTTCATCCTCACCCTCATGGGTACTGGCGGCTACCCATACCGGTCGCTGGGCACCCCAATTCCTGCGCATCACATCGGCCTGTTCACGCAGGCTGCCGGGAAGGTGAATATCAAATTTGATGCTGCCCGTCACCACAACCCGATCCCGCTGCGCGCCCAGGGTGAGAAATCTCTCAGCATCCGATTCGGACTGAGGCGCAATCACGCGAATCTGCCGCAACGCCTCACGGGTCAAACTGGCGAGACGTCGATAGCGCTGTGCAGAACGGGCGGAGAGCCTGGCATTGGCGAGCAGTATCGGCACATCGGTTCGATTGGCGTAGTGGATCAGGTTTGGCCAGATCTCTGTCTCCACCAGTACCAGGAGACGGGGTCGAAAGGTCCTGAGGAAACTCTGAACCACCCAGGGCAGGTCGATGGGAGCATATCGATGCTCCACCTCATCACCAAACAGCGCCTGCACCCTCTCTGCCCCCGTCGGTGTCGCCGTGGTGATGAGAACAGGCAGTTCAGGAAATCGATCCATCAGTCGCCGGACCAGTTGGGCGATAGCCACCACCTCACCGACAGAGACCGCGTGTACCCAGATACCCTGTCCGCTCTCTTGTCTCTGCAATATCCCGAAACGCTCCAGCCAGCGGTCGCGATAGGCGGGCGCCTTTATTCCCCGCCAATAGATTCTCAGCAGATAGAAAGGGCTCAATAAGGTAAAAAGGGCTGTATAGAGATAACGCATTGTTGGGTAGCCAGTATCCGGAAGAGTTGCAAACGACCTGCTCTATTGCTCCGGAATCCTCCTATTCAAACATCGCCAATAGCCAAGTTCAATCTCGAACTTCTTCTCGGCATCAGCGGAAAGCTTCCCTGCTCTGCCAGTCGCCTTATGCAGCATATCCGCTTATACTCCTGTAGCTATCAAATGTACATTTAACCCCATCCTGATGTCTTCCAAATCCGATAAATCACCCTTTGCTCCCCGCTATTGGTCGACCCAGATAGCAATGGGGCTACTCTGGTTGATCTGTCGCTGGCTGCCGTTTGGCTGGATAGTGCGTATCGGAGAAAAATTCGGCAAGCTCATCATGAAGCTAGGCGACAGAAGGCGGCATATCGCTGAGGTCAATCTCTCCCTCTGTTTTCCAGAGCAGACTGAGACACAACGTAAGTCGCTATTGGAATCCCATTTCAAATCCCTCGGCATCGGCCTTTTAACAACTGGCATGGCCTGGTGGGCCAGGGATAAAAAACTCAGGCCGCTGTGTCAGATAGAAGGACTCGAACATCTGCAACGTGCCCAAGAGGCTGGAAAAGGCGTCATCCTGCTCAGCGCCCACTTTACCGACCTGGAGATGAGTGGACGACTGTTAAGTCTGCACCACCCCTTTGCCGTCATGTATCGCCCCCATGAGAACCCGGTGATCGAATCCGCCTTCCACAAAAACAGGCAGCAGCACTTCTCCGCTGCGATCACCAAGACCGATGTACGCCAGATGGCTCGGGCGCTAAAGAAGGGCATGGCCGTCTGGTACGCCCCCGACCAGAGTTACAACGAACAGAACAGCGCCCTGGTGCCATTTTTCAATGTCCCCGCCGCCACCAACCTCGGCACATCGCGCCTGGCCAAGGTGAGTGGTGCCTCCGTGTTACCCTTCTTCGGCTTTCGACTGCCGGGCAAGGCCGGCTATCGCCTCGTCATTCAACCAGCGATTGAGAACTTTCCCACCCAGGATGCCGAAGCTGACGCGAAGACCATCAACCAGATTATCGAGCAGGCGATCAACCAGCATCCGGAACAATATTTCTGGGTACACCGACGCTTCAAGCGTCGCAGTGGCATGCAAGACCCCTATGGTGACCAATAAAAAGTCTCCTACTATCATGCATATGCACTGCGACCAGCTTAGATGAGCCGTCTGGCAGATTGAGGGGGAGAAGCGTAGAATCTCCTACCAGCTCCGCTGGATGGGATAAAGACCGCTTCTGCTCACCGCCCCGTCCGCTTTTCAAGACAGATTACCGAGAATGACAAGTAAACAACTCTATATTCGCTTACTGGGTTATGTTCGCCCCTATAAAACGACCTTTATCGTATCGATCCTCTTCACTGTCGTTCTCGCCCTGACTGAACCTGCGCTGCCTGCGCTGTTTAAACCTCTTCTCGACGGCAGTTTTGTAGAGAAGGACCCAACCACCATCCGCCTGATGCCGCTGGCGTTGATCGGACTTTTCATCTTGCGCGGCATCGCCACCTACGGCAGCACCATTGCCATCCAATGGGTGGCGAACAAAGTGGTCATGGACCTGAGAAATCAGATGTTCGAAAAGCTGATGACCCTGCCTACCTCCTATTACGATGACAATCCCACCGGCACCATCCTATCCAAGATCACTTTTAATGTTCAGCAGGTGGCATCGGCCACCACCGATGTCCTGATCATTCTCGTACGTGACACCCTGGCGGTACTCGGATTGATGGCATGGATGTTCTACCTGGACTGGAAACTGACTCTCTCTCTGCTCATTCTGGGACCGCTTATCGGCCTGGTAGTCAACAGCGTCAGCAAAAGACTGCGAAGGCTGAGCGAGTCGATCCAGACATCCATGGGTGAGCTGACCCATATCCTTGAAGAGGGCATTCAGGGAAACAAGGTGGTCAAACTTTTTGGCGGAAGGGATTACGAAACCGGGCGTTTCACAGAGACCTCCAACTGGGTGCGCCGCTACATGATGAAGCGAATCTCCGCCTCCGCCATCGCTTCGCCCATCGGTCAGTTTCTGCTGGTCCTGGGACTCGCTGCTGTTATCTACTATACCTCCCTGCAATCCCTACAGGATCAATTCACCGTTGGCGCTTTTGTCTCCTATTTTGGCGCCATGGCGATGATGATGTCCCCGGTTAAAAGACTGGTAAGGGTCAACGAACATCTGCAGCCTGGCCTGGCTGCCGCACAAACGGTTTTTGAACTGGTCGACACGCCTAGCGAAGAAGATAAAGGCACGCAACAAGCGCAAAGATTACAGGGACAGATCGACTTCAAACAGGTCAGCTTCCGCTATCCCGGCGCAGAACACGAGGCCCTAAGTGAGATCGAGCTGACCATCAATCCCGGTGAGCGGATTGCCCTGGTTGGTCCCTCCGGCGGTGGAAAGAGCACCATCGCAAATCTGTTGCCCAGGTTCTATAACCTGCAGAAGGGACAGATCCTGATCGACGGCATCGATATTCAGAACATGAGTCTGCGAGAACTGCGTAGAAATATCGCTCTGGTCAGTCAGGAAGTGATCCTCTTCAATGACACCGTCGCCGCCAATATCGCCTATGGCGAGATGCAGGTCAGATCACGCGACGAGATCCTTGAGGCCGCCAATGCCGCCTATGTCACGGAGTTCATCAACAAGATGCCCGATGCCTTCGATACCCAGATTGGTGAGAAGGGTGTACGCCTCTCCGGCGGCCAACGCCAGCGCCTCGCCATCGCCAGAGCGATACTCAAGGATGCCCCCATCCTGATTCTGGATGAGGCAACATCTGCCCTGGATAATGAATCGGAGCGCTATATCCAACAGGCCTTGGAGACAGTGACAAAAGATCGTACCACCCTGATCATTGCCCATAGACTCTCTACCATTGAGAACGCCGACCGGATACTGGTCCTGGATGGGGGGCGGATCATCGAGCAAGGGGATCATGACAGCCTGCTGAAACAGAAAGGTGTCTACTATGATCTCTATAACCAAACCTATACCTAAATCAGTGCCTCGATTTAGCATACGAATGACGAATGGAAAGATCTCAGAAATTACTGCAACAATGCTATCCACCGTTGTCATTCAACATTCGATTCTGTTTGAAAAGTTGAGTCCGGTGCTTTCGAGGACGCATAAACCATGAGTCAGCCTCGCATTCTCGTAGTCGGGCCTGCCTGGGTCGGTGACATGGTGATGGCACAAAGCCTGTTCAAGTCCCTGAAGCGCCGATCCCCCGAACCGGTCATTGATGTCCTCGCCCCTGCCTGGAGCAAACCGATCCTCGACCTCATGCCTGAGGTCAGCGCAAAGATCGATATGCCTGTGGGACACGGGCAACTGCAGATCGGTGAGCGTTGGCGGATAGGAAAAAGTTTGCGCCGGAACGGCTACAGTCAGGCTATCCTGTTACCCAATACATTGAAGTCTGCACTGATTCCTCTATTCGCTCGCATCCCTTTGCGTACAGGATGGGTGGGTGAGCAACGCTACGGACTCTTGAATGATATTCGTAAACTGGACAAAGACCATCTGCCCCTGATGGTACAACGCTTCGTCGCCCTGTCTCAGGATGTCGACGACAGATCCCTACCGACCATAGAGCCCCCTGCCCTGGTGGTTGATCCGGAACAAGTCGCGACAACCGCAGAGAGATTTCAACTGAATCACCCCAAGTCCAAGGTCCTTGCTCTCTGTCCCGGCGCCGAGTTCGGCCCCGCCAAGCAGTGGCCCGATAAGAAGTATGCTGAGCTGGCGCAACACTATATCGACAAGGGCTGGGAGGTCTGGCTGTTTGGCTCTAATAATGATGCGACCATCTGTGCCTCCATCAATCGAGCAATCGACAACCAGGGCAAGGATCTGAGTGGACAGACCCAGCTGGCCGAAGCGGTAGACCTCTTGTCCCTCGCAGATGCCGTGGTGAGTAACGACTCCGGTCTGATGCACGTCGCAGCAGCACTCGAGCGCCCCCTGGTGGTTGTCTATGGTTCAACTGATCCTGGATATACCCCACCCCTGAACCAGAAACAGCGAATCGTCCGTCTCGGCTTGGATTGCAGTCCCTGCTTCAAGCGGGAGTGCCCGTTAGTTCACCTGCGCTGCCTGAAAGAACTCCCCGTCAACATGGTCAGCGAGGCCCTGGATGATCTGCTGTCATGAAAGTACTGCTGATTAAGACCTCCTCCCTGGGAGATCTGATCCACACCTTCCCCGCTGTTACCGACGCGGCAGCCGCGATCCCCGGCATAAGATTTGACTGGGTGGCGGAAGAGGCCTTTGTCGAGGTGCCCGGGTGGCACCCGGCAGTAGACAAGACGATTCCCGTCGCAATCCGGCGATGGCGAAAATCGCTTGTGAAAACCCTCCAAAGCGGTGAGTGGAGTACCTTTCGCCGAGCGCTGCGCAGTCAGGAGTACGACCTGGTGATCGATGCTCAGGGACTCCTGAAAAGCGCCCTGATCACTCGTAGCGCACGGGGAAGAAAAGCCGGTTTTGACAAAGCCTCAGTCAGAGAATCACTGGCAACCCTGACCTACGACCAGACCCACCGTGTTGCAAAAGACCAGCACGCTGTCACCCGATTAAGAGCACTGTTTGCCAGCGCCCTGGACTATCCAATGCCGGATACACCACCAGACTCAGGCATAGACAGATCCAATTTCGCAAAGACCGATCAACAACATCCCTATCTTGTCTTCCTGCATGGCACGACCTGGCAAAGCAAACACTACCCGGAAGATGAGTGGCTGGCATTGACAAAAAAGGTTGTCGATATGGGGTTCTCTGTTCGGCTACCCTGGGGAAATCAGCAGGAGATGGAGCGGGCAGAGAGAATTGCCAGCGCAGCGCGAGGCATTGAACTGCTTCCCAAGCAGAATCTTACACAACTGGCATCAGTTATTGCCGGCGCAACTGGAGTCATCGCAGTTGATACGGGGCTGGCCCATTTGGCTGCAGCCATGGATGTCCCTGCCCTGGTATTATATGGCCCTACTGAGCCAGGACTCACGGGCGTCCTCGGTCAGCAACAGAAAAACCTACGGGTTGACTACGACTGCGCCCCTTGCCTGAAAAAGCGTTGTCGGCATGAAGCTTCTCGCGATGGTGAGCCTGTCTGTTTTACCTCGCTCAACAGCACTCGCGTGGGTGAAGAACTGCGTCTGCTGTTGAACCTTTAAGACCCGCATACTATGACTTTTGGCGAATTCAATCTGACGTATACAACTTAGGCATCCAATGACCAGTTTAAAAAACGCTCTGATCCAGGTAACTCGCTTAATCATCAAGTTAGTCGCCAATCTATCCAAGGTTTTGTGCTATCTCTTCCACTATCTATTCCCGAACAAGAGATTTACTCTACCCGCCAAATCCAAACCACTGATCAACCTCTCACATAATGACCAGATACCGCATATTCTTTGGCAGACTAATTTCACCGGCCAAGTGACATTACCGGTCTATATCAACTATCTGTTCAATCGCCTGATGGCACCAAGCTTCGAATACCGTTTTATGGTCACTGAGGATCGTGCGGAGTTTATCAAGAGTACGTATCCTGATGAGATCTATCGTGCCTATAAAAAACTCCAGATCGGTGCTTCACAGGCAGATTTCTGGCGTCTTCTGGTTTTACAGACTGAGGGTGGCGTCTACATGGATATTGATGCTCATCTGATCTGGCCTCTCGGTTGGACCATCAAGAGCAAGCACAAGGCCCTATACCTGAGAATCAAGACCGGCGAGATCAGCAACTACTTCATTGCCAGCGCTCCCGATAACCCTCAGCTGCAACAGATGATCGATCACATCCGCAAGAACATCTCGGAAAACACTATAGAGAATGTCTACGAACTGACAGGCCCCGGTGTGTTCAATCATGTGCTTGCCGGACAGACATTCGACACCACCTACTACAAGCAAACCTGCAACCAGGGCAACTTTACCAATGAGTATTTTCAGTATATTGATAAGCCTCAGGGAAAATGGACCAAAGAGCAGCAGCAAGTGAAGTTAATAAAAAGCGATGAAGACTAAAGTTACCTAATGCCATACCATCAACTTAAAAAATTCCTGTCGAAGATAAATCACGCAAGGCTCGACAAACGTCACCTGGAAAAACTCCTGGAGAGAAAGGAGACATTTTCTTCCAACTATGGAGAGTTCGCTAAAGGGGTATTGCTTGATACTGAGCAAGGACTCTTTGTTTTGGACCCGGCTGACATTGGAGTATCCAGGGAACTCATGACCAAAGGTCACTACGGATCCGGAGAGATAACCAGGGCTCTTGAATATATCGACCAAGACTCCGTATGCGTCATTGTTGGCGGCCATATCGGCACCCTGTCTGTACCCATCTCAAAAGCATGTTCTGAGTTACACGTCTTTGAAGCCAACCCGGCAACATATTACCTTTTGGATCTAAACATAAAATTAAACGCTTGCAATAACATCCACCTATACAATCTGGCAGCCAGCGACAAAACCGGCCATATAGAATTTATGATGAATGAAGCCAACAGTGGCGCATCGAAGAGAGTTCCTGTTCATCAACACAGAGCCTTTGTTTATGACAAGCCAAAAAAAGTTCGCGTCCAATCTGTCGCTCTTGACAGTTTATTGCAACCAGAACGTATCGACCTGCTCTTCATGGATATTGAAGGCTCGGAATATTTCGCCCTGAAGGGCGCACAAAAACTGCTTGAGAAAACGAAGGTACTTATTACCGAGTTCTATCCCGACCATATCAAACTGGTAGCCAATGTAACGGCGGAAGAGTTCTGGAATCAGATAAAAGATCACTTTTCAGTCATGTTTGAACCGATGAACAACAAAGAGTTTGTTGGTGAGAAAAATATTCTGAATGAACTTAACAGGATAATCGAAGACTGGGAATCTCACGAGAATTTGATCTTCCTCAAGTAGCACCTATGAAAATATGCATCGTAAACCAAGGCATTCTTGGCGATATGCTGACAAGAACCCCGGTCATTCGCGAAATCAGGAGGATTTATCCCGAGGCGAAAATAACTTGCATCGTCGATCCCATCGGAAAAGAGACCCTTGAGGGAAGCCCTGATATTGACAATTTTTTTGTCGTCAACAGATCTAAATCCAACTATAAAAAATACCTCCTGGGAAAAGTGAAATTATATCTTTTCGCCTTAAGCAACAGGTTTGATATTGCGATGGATCTTTATGGCGGGACATCAAGCAGGCAATTCCTTAATCTGGCACGCGCAGAGAAGAAGATCGTTGTTTCGAATGACAGAGCCAAGGTTACCGGCCTCTCCGCTCAGACTGACAAGTTAAATTATCCCAACCCCCACCATCTCTCTGTGGTCAGCCAGCAGGTGTTGAAGTATTTCCCCCAGGACAATCTTTCGCTGGACACAAGACCCAGAGTGGATCTTGAAACAAAGAGCATGCCGACAGGTGAAGCTGAATACATCGCTGCCACAATCAAACTCGATCTTAAAGAGATGTTTATCGTTTCATTGGGTGCAGGAGATATCAAGAAAATACCTGACACTGAACAGACCGCACGCTTAATCGAATACTGCCAGCAAAAATACCGACTCACCCCGCTGATACTGAAGAACCCCGGCCAGGAGTATCTGCAGGACGACCTCGTAGCTTCTCTAAAGGAGAAGCAGATCCCGTTTATTGCAGTAAAGACTCTATCTGTTCCTTCCATTGTACATTTGTTGCAAAAAGTCCGTTTTGTCATTGTGCCAGACACTGGCGTCTATCATCTGGCAGTCGCCACACAAACACCCATTCTCGGCATATTCGTGTATACCCCACCCGAAGAGGTCAAGCCTTCAGACGGCATCTACATCAACTGCTACAAGGAAGGCGCTGAAAGGCGACCCTATGGAAAACGTGGATTGGTATATGCGCAAGCGGATCTTGAGGACGACTACCTGAAGAGCTGTTTAGACAAACTGATGACTGAGATCGATCGTTAGCCGTAACCGATACACATAGTTGCAGGCAACGACAAACAGGCACTAAACAGTGCCTATTTATCCATACTCCGCAACATCTCTTTGTAGAGATCGAAGGCAGGATATTTCTCTATCTTCCCCTCTCTGTTATCAATCAGACCATAGCCGGGCGCGATGAGCTGATGCCAGTAGACCCGTGTGACCAAACCCGTTTTGAGCGCAATTTCGTGATACTGACGCATGTACTCCGCATACTCTTCTGGCGTCACACATTCATACTCACTGGTCGGCGCGTAGGGTGCCGTATTCTTCAACGGCCAGTTCATTTCTGTCAGGTACAATTTCTTGTGTTTAGTCTTTGGCGATAACAACAACATAGAATACAGAAGTGCTATTTTCCGGCGCAGATCGAATACCCCCATCTGCCGGTTATATGGCGAACCACGACGATCCACATACAACAGACTGGAGATACGATCGAATTTGACCGGTGTAGTATTAAACAAGGCTCGCAAAGTATAGTGGTATTCGAAATCGATGACGGATGGACCGATCAGTTTAATCTCTGGGAATTTTTCATTCCGCAAGACCTGGACAACAGCATAAAAATCAAGATATTCATCCGCGCTAAAAAAGCCCCACTTGGAGCGATTTATTGCATTGCCAATCTGAAACTCCGAAGAAAACTCTGAAAAGACTGTAAATATCTTTTCGAGATCCTGTTTGAGTAATCGTTGATCATCAATATGTTCACGATCCTGCAGTACATTAAATAGAACAGTTAAGTTCTGTTGTTTAAGTCTTGACGCAAAAGCCTTGTAATCCTGAATACGCTCGAGATCCCAAAGCGGCAGTCGCATAATGACATGCTTCACCCCCAACTCCTCGAGCAGTGAAAACTGGATATCCCCCTTGTCGAGATTGACACCCACACCGAAGAAATCACGCACCTTGATCTCAGCAGGGCGCAGAAAAG
>JBNKMQ010000292.1:0-2058 GCA_050293225.1 Sedimenticolaceae bacterium
GGTGTCGCATGCACAGTCAGGATATCGGTCACTGCCGCGATCTGGGTGTGCAGATGGTCGATCTCTCCATGCCGGTCTCTGATCAGCAGATCGAAAAGAAGCTCGGTCGCTCCCGTGACTGGGTTCTGGCGCAGATCGAACCCCATATCGCTGAGGCCCTGGAGATGGGTCTTCAAGTCTGTGTCGGTGGTGAGGATGCCTCCCGCGCCGATCCCGAATTTCTCTGGCAGGTGGTCGAGCGGGCAGAGCAGGCCGGTGCCAGGCGTTTCCGCTTTGCCGATACCGTCGGCATCATGGAGCCCTTCCAGGTCTATGAGGCGATACGCGATCTCAGCTCCATCACCGATATGGAGATCGAGATGCACGCGCATGACGATCTCGGTCTTGCCACCGCCAACACCCTGGCTGCCATTCGCGGCGGCGCCACCCATGCCAACACCACGGTTCACGGCCTCGGTGAGCGGGCAGGGAATGCGCCCCTGGAAGAGGTGGTGATGGGACTGCGCCGTTTCTATGGCCAGGCAGATGAGATAGACATGACCCGCTATGCCGGTTTGTCAGAATTGGTAGAGCTCGCCTCAGGCCGCAGTGTCAGCTGGCAGAAGAGCCTGGTGGGGGCCGGTGTCTTTACTCACGAGGCAGGAATTCACGTGGATGGTCTGATGAAGGACCGTCTCAATTATCAGGGCGTCGATCCGGCGGAATTGGGTCGGGATCATAAATTTGTTCTCGGTAAACACTCCGGCAGCCATGCGGTGATCCAGGCCTATGCCGATATGGGCATGGCCCTGGATCGGGAACAGGCGGAATCGCTGCTGCAACTGGTTCGACGTCATGCAATGCAGACCAAGCAGCCGCCGGCGATCAAGGATCTGCGACGTTTCTATCTGGAAATCTACAGCGGTAACCAGGAATGGACTCAACAGTAATGAATAGTGAAGCATTAGTCGAAGAGGCGACACCCGAGAGAGCACAATCGCTTTGGCGGCAGGTGGGTGAGGATGTTCGCTGTGTCTTCGATCGTGATCCGGCGGCACGTACCCGTTTCGAGATCATCACCACCTATCCCGGCGTACACGCCATCCTGCTCTACCGCATGGCGAATAGGTTGTGGCGCTACGGCTTGCGTTATCTGCCGCGGTTGATCTCCTATATCGGTCGTGTCTGGACCAGTATCGATATCCACCCCGGGGCCACCATTGGTCGACGTTTCTTCATCGACCATGGCGCCGGCGTGGTGATCGGTGAGACAGCCGAAGTGGGTGATGACGTGACCCTCTACCACGGCGTCACCCTCGGCGGCGTCTCATGGAACAAGGGCAAACGTCATCCGACCCTGGGCAACAAGGTCGTGGTGGGAGCGGGAGCCAAGATCCTCGGCCCCATCGAGATTGGTGAGCAGGCTAGGGTCGGCGCCAACTCAGTGGTGATCACCCCTGTGCCTGCAGGCAAGACGGTTGTGGGCATCCCTGGCAAGGTGGTGCAGTCGAGTCGCAGCATGACCGATGGGATTCATGAGCTTGATCTCAACCATCACCTGATCCCTGACCCGGTGGCCGACGCCATCGGTTGTCTACTGGAACGCATCCGTCTGCTGGAACAGGAGGTGGGGGTGCATGGCTGTATCCCCGGCGGCGAACAACCGGAAGATGAGTGCAACCATTGCGACGCCAAGCTGGTCTGCGAACCCCCAAAAACCGAAACAGCGGAGGCGGGCTGAACCATGACAATCGATCTGCTGGAGTTTGAAAACGAAGAGCTCTACTTTGATGAGCCCATCGACCCCGAAGCCAAACGTTGTCTTGATCTGGCCGCAGAAGAGTATGGCACCGAGGCATCGGAAGAGTCCCTGATGCGGGCCTACTTCCTCGAGCCGGAGCACCCGATGGTGCTGGTGGCCCTCTATCGTTTCTACTACTACCAGCATCGACTGAAAGAGTCCCTGCTGGTGGCGGAAAGGGTTTTGCAGGTGATCGGTAAACGACTCGATCTGCCGGAGCAGTGGCAGGACCTGACCGAGATGCGCATCGGCAGCGGTGTCATGATCTCCATGACCCT
>JBNKMQ010000293.1:0-20922 GCA_050293225.1 Sedimenticolaceae bacterium
AGAATTCAAGATCATCGGTACCACCCATGCGGGACAATCCTTCGATGGCCGCTGCCATCCCGGTGAGTCTGTTCGCATCATGACCGGGGCGCCCATGCCTGCGGGGACAGATACGGTGGTGATGCAGGAGCAGACCACAACACTGCAGGAACCCGAACGCATCCGCATCGAAGGCAAGCAACGTCCCGGTCAGAATGTCCGCCAGGCGGGGGAAGATATCGCCAAGGGTTCGGTTGTACTGGAGAGTGGCAAGCAACTGATCCCCGCCGATCTCGGCATACTCGCCTCCCTGGGATTTGGCGAGATCCGTGTCAGACGGCGTCCCAAGGTGGCCTTCTTCTCCACCGGCGATGAGCTACGCTCCCTGGGTGAGGCACTGAAACCCGGTGAGCTTTATGACAGTAATCGCTACACCCTCTACGGCATGCTGAAACGGGCTGGCGTTGAACTGATCGACCTGGGCGTGGTGAAGGATGATCCCGGGGCTTTGAAACAGGCCTTTACCCAGGCAGCAGAGATGGCCGATGTAGTGGTCTCATCCGGCGGCGTCTCCGTCGGCGAGGCGGACTATACCAAATCGATACTCCAATCCCTGGGCGAGATCGAGTTCTGGCAGATCGCCATGAAGCCTGGCCGCCCGCTCACCTTCGGTAAACTGGACGACGCCATCTTCTTCGGCCTGCCCGGCAACCCGGTTGCCGTGATGGTGACCTTCTATCAGTTTGTCCTGCCCGCCCTGCATACCCTTAGCAGCGGAGAGGCCTATCAGCCAGTGACGATCCAGGCCCGGAGTGAAGTCGAGATCCGCAAGCGTCCAGGACGTTTTGAGTTTCTCAGAGGTATGATGAGACAGATGCCTGACGGTAGCTACAGCGTGACCCGGCTCGGCCAGCAGGGTTCTGGCATTCTCACCTCCATGAGCCACGGCAACTGTTTCATTCTGTTAGACAGTACCTGTGCAGGGGTCGAACCTGGGGACAAGATCACAATACAACCCTTTGCCGGTCTGGTTTAATTAGCGCCAATTCAGACTTCGCGACTTAGTATTAACAATCCCTTACCTCTATGACAACGCTAACCACCCCAGCCAACCGCTGGCAGATGCGGCTGCTGCGCTGGATTGTCGAAGGCGCCCTGCTTCTGCTTGCCCTCTATCTGATTCATCTCTGGCAGACCTGGGATGCGATAGAAGGCGATGCGCCGCCCCTGACGGGAAATACCCTGACAGGTGAGCGCTTCTCTCTCGAAAATCAGAGAGAGAAGCCCTTGTTGATCTACTTCTGGGCCACCTGGTGTCCGATCTGCGGCATCTCCTCGGAGAGTATCGATAGGCTTTCGCAGGACTACTCGGTCATGACCATCGCCATGCAGTCGGGAAAGGAGGCTGAACTATTGGGATATCTGCAGCAGGAAAAACTCAACTTCCCGGTAATCGCCGATGCCGATGGCCGCATCTCCGATCGTTGGCGGGTGAATGGCGTGCCGACCATCTATATCCTCGACAAGCAGAACCGGATTCGGTCGACTACCGTTGGCTACACAACATCATTGGGTCTGAAAGCGAGGATGTGGCTGGCCGCCGACTAATGTCTATTTACTTTAAATATACTCCCTATTTGATTGTTTTTGTTGTATTTATATTCACTGAATGCCGGTCTTATCGAATGAATCACTAAGAGATCAGAAGATACAGATTGTATCTTCCCAGCTATAGCTTAGTATCAACATAAAGCGTCCAAAGCCATAACAGCAAGATCTCATCTCTACTTGTATATTCAAATAGTGACTATAGGTTTTAGGAAGCGGATAGTCGCTATAGAATCGGGTGGGATTTCGTTCATTTCATTTCCCCAACAACAGGATAAAAAAATGGCCAAAATTACATTAGAAGGCAATGAGATCAATACCAATGGCGATCTGCCCGCAGTGGGTTCTGAAGCGCCGGACTTTTCACTCACCAAAGCCGATCTCGCTGATGTGGGCCTGGCAAACTATGCCGGCAAAAAGAAACTGCTCAACATCGTCCCCAGCCTCGATACCGGTATCTGCGCCGCTTCCACCAAAAAATTCAACGAAGAGATCTCCGCCAAATCAAACTCTGTGGCACTGGTTATCTCTGCCGACCTCCCCTTTGCACAAGGTCGTTTCTGCAGCGCCGAGGGTATCGAGAATGTGGAGACCCTCTCCATGATGCACAGCCGCAACTTCGCCAAAGACTACGGCGTGCTGATCACCGACGGTCCGCTTGCAGGCATTACCGCCAGAGCGGTTGTGGTGCTGGATGAAAGTAATAAAGTGCTCTATACCGAGCTGGTACCTGAAATTGCGCAGGAGCCCGATTACGATTCCGCACTGGCCCACCTGGACTGATCTTTTTCAGATAGGCTTTCTGCCAGAATAAAAAACGGGCACTGAGTGCCCGTTTTTTTTGCCATTTACCCTGCTCGACTACTATCGACCATAAGGCGCATTTCGATAGGGGTATTGTGGTGCATTCCCGTAAGGATAGTAGCCTGGCGCTCCCCATGCCTGGGGATAGGAAGGAGGCGGCGGAGGCGCCATGGCATCCATCAGCTCCCGCTCTGCCTGCATCCGGTTGCGGGTCGCCTCCATCTCGGCCTGTGCGGCTTCGCGCAGCTCATCGAACTCTTTCAGTATCTTCGAGACCGACTCAGCGTGCTGTTCGCGCATCGCATCAGCAGTGGCGGCAGGCATGCCTGTTACAGTCGGATCTGCCGGGGCACCATCTGAGGCTGGAGCAGCGGCTTCACCTGCGACAGTTTCAGATGCGGCTTCTGCTGTTTGCGAACCTTCTGTCACTTCGGCGTCATCTGCCTTTACCTCTTCGGCATCACTACCGAAGGAGAAGATGGAACCCAGACGCTCTTTGATCCCGGGCTTTTCGGTTTCAGGCTCTGCCTCTGTCTCGGCGACCTGCTCTTGTGCAGTCTCCGCTGCAGCTGGCTGCTCCTCGACCGGCGCTTGAGCTTGCTGCGCTTCTTCAGCTACTTCAGCTTCATCGGCTTTCTTGCCGAAAGAGAAGATCGAGCCAAAGCCCTTCTCTTCTTTTGCCTCATCCTCTCCAGCGGCTGCATCGCTGGCGGCCTGCGCTTGTTCACCTGCATCTGCCGCTTCGTCCTGAGCTTCAGCTTCTTCAGGCTTCTTGCCGAAAGAGAAGATGGAACCCAGGTCCTTTATCTGTCCCTCTTCTGCATCAGCGGCATCCTCTTGTGCAGCGACCTGCTCTTGCTGTTGAGTGACAGCCTCTGACTCTGTAGCCGCCTTCTCTCCCGGTGGGTTTTTGGCCAGGGAGCGGATATAGACAAATACCAGCACGATGATCAACAGCCAGAATATGACTTTGACCCAAAATCCCCCCGCACTCTTCGATGCCGTGGACATTGAACTCTCCTCTGAATAATCTGGTTTTGTTAATTTTGCCTGCAGTGTCACCTCGGAAGTCTCAGCCTTGGCAGCAGGTGCTGCACTACTGGACGCTACCGCAGCAGCCGGGGCCGCAGCCTTCGCAGGCTCAGGCTTTTTCTCAACCGGGGTTGGTTTTGTAACCGGCGCCGGAGCGCTTTCTGCAGGGGTTGCCTTCTTGGCCGCAATCTTCTTCGCCACCTTTTTCTTGGCTACTTTCTTTTTCGCGACCTTCTTTTTAGCCACCTTCTTCTTGGCTGTTTTCTTTTTGACTGTGGCCCCGGTGGATGCCGCTTTCTCGGAATCCTCTACCCCTGTTTCGTTCTTATCTTCCGCCATCTTGTTTCTCCCCCTGTATCGGCAGGTCTGGACCCCCGTATATTAACACACTCTAATTCAGCCTTCTCACATCATATCAATCAAGTCTGCCGGGATTTTCTGGGCTTAAGGCTGCAAATCTGTTAGCCACTCAGCAATCCAGACATATTCGAGACTCTCCGGCCGGATGGCCTGTAACCATTTGCCTTCACGATGCACCACAAACAGCCGTTCACCCTGCTCAGCCTTACCCAGTGAAGCTTTGTCTATCCCCGGCCCATCGCGCAAGTTGACCTGATCAGCGCTGACTTTGACTTCGAAGCCTGACCACTTCTGCTGCATGATCTCCGCAAGATAGGGTTCAACCGCCTTATCCTGGTGACGCATTTTATTGATTAAAATCTCCCTCGCCTCTTCGTGACCGTTCACCGCCGCCTTGAAAAACCAGCGCATGGCCTGTTGCTCATCTCTCTTGATCCGTTCGCCTTGGGTATAAGCCAAGGCCAGTGCAAACATCGCTTCACTATGTTGTCGATTCGCAGCCTGCCCCCACCAGTAGATGGCTTTGGGTATATTGACCCTAAGACCGTTGCCATTCGCAAAGAGCCAGCCGAGATGGTAGGCGGCCTCGGCGTGTCCACGCATTGCCAGTGGTCGCCAGAGGCAGTAGGCCTCAGCATAGTCACCGACCTCCATCGCCTGCATGCCCATGGCATAGGGATCTCGGTCTTGTGCGCCCACAGCGCAGGCTGCAAATAACATTAAGTATAATATTTTTCTTATTGTTTTTATTGATTTTTTAATTCTCTTCATATCGTAAAACAAGAGAATTACTCAAACACTATCCAGTCTGCTTTCCATTCAATGGGAGCAGCGCCATCAGGAGTGACTTCACCTGTTCCATACCCTGAACAAGGTTCTTCTCAATCTCCTTCATACTGATCGCCTCTTCCCCTCGACCGGCAGCCCAGTTCGCCACCACTGCACAGGATGCATAGCAGAGGTTTAATTCCCTCGCGAGGGAGGCCTCGGGCATGCCTGTCATGCCGACGATATGGCAGCCATCTCTCTCCATGCGATTGACCTCGGCAGCGGTCTCCAATCTTGGACCCTGGGTAGCGCCGTAGGTACCGCCGGCTACCGGATTGACACCACAGTCTTCACCCGCCTGCAACAGTAATTCACGCAGGGATTGGCAATAGGGTTCGGTAAAATCGATATGGGTGACATGGGGCAGGTCCGACTCATACAGGGTATGTTCGCGACCAAAGGTGTAGTCGATGATCTGATCAGGGATCACTATCTGACCCGGCGCCATCAACTCTCCAATACCACCAACGGCAGCCACACCGATGACATTCTCAACACCCACGTGTTTCAGTGCCCAGAGATTTGCCCGGTAGTTGACCCGATGAGGTGGAATGCTGTGGTCAGCGCCATGTCTGGGCAGGAAAACGAGTTCGTTACCATCCAACCTGCCATGGGTTAAAGGAGCCGAGGGCTCACCATAGGGGGTATGGCAAACTTCTCTATGCACAATCTCGAGATTGGGCAGCTTGTCCAACCCCGTTCCGCCGATGATAGCCAGTTCCGACATTTTTATTTAATTCGTGGCGTCAAGAACCCACTATTCTACCTTGAAGCGGCGGCGATTAGAATCCGCATCTCCAGCCTGTTACCTGACCAGCCAAAGTCGCAATAGTGATGATCTACAGAGAGTTACTGGAGCGCTCAGATCGATTCAAACGAGACCCTGTCTTGTTTGAATTAGGATAAACAGGTCCTAGCCCAAGAGAGATAGTTAAGGGGAAATCGCTTCACACGATCCCCCCTCTATCTTCTTATTTTATTGTGGTTAGTTTCCTGTTTTTTAGACAGCTTGCGCCATCACGCCGGAACTTTCCAGAGTAGGAATCAGTATCGTCTCTTCCCGCTGGATACGATCTTCGATCATTTCAAAGATCTCCATCGTCTCAGCGATAAACTCATCACTGAACTCGAAATCACAGTCTTTCAACCATCTCGCATGATATCTGTCGAACTGTTTTTTCATCGGTTTCTGTCCATTCAGGAAACCCCAAGCCATCGATTTAAGCTTGGGATCCTGATGAATCAAGAGACCGGGATAGACCGATTTATCCTGTGACGACATATGTGCCTTCATCTTGTCCGCGAGGTCACAAATCAAATTATGCGTCGTCATTGCATTGGGACGAATACTCAATTGCTCCTTGGTCATCATTGCCCGCAGGTCACTGATGATATCAAGCATTTCGGCATGGCTGCCCTTCAGGTTATCTAACACGTTCACCACCACCCTCCAAAATTTGTTAATGCATCCTTGGTCATTCGAACAGCAATAAGGATTGCTACTTCTATTTACAGATAAGGCTTCCGATCTACTGTCGGCTTATTTGTGCCTGGGGATTAGCTTGGACCATTTATGGAGAAATGGCAATAGGTACTTAATTTTATTAGAATTTTAGTAGGATTTGTTGTTGGGGATATCCCTCTGATATTCCCTCTCGTCCTAGGGAAAATACTAGGATTTTGGCTCAATCCGGCACAGCCATGATTGCCGGCACGTTTCTCAGATAGCCTTTGTAGTCCATACCGAAGCCAAAAACATATCTGTCTTCCACCTGCAGACCGACAAAGTCGGCCTTGAAGCCGTTTCCCCGATCATGCAGTTTCTCGACCAGCACCGCACTGTGTACCGATCTGGCACCGGACTCTTTGCAAGCCTTTATAATTGCTGCCAATGTGACGCCCTCATCGAGGATATCATCCACCACCAATACCGCTTCACCGGCTAAAGAGGTACTGGGTTTACCGATCCACTCCAGCTCGGCGCCAGACATCGCGCCCCGGTATCGGGTGGCGTGGATATAGTCGTGGCGCAGAGGAAAGTCGAGTCGTGTGAGCAGATGTCCGGTAGGAATCAGGGCACCGTTGAGCACGCAGAGAACAACGGGATTCTCTTTCCCCAATTGATCACTGATCTCTTGTGCAAGACGATCCAGTACCTGCTCTACCTCTTTTTGCGAATAGAGCTCATCTGCACTGGCAAGCATCTCTTGGGCTTCTTCAGGACTTATCATGGTTCCACTTCAGTCGAGGTTGAGGCTGAGATTCTCGGTTTCCGGTTCCTGCGCCAGCTTTGCCACCGCTTCATGCCACAGGGGGTCCTGGTGCAGCTCCTGCAGGCTTCTCGTCTTTCTGCCATGCATGCGCACCAGACGGACATGGGTGGCCGGGTCGTCATACGCCTTGAGCCGCTCCACCACCTCCATCGCTGCCGGACGATTATTGCAGACCAGCACCATATCACAACCCGCCGAGAGTGCTGCTTCGGCCCGCTTGGCATAGCTGCCGGCGGCATCGGCGGCGGCCATATTCAGATCGTCACTGAAGATGATGCCCTGAAATCCGAGCCGATCCCGCAAGATATTCTGCAGCCAGAAACGGGAGAATCCGGCAAGATCCTTATCGATCCGGCTATAGATGACATGGGCCGGCATCACCGCCTCCATGCCTGAGTGAATCATCTGTTCAAAAGGTCGCAGGTCTTCGATCTCGATATCTTCAAAGCGCCGCTCATCCACCGGCAGCTCGGTGTGAGAATCCCCTTCGACACCGCCGTGACCGGGAAAGTGTTTCCCCACCACCGCCATGCCTGCGTTGTGGCTGCCCGACATCCAGGCGTGGGCCAGTCGATAGACCACTTCAGGATCGGTAGAGAATGCACGATCACCGATGACCTTGCTGATGGGATGCCCCAGATCGAGTACCGGAGCAAAACTGAAATCGACCCCACAGGTGCGCAGCTCTGACGACATCAACCAGCCGCCCAATTCGGCCAGTTTCAGACCACGGCTCTGAGACTGGGCAAAGGCCTCACCATAAAAGGCAGCCGGAGGCAGATGGGTAAATCCTTCGCGAAAACGCTGCACCCGGCCACCTTCATGGTCAACAGCAATAAGAAGATGGGGGGTTCTCTGCGCATGTATTTCATTGCACAACGCAGTCAACTGCTCCGGTGAAGAGTAGTTGCGTGAAAAGAGGATGACACCCCCCACTGCGGGGTGACGCAGCAGTTGTCGCTCCTCCTGTGTGAGGGTGGTACCCTCAAGATCCAACATGACCGGTCCAAGGCTCATCCGCTAGACTATCCTATTCAATATTTTCTGCAGTATGCCGCAAACCTAGGTGAACGGAAAATAGTGTTTTCAGGCACTCAGCAGACCGGCAAACTTCACGAGGTAGTTAAAGGTGATCTTTCGACGCATAACAGTCCTGCTATTGATGGCGCTTCTCACCACCGCCCTCCCCTTGATGGCGGAAGATGAGGAAAAGGAAGAAGAGGAGCAAGCGGCGGTAAACATCAGTTACTACCCGATCAACCCCTCCCTGGTCGCCAACCTTGCCAGTGGTGGTCGCTATATCCGCTGCGATATCCAGCTCATGACCAAGGATGACGCCTTTCTGGAAGCGCTCAAAATCCATGAACCCGCAATCCGTCATACCTTGTTGTTACTGCTCTCAGAGCAGGACGGCATGGCAATCAAAAAACCGGAGGGAAAGGAATCGCTACGTAAAAAGGCGTTGAAACAGGTCAATGACCTGATGAAGGAGCAGACCGGCAAGGCCGGACTGGATGCCCTCTTCTTTACCACCTTCTTCGTTCAGTAACCAAACGAATATCCAGCCTGTCCCTCAATCTGTCACCCACAAGATTAAGGCAGAGGACCACCAGCATCATGACGATCCCCGGCGCCAGCACCAGGTGTGGCGCCATCAACATATAGCTGCTGCCATCCCGAATCATATTGCCCCAGGAGGCATCCGGCGGCTGGATTCCCAACCCCAGGAACGACAGGCCTGCCTCGGCGATAACCATACCTGCGATACCGAAGGTCGCCTCGACAATCAGGGGAGCGGATAGTAGTGGCAACAGATGCTGAGTCAGAATCGTCCAGCGGGAACTGCCCAGTGCAATGGCGGCGGTGACATGGTCTCGCTCTTTGATGGAGAGCGCCTGCCCCCGCGCCAGGCGAGCATAACCCACCCAGCCCACCACAGAGAGGGCGATGATCAGATTGTCGATGCCAGGCCCCATGACGCCAGACAGGGCTATCGCCAGAAGGATGCCGGGAAAGGCGAGAAAGATATCGATAATCCGCACCACGACCAGATCGACCCAACCGCCCTGATAGGCCGCCAGCAGACCTATGCTGGTGCCCAGAATGAGGGAGATGGCAACCACACCGAAGGCGACAAAGAAGGAGGTCTGTGCACCATCCAGCAATCGTTGCAGTACAGGACGGCCCAGATCGTCGTAACCCAACAGAGCCGACTCCCCAGGGGATTCGAGTATATGCTTGAGATCGACCAGATTCGCACCACTCGATAGACTCTCACCAAACAGCGCAGCCAATATCCAGAGTATCAATATGCCTGGGGCGAACCATCGTGCCATTAGGTCTGCCTTGCCTGTTCTATTCTCGGATCGATCAGGCCGTAGACAAGATCTGTCAGGGTATTGATCAACACATAGCAGAGACTGACAAAGAGCACACAGCCCTGAACCACCGGATAGTCCCGCTTGTGTATGGCATCGATCATCAGCGAGCCTATTCCCGGCCAATCGAAGACCACCTCGGTTACGACCGCCCCACCCAGCAAGGCACCCAGTTGCAGACCGATCAGCGTCACCACCGGCAGCCAGGCATTGCGCAGGGCATGGCGCCAGATGATCTGGCTCTCTTGCAACCCTTTTGCCCGGGCCGTTCTGACATAATCTTCCCCTAACACCTCCAGCAGACTGGAACGGATCATGCGAGCCAGGATCGCTGCAAAACCGGTACCCAAGGTAATCGCCGGCAGTATCAGACTGGAGAGGGAATCCCGCCCGCTTACCGGCGTCCATCCCAACCAGAGGGAGAATATCAGGATCAGGATCGGTCCCAGCCAGAAGTTGGGTATGGATACGCCCAAGGCCGAAAAGCCCATGGCGCCCCAGTCCCATGACTGGCCACGCTTGACGGCAGCCAGCGTCCCCAGAGGCAATGCAATCAGCAGTGCACAGGCTGTAGCGGCCAAAGCAAGCTGCAGTGTCGCTGGAATCCTCTCAGCCAACAGCTCTGCCACCGGTTGTTTTGACTGCAGGGAGATACCCAGATCAAACTGCAAGAGCCTGTTGAAATAGTCCGTCAACTGCACCAGCAGCGGCTGATCAAGTCCCAGATCCCGGCGCAGCGCCTCTCTATCTGCAAGCCTGGCAGACTCGCCGAGAATCACATCTACCGGATCACCGGGAATCATATGGATCAACAAAAAGACGATGAGCACCACACCCAGCACAACCAGTGCGGCACTCAGTAATCGGGTGATAAAATAATTAGCCATGCTTAATCGACTATATCAACCAGCATCTCATTACTGACCCAATCGAACAGCTCAGGCATATCGAGGTTACACATACGCATACAGCCATGGGGTACCGGTCTGCCGATTGGATATCATCGGTAGTATCAGTGTCATAGATATTGATAAAGTCCCTCAAGGCACAAACAGGGGATGGGGTAAGAACGTAGAATAAAAGCAATATCCCCGCATATCAAGACAGAAAACCGTCTTCACCTTCTACTGGACAGTTCTTTTCGGAAAAACTGACAGTCAGTAACAAGAGAGAGAATCCCCTATCACCACATCATGCCAAAGTGATCAGATGGCATTATTTACCCCTCACTTGTTATAAATAGCTAGTGAGTATTTACAAAAAGTGAGGCACAAAAAACACGGCAAATTAAGTACGAAAAGAAGAAACAGATCGAATAGCGAAAATCTTAGTGTCTACGACAACCCATAACCTACAAGATCGTCAACAATCCAATCAGTCTGCTGAAGATATCAAACAGTGTGATTTGACACACCCAAACAATATCACTAAGCCAGCTCACTCAGTTTATCGTCACTTGTTACCAAGTGAGAAACTGTTCCTGTACAACTCCCTTATTGTGCTCTACAAAGTGCAACTCAATCGATAACACACAGACTCTTTATCGATTTGAAACGGCCATATCAAAATCAAAATACGAATAATAAGGTGGCTTGATTCTTTGATATTGGTATTACGCAAATAAACGTCAACAAAGAGGAATAAATAATGTCATTAATGGAATGGACCAAGGAAGACTATGGGACTAACGTAGACATTTGCGACCAACAGCATCAGGAACTCTTTAACCGAGTGAATAACCTAAACGATGCCGTGACGTCTCAGGACAGATCTAAAATCGGAAACACATTGGATTCACTGATAGAGTATGTAGTCGAACACTTCCAGAGCGAAGAAAAACTGATGCAACAACGGGGTTATGCTGGACTGGATGACCACCGTAAAGAGCATGAGAATCTGGTCTCTACCTGTGTAGACCTGCAGGGAAAATTCCATGCAAAAGAGACTGAGATTGAAATGGCTACCATGGCCTTTATCAAAGACTGGCTGGATCATCATATTCCGGTGATTGACCGTAGCTACGGGCCGGCGCTTAGCGATTAATGACTAAACACTGGCAGTCCGGCTCAAACATACTGGCATATCATTATTGATAGAACCGCCACAATGAGCTTGCAGGGAAGGCAGATAGACAAGGATGTCTGAACACTTAACAGGATACGGGACGACGTTTGTGAATATATTTTTCCTACACCCCGCACCCAAGCAGTAGAGGTTTTATCCGACGTTAAAGCGGAGCACGACGCTTTTGATACATAAAAATAATCAAGAGTAATAGTGCAGGAAGCAACCAGATAAACAGTATTGGATAAGTGTCATCAAACACCCACTGATAAAAAGTTCCGACTTCATTGAAATCCCCGATCCACCACGGACCACTCAATAGTGCATTTACCAATAGAACCAGAGTGAAGATAACCCAAGACAGCCAGACAAAGATTGAAAGCCATGCTGCTACCAGTGGGATTGACGCCTGCCGTAAAGCTTTAATCAACAGCGGCACAGAGACTATGCAAACGAAAATCAACGTAACATATAGAATCTCAAGCAAAGGCTCTGGCCGCAATTTATATGGCTTTGAATTATCAACAACGTGAGTTACGTCAAGAACGTAAATTACCGCGGGTAAAAGCGCGATCAATCCTATCAATGAAGACCTTACTATTTTGAATTTCACCAGTTAACCCTCATCACCTCATGCGCTAATAAAACTATGGCCTGGTATAGATGGTAAAATTATTGAGCCGATAGATGTAAATAAAGATATTATTAGACAAGCTTCCGCTTCGCTTGAGAAAAAACCAACAGAAAGCTCCCAATAATCCTTTATCTGCCATATCAGAAAGACTGATTTCCAGAACAGCAACATCATGAAAAACATCAGCCATAACTAATCGACTATCTCGACAGTCATTCCATTGCTAACCCAATCAAACAGCTCGAGCATATCGAGATTACGCATACGAATGCAGCCATGGGATACCGCCCTGCCGATCAAATGTTCATCGGCGGTACCATGGATATAGATATAGCGACTCAATGTATCCACCCCGCCACCGCGGTTGATACCCGATTGCATACCACTAAGCCAGAGTATTCGGGTCAGAATCCAGTCACGCTCTGGCGCCAGCTTGGCAAGGGTCTCGTCGTAGACCTCCCCAGTTGGCCTTCTGCCGACAAAGACGCTGTTTAAGGGACAGCCATCGCCGATCTTGAGCCGTATTTTGTGTTTTCCCCTTGGCGTACATCCGCTGTCACGGCATTCACCGGTACCCGCCAGGGCCGTTGAGACCGGATAACTTCTGATGATCTCGCCACTCTCTAAACAGGAGAGCAACTGATTGCTGACTTCAATGTAGAGACTGCGTTTCGGCATGCTCACTCTCAGTAGTACGGGACAATCTCACATGGTTTAGGCCATCATAGTTTCCATCAGGAGAAAGGATATACCCCTCGATTCGTTTATTATGCACCAGGTATTGATCCTCGTACCAAAGTGGAATATTGGCAAGATCCTGATGTACTTGAACCGCCACCTGTCGATATATCTTGGCCTGCTCGATTAGAGACTCACTCTGTTCCGCCTGTAGCAACAGATCATCAACCACCTCACTATGATACCTTCCCCGGTTGGCACCGGTCGGTGGTAGAGAGTCACTTGCAAATATATAACGGAAGGCATCAGGCGTGCGAACACCGACCCAGCTCAAGCTATAGAGCTGAAAATTACCCGCCTTGATATCCCCAAAGAAGGTACCCCAATCGTAGCTCTTGATCTCAATCTCAATCCCTACTCTACTAAGCTGAGACTGCAGAATGGTCGCCAGGCGTATACGGAAAGGGTCGCTGGAGGTTTTATAGGTCAGGTGTAGCGGATTCTCAACGCCATAACCAATCTCAGCGAGAAGTTGACGAGACTTAGCAGGATCGAACTGATGCGGTATCAGATTGGAATTTCCCGCCCAATGTTCCGGGGGAAAAAGTGACTCCGCCTGCCTGGCAGCACCTCGCATCACTTTATCGATAATCTCTTGTCTATTGATGGCATGAGCGATGGCCTTTCTAACGCGAACATCTGCAAGGGTGGAATCCTCAAGGTTCAATCCAACGTAGGTAAAATTGAGCCCCTTCGTTTGCTCTGCCTGCACCCTCTGCTGGCCACTTATGTAGCTAAGCAGTTCGGGTGATAGATCGTTCTGCAGCATGTCGATCTCACCCCGTTGAAGCTTTAATACTCTTACCAGGGGATTCTTAACCTCCAGCAACTGAACAAGAAGATCATCAGTTCTGCGCCTGATTGTCAGACTCCCGCTGGCAGTGATCTCATCAAGAATAAAACTGCCGCTGCCAAAGGGAGATCTTTCAAATTTACGTCCTTTGTCTATCTGCTCTGCCGGCAAAATCCCCAACTCAAGATAGGCAGGAAACATAGGATCTTGACGTGTGAGGATAAAGTCCAGCGTGCGATCATCTAGTAAGCGAACTTCCTCGACCATTTCGAGGGACGACTTAAAGGGCGATGCACTAGTGCCAGACAAGACTGTCTGGTAGGTCTTGACCACATCAGCAGCCGTCACGCTGCTGCCGTCGGGAAAGGTACCGGCATTTTCGTTCAAGCTAAATCTATAGTGTGTGGGGGCAATCACCTGCCACTCAGCTATTCCCGGTACAGGCAAGCCCTTTTCATTCACTTCCACTAAAGATTGGTAAAGCAATCTGTTTATTCGTGCTGAGAGAGCATCTGTGGCAAATCTGGGATCGAGATTTAGAACTCGAGTTGAGATACCAAACCGGATAACGCCTTGATCAGTCCCACTCTCCCCGACACAAGAGGAGAGTATCGAAATTGAAATAAGAAGCGTCAACAGAGGCAGATAAAAGCCTAAGCTTGGCTTAAGATATTCTGAGGTTTTGGACAAGATATTTCCAGCGACGACTGGTTTTTTATTATCTACTCAGCTCTGGGCTTCGTTCCAACGTCGATAAGGATTTTCAACCAGGTTTGCATTGTAATATCTGACATCATCAGAAACCTCCATGCCTGCCCAATCCGGCAGTTCAAACTGTTCATCCTCCGTGGACAGCTCCACTTCCGCCATCACAAGACCCTCGTTATCTCCATGAAAGAGATCCAGATCCCAGACATGTTCACCACAGCGAACCTTGTACCTCTGTTTGCTGATCACCGCACCCAGGCTATTGTTCTGCAGCATCTCCTCGGCATCTTTGACTGGAATCTCATACTCATATTCACTGCGTTTGATCCCAGTGGTGGCGCCTTTAATAGTGAGATAGGCACAATCTCCTTTTACACGCACGCGAATCGTGGCGTTTTTCTCTGTCGAAAGATAGCCTTGTATGAGACGGCTTTCACTCTCAACACTCATCTTCCAGCTATCGTTTACAACGAGAAACTTACGTTCGATTTCCAATCCCATAATCAGCCTTTTTCAAATAGGGCGATCGACTCGACATGGGCGGTATGGGGAAACATATCCATCACGCCGGCACTGATCAATCGATAGCCGTGTTCGTGCACAAGAATACCTGCATCCCTTGCCAGGGTGCCGGGATAGCAGGAGACATAGACGATTCGTTCAGCACCCAGTTTCGGTAGATGAGCAAGTATCTCCTGGGCACCACTCCTTGGTGGATCGAGTAAGACCTTATTGAACTGCTGATTCAACCAGGGCTCCTGCTCCAGGGTTTCATAAAGATTCGCGGTATAGAAATCGACGTTACTGATACCGTTTCTCGTCGCATTCCCCCGCGCCCTTGCCACCAACCCGGCATCCCCTTCCACACCGGTCACCTTGCCCGCCTTGAGCGCCAACGGCAGGGTGAAGTTTCCCAGGCCACAGAAGAGATCGAGGACTTGATCGTCTTGATCCAGCTTTAGCATCTCTATCGCCCGGGAGATCATCTGGCGATTGATATCGCTGTTAACCTGGGTGAAGTCACTGGGAAGGAACTCCAGTGTCAAACCAAATTCCGGCAGTTCGTAGGTGAGATCGACCCCGACACCATTCAACGGCTTGACCGTATCGGGACCGCCCTCCTGCAGATAGATCGCGATCTGATGTTTATCACCAAAGGCCTTGAGTGCGTTCAGGTCTGTCTCACTGGCCTTAGACAAGATGCGAAAGATCAGCACACAGCGCTCATCCCCCATCGCCATCTCAATCTGCGGCACCTGATCGTAGATAGAGAGAGCGTCGATCAATGCACGCAGATCGGTCAGCCGCTCCCCGACCAGGGGATGCAGCACATGACAGGTATCGATATCGGCTACACGGGAGGAGCCACGCTCACGAAACCCGACCAGCGCCCCACCCTTCTTCGGTACGAAGCGAACACCCAAGCGTGCCTTTCTGCGATAGCCCCACTCGGTTGAACCGACCAGAGGGGGCAACACTGACTCAGGCTCAACCTTACCGATATGCTTGAGAGCATCCAGCATCGCCTGCTGCTTTGCCCCAATCTGCGCTCCATGGTTCTGGTGTTGTAGCGAGCAACCACCACAGATACCGAACTGGCTGCAACGAGCCTCGACACGATCCGGGGAAGCATCAAGCACCTCCACCACCCGTCCTTCGTCGTATTTGCGCCAACGTCCGGTATAGAGAAACTTCACCCTCTCCCCTGGCAGGGAGCCGTGTACGAAGGTCGCCTTGCCATCGAGATGGGTCACCCCTTTACCATCATGGGTCAGGGACTCGATCTCAACCTCAACCGGCTCCGTCGGGAGCTGTTTTCTTCTGCGTCTACGTCCCATATCAGTCAGCGGGAAAGACGTCGGTGGAGAGATAGCGGTCTCCCCGGTCGCAGATGATCGCCACGATGACAGCGTTCTCCACCATTTCTGAAAGCTTCAGTGCTGCAGCCACTGCGCCACCGGAGGAGATGCCGGCAAAGATACCCTCTTCCGCCGCCAATCGCCGTGTGGTCTCTTCCGCATCCGCTTGGGAAACATCGATAATGCGATCGACCTGGCTGGCGTCGTAGATTTTCGGCAGATAGGCCTCCGGCCAGCGACGAATACCGGGGATGCTGGAGCCCTCCATCGGTTGCACACCGACGATCTCCACATCCGGATTCCGGGACTTGAGATAGCGCGAGGTCCCCATGATAGTGCCGGTGGTGCCCATGGCGCTGACAAAGTGGGTCACCTCGCCGTTGGTATCGCGCCAGATCTCCGGCCCAGTACCTTCTACATGCGCCTGGGGATTGTCCTGGTTGGAGAACTGATCGAGGATCAATCCTTCGCCTGCCGCCTCCAACTCCCGCGCCTTGTCGATAGCAGCCTCCATGCTGCCATCCTTCGGCGTCAGCACCAGCTCGGCGCCATAGGCCTTCATCACGGCCCTACGCTCGATGCTCATGTTCTCTGGCATTACCAGAATCATGCGATAACCCTTGATCGCCGCCGCCATCGCCAGGGCGATGCCGGTATTGCCGCTGGTCGCCTCGATCAGGGTATCTCCCGGCTTAATCGTACCGCGCATCTCCGCCTGTCGGATCATGCTCAGAGCCGGTCGATCCTTGACTGAACCGGCGGGATTATTACCCTCCAGTTTGACCAGGATGGTGTTCCCGGTATCCCCCGGCAGGCGCTGCAAGCGAACAAGGGGGGTGTTGCCGATATGGTCTTCAATCGTTCTATATTGCATGGGGGGATTTTACCCTGTTTTCACTCAGATAATCAGAAAAATCAATTTTTCAATGGGTTGCCGGGTAACCGGCTAGACCGCAAGCATCAAATCGTACTAATCTACGGATTCTATCGGATGATCTATATTTAGGAAAAACAGCGAAAAAGGAGAAGTGACTGGTGGACACGATCAATCAGCTACTCAGCGAGAAAGGCGCTCACGTCGAGACCATTGGTGGAGACGCTACAGTCTACGATGCCCTGGCGGTGATGTCGGAAATGAGAATAGGTGCATTGGTAGTCCTGGAATCCAATAAACCAGTGGGACTCTTCTCGGAGAGAGATTACGCAAGAAACATCGTCCTCAAAGGCAGAAGCTCCCGCGAGACTCGCATCAGTGAGATCATGTCATCCCCCGTGGTATGCGCCCATCCCGACCAGACTGTAGAAGAGTGTATGGCGGTGATGACAGAGAAACGTGTGCGCCATCTTCCAGTGATGCAGGGAGAGACCCTGGTGGGGATTATCTCGATCGGAGACCTGGTCAAGACAATTATTGAAAACCAGCAGTTCGTTATTGAGCAGCTGGTCAATTACATCAACGGTTAGCACTAAATCGATGCCCTTTTCCTCAAGCAGTCTGAATTAGAGATAAAACTTGTTTACAATATTTCACGCCACTACCCGTTAAGATAGACGGCTAATTTGCAAAAGGGGTAACTGCAGGCGATGAAATTCTCTTTTCCATGGTTGGCGTCCGGCATTGGCCTTGTGCTTGTGATGGTACTTATCAAAGGTGGTGCCCTGGCCGCAGAAGATCGTGCACTACCGCTACTCACACTGCTCTTCATCAGTGAATTTGGATTCATGGTGACTGCTGCCGGAGGCTATGTTGCAGTCAAAAGTCTTCTTCAGGCGGAGAAAAACTGGCGTAATTTTATGCTGACTCTCGCTTGCATCTCTCTCTCCATCGCCTTTTTTACCCTGGGCATACTACTCTGGCGTGGACTAACCGGCGCTTAACAGCTGGCGCTGTCACCTGGATAGAATCTGATGAAACTCATTGAAGTCATCGCCAACAGCGGCAGCATCCCCACCATCTCGATGATTGCGGAAAAATACAAGGCACGGGATTTCCGCCTGGGTCGCGAAGGTGACGATGGTCGTCTTGCGATGCGAATGCTGGTGACCGATGAACACGTTCAGCCAGTACTCGATGCGTTGCAGACCATCCTCGGCGCCCAACCTATGGCGAGGATTATCATCATCCCCGTGGATGCCACCCTGCCCCATTCGAAAAGTGAATCTGAACGGCTTGAAGACAAAGCCAGCACTACCCGTGAGGCGATGTACGCCTCGGTGGATAAAAATGCCCGCCTGGACATCAACTATGTGGTGCTGGTGATACTATCTACCGTGGTCGCCGCAATCGGTCTCGTGGAGAACAATGTGGCGGTGATCATCGGCGCCATGGTGATCGCTCCCTTGCTCGGCCCCAACCTGGCATTCGGCCTGGGTACCGCGCTGGGGGATGTCCATCTGATGAGAAAGTCCCTGCAGTCGTTGTTTGCAGGTATCGCCATCGCCATCTCCCTCTCATGCCTGATCGGTCTGTTCTGGCCATTTGGCATTATGAATGACGAACTACTCTTTCGCACCGATGTCGGCATGGACTCTCTCGCCCTGGCCCTGGCATCCGGTGCCGCCGCTGCACTCTCAATCACTACCGGGTTGCCGAGTGTCCTGGTCGGGGTGATGGTCGCCGTTGCGCTGCTTCCGCCTGCGGCAACTGTCGGCTTGACCTTGGGCCATGCCAGACCCGATTTGGCTCAGGGAGCGGCATTGCTGCTGATTGCCAACGTGGTCTGCGTCAATCTCGCCGCGAAACTGGTTTTTCTGGTCAAAGGGGTTCGCCCAAGAACCTGGGCCGAGAAGGAGAAAGCGAAGCGGGCCATGTCGATCTACATCCTGGTCTGGATTCTCACCCTGCTCCTGATCGTCGCTGCCATTGCAGCCAAGCCCCACCTGGATTGATTGGTCAGGCAATCCGCTACTTTGCTGAGCTTACAGTCGTGGTTAAATCGGATGACCTGAGGATATCCGCAGCCTGCATGTTGATGTCGCCATCACACTCCAGAACCGCGTATTGCGTATCATATTGATTCGAGATTACTGGCGTAACCTCTTGAAATAATGGCCTTCTGACAAACTTCAACTTCCATCCGTATCGCTTGATCTTCTCCAGCGCCTGAAGTTGCAGATTATTCAGCACGGTATCCAGTTCTTCTGGTACCGGATCCCTACCCTCGCGGTTATCCCTGAGCATCTCTTTCACTCCGTTGATTCGACCATAAGTCCGAATATAGAGCAGGCAGGGTTTGCCACAAGGTAAATATGTCACACTAAAAAATGATCCCTTTTAAACCAGTAAGTTAACAGGCAATCCTGGGAATCTAATGACTGGCTTGGTGGTTATCTCAGCAACAGCGCCTTCATATCTCTCACCGCGGCTTCCAGGCCACAGAAGATTGCCCGGGAGATCATTGAGTGACCGATATTGAGTTCGGTAATCCCTTCGATATCCACAATCGCCTTAACATTGTGATAGTCGAGACCATGTCCCGCATTAACCTGTAGACCCAGTTCCTGTCCATACTCCACTGCCTGTACGATGCGCTCCAGCTCTGTCTTTCGATCTCTCTCATCCTGAGCGTCGGCATAGTGACCGGTATGGATCTCAACCACTGGCGCACCAACAGTCTTTGCTGCGTCAAGCTGTCTTTTGTCCGCATCGATGAAGAGCGATACCCGGATACCTGCATCAGCCAGCTCTTCACAGTAGTCGCTCATATAGCCGAGATTCGAAGCGACATCCAAGCCTCCCTCTGTGGTCAGCTCCTCGCGCTTTTCCGGCACCAGGCAGCAATCACTGGGCCGAAAGCGTTTGGCGATCGCCGCCATCTCGGAAGTTGTTGCCATCTCCAGGTTCATGCGGGTCTGCAGAATATCTGCCAGCATCTCCACATCCCTGTCCTGGATGTGTCGTCTGTCCTCTCGCAAGTGGAGAGTTAT
The DNA here is from genome assembly GCA_050293225.1 of Sedimenticolaceae bacterium. Taxonomy (GTDB): domain Bacteria; phylum Pseudomonadota; class Gammaproteobacteria; order Chromatiales; family Chromatiaceae; genus Thiodiazotropha. The sequence goes on from JBNKMQ010000293.1 coordinate 19,986, forward strand.
GGCATCCGCCCCCGCCTGTTCCGCGATCAGGGCCGCCTGGATGGGTTCGGGATAACGGGTGCCACGGGACTGGCGCAGGGTCGCTACATGATCAATGTTGACGCCGAGCAGAATCTCTTTTTGCACGCTTTAAGCCTTCTAAAATTGGTTAATGAATTCCTTTGAAGAGCTCTCTGCTCTTCAGGGGTTTACCCCCCAGGTAGAACGAGAGAACACGCCGCATCAGCCGCTTCGCTTCAGCTATGCCCTGTTCATCCAGATCCTCTCTATTATGCAGGCAGAGCAGTGTTCGTCCATGAATTAATTCACCTTTGTTGCTGACTGTGGATTTGATCGGCCCCTGCTCCACGACATATTGATAAGCCTGCTCCGGCTGTACCGTTTCCCCGCTATCACCGGTATATTCCAGCAACAGGCCGTAACCCAACTCCTGTAGTAACTCCAGCTCAAACTCCCGTAGAATTTGGTCAGGCGACTCTGTAGAAGCCAATCTCTCCAACGCATGCAGGTAGTGGACATAGAGGGCTGGAAATGGATCTCTACGTTCCAGTAGACGCATCATCAATTCATTCAGATAAAAGCCGCAATAGAGTCGTTCGCCGGTCAAAGCAAAAGCTCGACCTTCGACTTCCGAGTGGGTGAGTTGTTTGATCTCGCCACGCCCACTCAATGCAACCAGTAGCGGTGTGAAGGGTTGCAGTCCGGAAAACCTTCGGGATCGATCCGTCCTCGCACCCTTGGCGATTGCCGGCACTCTTCCCTCATTGGGGGTAAACAGTTCCAGCAGAAGGCTGGTATCACGATAGTCACGCCGATGCAGAATGCAGGCAGGTATCAGCTCGTTTTTAGCCACTGATAAAAGAGACCATCAACTGAGAATAAACAACAAATCGAATTCGATCATTGGCTGATGAGTGTCTCTGCATTCACCCACATT
>JBNKMQ010000294.1:0-3966 GCA_050293225.1 Sedimenticolaceae bacterium
TCGGTGTTGGCGTCGATCAATATCATCGTCACCCTGTTCAATATGCGCGCACCGGGCATGACGCTGCTGAAGATGCCCATGTTCTGCTGGACCTGGCTGGTCACCGCCTTCTTGCTGATCCTGGTGGTGCCGGTACTGGCCGGAGGTGTCACCATGCTGCTCTTCGACCGCCACTTCGGCACCAGCTTCTTCGATGCCGCAGGGGGTGGTGATCCGGTGCTCTTCCAGCATCTGTTCTGGTTCTTCGGCCATCCGGAGGTCTACATCCTGCTGCTCCCCTCCATCGGCGTCTTGTCCCATGTGATCCCGACCTTCTCCCGCAAACCTCTGTTCGGCTACAACTCCATGGTTGGTGCCATGCTGGCGGTGGCCACCATCGGCATGGTGGTCTGGGCCCATCATCAATACACCATCGGTATGTCTTTGGGAGCGGTGACCTACTTTATGATCGGCACCATCCTCATCTCGATACCTGTTGGTCTGATGATCTTCAACTTTATCGCCACCATGTGGCGGGGGGCCATGACCTTCGAGACGCCGATGCTCTTCGCCGTCGGCATCGTACTGATGTTCACCTTCGGCGGACTCAGCGGGGTGATGCTGGCGGTAGTACCGGCGGATATGCAGTACCACGACACCATGTTCGTAGTGGCCCACTTCCACTATGTCCTGATGCCGGGAGCCGTGTTCGGTCTCTTTGCCGGGGTCTTCTACTGGCTACCGAAATGGACCGGGCATATGTATGACGAGAAGCTGGGCAAGCTCTTCTTCTGGATCAACGTGATTGGCTTCAATCTCACCTTCTTCCCCCAGCACTTCCTCGGGCTGGCGGGAATGCCGCGACGCATCGTCGACTACAACGTGATGTTCACCGAGTTCAATGTGGTCTCCAGTATCGGCGCCATGATCTTCGGTCTCAGCCACCTGCTCTTCCTCTACATCATCATCAAGGCGATTCGTGGTGGTAAGAAGGCGAAGGGCCGCGCCTGGGAGGGCGCCGAAGGACTGGAGTGGGAACTCGATTCACCACCGGCCTTCCACACCTGGACTACTGCGCCGCAGCTTAAATAGGGAGTGATACAGAGCAAGATGAAAACCCCCGCCTATCAAACCGCTGAACTGAAACGCAAGAATGTCCGCCTGGCCTGGATGCTGGGGGGCCTGGCGCTCTTCTTCCTGGTTACCTCATTTCCCTTCTGGTCGGGAATCTTCCGCATCGTCGGCACCCAGGCAGTGCAATGAACGCGCAGGACCGAAGCAAGAACCGTCGCACAACACTGCTCCTCTCAGGGGTGGTGGTGGGGATGTTCGCTTTCGGTTTTGCCATGGTGCCTCTGTACAACCTCTTCTGTGATGTCACCGGCACCCAGTCCCTCTCGCAAAGAAGTGAGATCGGCCGGATCGCCATCGAGAGCGACAAGGTCGATAGCAGTCGCTGGGTGACAGTTAAGTTCGATACCACAGTCCACCCCGATCTGCCCTGGGCCTTCGAGGCAGTGACTCCGATGATCCGCGTCCACCCCGGCGAGATCTACGATGTCAACTTCGTCGCCCGGAACCGCAGCCATCAAGCCATCACCGGACAGGCGATCCCCAGCATCGCCCCCTGGCAGGCGACCCCCTACTTCAGCAAAATGGACTGCTTCTGTTTCAACAAGCAGTCCCTGCAGGGGACCCAGAGGGCGGACATGCCTCTGCGGTTTCAGGTCTCCACCGACCTGCCAGAAGATATCCACTCCCTGACCCTCTCCTACAGCTTTATGCGGTTGAAAGCAGGCGAGACAGAAGAGAAGGAGCTGCCGGTGATCAGCGATCGCATCGCCATCAACACAGCAGCAAAACGCAATGAATAACAACACAACAGCCCCCAAGGGAGACGCCCCATGTCGGTAAACGATCACGCGGATGCCTACTACATTCCGGATCCCAGTCCCTGGCCGATCATCGGCATGGCTTCGCTGCTGCTGACTCTGATCGGCGCCGCCCTGGCAATGAACGGCGTCGCCATCGGCACCTTTGTCGTGGTCGCTGGACTGCTGCTCTTCTTCTATCTGCTCTACGGCTGGTTCCGGGATGTCATCATCGAGAACCTGAGTGATCGCTACAACAAGCAGGTGGATACATCCTTCCGCCTCGGCATGTTCTGGTTCATCGCCTCGGAGGTCTTCTTCTTCCTCAGCTTCTTCGGTGCCCTCTTCTACATCCGCAACATCGCCCTGCCCTGGCTCGGCGGCGAGGGCTATCTCGGCATGAGCCAGGAGATTCTTCACGCCGGCTTCGAGTCGACCTGGCCCAGCCACGGCCCTGGTGAGATGGGTGGTGACTTCAAGCCCATGGGGCCCTGGGGCATCCCTGCCATCAACACCCTGTTACTGCTCAGTAGCGGCGCCACCATCACCTGGGCCCACTGGGGTCTGAAGCTGGATAAACAGAATCATCTGATCTGGGGACTGGTGGCGACCATCGCCCTGGGGCTGCTCTTTGTCTGCTTGCAGGCGTATGAGTATGGACACGCCTATGCCGAACTGAATCTCACCCTGGAGTCGGGAGCCTACGGTTCAACTTTCTATATGCTGACGGGATTCCACGGCTTCCACGTCACCATGGGTGCAGTGATGTTGATGGCGATATTGGGACGCAGTCTGAAGAGCCACTTCAGCTCACATAAACACTTCGCCTTCGAGGCGGTGGCCTGGTACTGGCACTTTGTGGATGTGGTCTGGCTCGGTCTGTTTGTCTTTGTCTACTGGCTCTGAGGCGCCATCGGCAACCCATGAGGTTCGAGAAAACCCAGATAGTAACCGGCCATTAACATGCAGAAGAGAATCAACGACAGCACCAGGCGAATGGTGAGCGAACGAACCACCCGGGTACTGTCTCGGGCACCATCGTCCTTGGCCAGATAGTACATGCCCTGGAAGAGCGAAAAGAGTATGAAACCCAAGACCAGCAGGACCGGCAGTTTGAAAATCATATCCATCATCACTCCTCGCACGGGTGAGGTTTGCAAAGCCCTGCCGATGCCGCAGTAACAGGAATGAACAGTAACATTAACACTATAGCGCCAATGACAAGCCGTACCCGCCAGTTTCATGCGCAGGCTCTCCCTACAATTGTCATGGTATTGCTTGTCACGCTCTTTAGCGGGCTGGGTATCTGGCAGCTCGATCGAGCGGAGCAGAAGCGTAATCTCGCGGCCGCCCAGGCTGCGCAAAGCCAACTGCCAGCCCTGTCATTGAACAATGCCATACCCAAGGTTGAAAGCCTCTCCTTCCGTCATGTCAGCGCAGAAGGCAACTATCTGTTTGCGAAGTCGATCCTGATCGAGAATCGCAAACACCTGGGCAAGACCGGCTTCCATGTCATCACCCCATTGCAGCTTGCAGGAAGCAATGAGGTTGTTCTGGTCAATCGCGGCTGGATTCCTAAGGATCAATACCAAGGCCTGGAGAGCATCACCTCGCCAGACAGCCGTGTCAGCATTCAGGGCAAGGTCCACATTCCGAAGCCCCCGGCGATCGAGATGGGACAACCCGATCTCACCAGCCGGGAGATTCCCCACTGGCCCTATCTGACATTGGAGAACTACAACGCCTGGTCGGGCCTGACTATCGCCCCCTTCGCCATTCTCCAGTCTGGTAAAAATAACCAGGGCTTCGTGAGAAACTGGCCGGCGACAACCTTCAGCGACGGCATGCATATCGGTTATGCCATCCAGTGGTTCGCCTTCGCCCTGATTGCGGTAATCATCTGGTGGCGGCTCTCGATGCGACCGGTCAAAAAAGGAGTCAAAGCGTGACCGCTATGCTAGAACAACAAGAAAAACCCCGCAGCCTGCTGCCACTGTGGCTGCTCATCGCCATCTTCGCCCTGCCGATGATTGCGGCCTGGCTCTTCTATTTCAATCCCCAGTGGCTGCCGCAAGGGCGAACCAATCATGGTGAACTGATCGATCCCCCTCGAGCT
>JBNKMQ010000295.1:0-4300 GCA_050293225.1 Sedimenticolaceae bacterium
TGGCGTGCGCGGCATGGATCGCCTGGATCTGGGCGCGGGACTCGTCCACACTCAGCACCAGGCAGTGATTCATCAGCTCTTCATCGATGTCGATCGCGGTGGTGGTCGAGAATAGCATCACCGGCCCCTCGACCCGGTATCCCTGGGTCTCCAGGTTGCCGGTTACCGCGTTCTTGCCGGTACTGGCGATGCTTACTCCACCTTCACTCTACAATAACTTCAGGGCATAACTGGTTTGCTCCGCGCCTTCTGTTGCTCTACGTATAGTCAGGTGTGAAACCCGAACCAGTCCGAAGTCGCTGAGGCCCGCGTAGCAGGCAACAGGCCTGGCGGGGGATGGCAAGGCGAACAGAAGCCTCTTCGCTTGCAACTGAAGGCGACCAGGTGTTCATGATGACATTCGGTGCATTGCACCCGTACGGAGCCTTGCTCCAGCCGGCCGCATTTGAGGTAGTCGGCAAATTCCTGTGCTACGTACAGGGGCGGGTCCTTGCCCTGTGCGGCCATCACATCCCTGAACGCCGGGTAGTACCGCTCGATGATGTGATAGAGAAGCATCTGCTCCGGTCGATGGCGTTTGATGAATATCGTGATGGAACTGCGTTCCATCCCGGCCATCCTGCGCATGGTCGCAACGACCGGAAACCTGGCCTTCGTCAGCCGGCTGGGCGTGGACACCCTGGAAGATGTCTGCGAAATCCGCGTACGGGGACTGCACATTGCTCGTGAACTGGCGGTCATCGCCAAGCGGGGAAGCTCGCTCTCGCCCGCCGCCTTGGCATTTTCTGCCCTGTTGCGGGAAGCAGAGATCCTGAGGAGTTAAACGCCTGAGATGTTTAACCCGAATAGTTCACCCGGCACTGGCCAAGTTCATGTGGCGTCTGTCTCTTCTCATAGGCTCAATCTGCCAGGGGCTTCAAGAATGGGACAAGGGCACTCTCTTCGGCTTGGATCACGCGTACTAGCCCGCTATTGCCAAGATCCACAACCCTGAATCCGTCCATCCTGGCGCCTAAATTTCTCTCCGTAACCTGTTCTTAGATTCCTAACCTTCAGCTGGGCTTAAGGTGTTCACAGTAGGCTCCGAGGTCAGTTACTACCTGACTCTAACAGGAAGTTGGTGAAAGTAAATTGTTGACCGAATCACTTATTGGGACTATTTTCCCATTATTCGTGTGCCAAATTACAACACCTCATACAGGTACACATGTCACTGTCTTGCATTGGGGCCATCGCCATGATTGATCAAAACACCCGCTCACTTCGCTCTCGTTCAAGGCAGAAGCTTCACTGGCTAAGCCTCTTACTCCCACTCATCCTGGCGGCCTGCGGCGGCGGCGATGAGGATGAAGACGGCGGCTCGTCCAATCGGGCGCCAACGTCCGAGGCAAATGGTCCCTACGCGGCTTCGATGGGGCAGACAATCGACTTCTCAAGCGCTGGCTCCAGCGACAGCGACGGTACCATCCAAAGTTATCTCTGGAATTTTGGTGACGGCACTAGCAGCAGTTCCGCCAGTCCCTCACACAGCTATTCCACTGCCGGGAGTTTCACGGCCACTCTCACGGTAACCGACGATGCCGGCGACAGCGACAACGATACGGCCCTTGTCTCAATCAACAACCCACCCACAGCACAAGCCAACGGCCCTTACACCGCCATGACCGGCGAGGCGATTGCTTTCTCCAGTAGCGGCTCTGCTGACAGCGACGGTACCATTCAGAGCTATGTCTGGGACTTCGGCGATGGCAGCAGCAGTACGGTGGCCAATCCCGCCCACATCTACACGGCAACCGGCAGCTACACAGTCACACTCACGGTGACCGATGATGACGGCGCAAGCAGCAGCGATACGGCAACCGCAACCATCAGCAGCCAACCCGCCGGCAACACGGCGCCGGTCGCCAGTGCCAATGGTCCCTACAGTGGCGCTATCGGAGTGGGGATCAACTTCAGCAGTACCGGCAGCAGCGATGCCGATGGCAGCATCACGGGCTATGTCTGGAACTTCGGCGACGGCAGCAGCAGTACTCAATCCAATCCGAGCCATAGCTATACGACCGCAGGCACTTACAGCGTCAGCCTTACGGTGACCGACAATGCCGGAGGCGTGGACAGCGACACCACGACCTCCACGATCGTAGCGGGTCCCAATCAGGCTCCGACCGCCAATGCCAACGGCAGCTATAGCGGCACCACCGGTAATCCAATCAGTTTCTTCAGCACCGGCCCCAGTGACAGCGACGGCACGATCAGCGCTTATCTGTGGCAATTCGGTGATGGTGCCAGCAGTACCAACGCCAATCCGTCCCACAGCTACGCTGCCGCCGGCAGCTACACGGCGACTCTCTCGGTGACCGACAATGACGGCGCCAGCGATAGTGATACCGCCAGCGTTACAGTCACCGACACCTCGACTCTACCCAATATCTCGATCAACTCCAGCAGTCAGAGCGGCGCCCTGAAGACGACCTCGGTCAGCGAACAGTCTCTGACCACCCAGAGCGGTTACCACGTCTTCGCAGCCAACGATCTGGGCATGCATTGCGGCGATTTCGATACCCGGGTATCCAGCATCCTGCCACCCTTCAATGTGGTGCATGCCACCGTGATACAACGCGGTTCCACGCCCAATGTGCTGAGCCCTTCCGATGGTGTCGACGTGGTCTACTCAGCTGCCTCGAATCCCAATGATCCAATCCTCAGCGGCATCAACTCATCGGGTGACGGTCCGGTCTACTCCAGTCTGGTCAATGGCAGTGTCTTCAAAACCAACTTCTGGGATATCGCCCGCGGTGCCTACGCCCCCTTCTATCCGGCCGGCATTCTACCTGCCTTCTATCCGGCAACACCGGTAGACGGCATTCTCGATCTCGGTCTACCGATGCCGAATGTGGAGCAGCTCTACCTGGGTAACCAGACCCTCACCGCCGATCAGCAATCAATGCCAGGCAGAAACAGCCCCTTTGTAGAGAATGCGGTGCAGACCTTCGAAGCCTATGTGGTCGATCAGCCCTTCTTTACCGATCCCGGCTTCCAGTTCGGCTATGTCTCGGAGGGTGTCAACTGGTACGAGGCGCCCGGTATTCCTCTGACCGCCTTCGACGATGCGGGCCGCGAGAACCCCTGGCCCCTGTTCCGTATCCAGGCCAAGCAGGGCGCTACCATCCTCGCCTCGGTCGATACCGTTCTACCCATCTCCGGTGAGGCCAATTGTGGTGCCTGTCACGGCTCGCCCCTCGATGGCGGCAACGGCTCTGCCACCGCCACCCTGGAAGCCAACAGCATCCCGGTTGCCGATGTACTGGACGACCCGGAGAACGGCAACGTGCCGCTGGAAATCAGTAAGGAGTACGCCGCAGACCTGAATATCCTGCGTCTGCACGATCACAAGCACGGCACCACCCTGGAGGCGGACAAGCCTATCGTCTGTCAACAGTGCCACTACACCCCGGCGCTCGATCTGGCTCAGGTAGGTCCCAAAGCCGGGGTCGACGGCAACGGCCGTGAGCAAACCACGGTAAAGAGCATGTCCAATGTGATGCACAGCCACCATGCCAGCGTCACCGATAGCCATGGCACCCCCCTCTTCCCAGCTATGCCGGCTGCGATCAAGGACAGCTTCGGTTTTGTCACCAACGATGCACAGCGCCGTACCGTGTTGCAGGAGACCTGCTACCAGTGCCACCCCGGCCGCCGCACCGACTGTCTGCGTGGCGCCATGGCCAACGGCGGCATGCTCTGCCAGGACTGCCACGGTGACATGGCGCAGGTGGGCAACGACTTCACCCGCAATGTCTCACCCTCCAACCCTGGCGCCTTCGAATTGGGCGGTGATTTCTACACCAACGCCGCCCAACCCAGAGTCCCCTGGGCCAATGAGCCGAGCTGCGGCTCCTGTCATACAGGTGATGCGCGCAGCAACCTCACCGGCATGGCTGGCGTAGTGGTCAATCCAGCGGATGCAGACGGCAACGAGGACAACCTGCGCCTGTTCCAGGCTTATGTCACGGGTGATGCCAAAGCCACGCCGATCGTGCCGCAGAACAAACGCTTTGCCGAAAACATCATCGAAGCATCCAATCCAGTCATCACCGATCCCGGCGATCCACGCATTGGCAACCCCATGCTCTACCGGGTCAGCAAGGGCCATGGCGGTCTCTTCTGCGAGACCTGCCACGGCTCCACCCACGGCATCTGGCCCAACAAGAACGACCAGGCCAATGACAACGTGGCGGCGACACAACTGCAAGGCCACAAAGGCACCATCATCGAGTGCAGTACCTGCCACAGCAGCACT
>JBNKMQ010000296.1:0-6463 GCA_050293225.1 Sedimenticolaceae bacterium
CTCCCCGAGACGGGGCAGCGGGTGACCCTTTACACCCACCTGGCGGTGCGGGAGGATGCCCATGTGCTCTACGCCTTCGGCACCGAGTCGGAGCGGGCGCTCTTCCGCAGCCTGCTCAAGGTCAGTGGTGTCGGCGCCAAGATGGCCTTGGCGATCCTCTCGGGCATGAGCGCCGATGAGTTTGCCCGCTGTGTTGAGGAGGAAGATGTCGCCTCCCTGGTGCGACTCCCAGGCATTGGTCGTAAAACGGCAGAGAGACTGATCGTCGAGATGCGAGATCGCCTGGCCAAGATGAACGAACTCTCAGGTACATCTGCGCCATCACCCACCCAGGCTGCAGGTCGACCCCAGACCGCCAAGTCAGATGCCATCGCGGCCCTGGTTGCACTGGGTTACAAGCCCCAGGACGCAGGACGCATGGTCAAGTCGGTGGCGGATGAGACAATGGATAGCGAGGCCCTGATCAGGGCGGCCCTGCAGAGCACGGTTAAAGGTAAACAGTGATGAGTTTTGAGTTTTTATTTTTTAGTTTCAGTGTGGTGCCGTATCACTTTGATTCCCTTCGTGTTGAGAGACTGAGAGAACAATAGTGTGAGCGAAGCGAACTCCACCAACTCAAAACTAAAAACTCAACACTCAAAACTTATATTGCAGGGTAGCGAATGATCGACCAGCCCAGACTGATCAACGGCGAGGCCACCAACGAGGACGAAGCGGTGGATCGCGCGATTCGCCCCAAGCGGTTGCAGGACTATGTCGGCCAGCCGGCGGTGAGTGAGCAGATGGAGATCTTCATTCCGGCGGCCCGGGGGCGGGATGAGTCCCTCGACCATGTGCTGATCTTCGGTCCCCCGGGACTGGGTAAGACAACCCTGGCTCACATCATCGCCAATGAGATGGGGGTCAATCTGCGTCAGACCTCCGGCCCGGTGCTGGAGAAGCCAGGTGATCTGGCGGCACTGCTGACCAATCTGGAGCCCCGGGATGTCCTCTTTGTGGATGAGATCCATCGTCTGAGTCCAGTGGTGGAGGAGGTACTCTACCCGGCGATGGAGGATTTCCAGCTCGATATCATGATCGGTGAGGGTCCGGCAGCTCGCTCCATCAAACTCGATCTTCCCCCTTTTACCCTGGTTGGCGCGACTACGCGAGCAGGTCTGCTGACCTCTCCACTGCGTGACAGGTTCGGTATCGTCCAGCGTCTTGAGTTTTACAACAGCAGCGACCTCTCCCACATCGTGACCCGCTCTGCGGGCATCCTCAATATCGGCATCGACGAAGCTGGCGCCGCAGAGATCGCCCGGCGTTCCCGCGGCACCCCCAGAATCGCCAACCGATTGCTGCGCCGGGTACGGGACTATGCCCAGGTGAAGGGTGATGGACACATCTCTGCCGATGCCGCCGATGCCGCTTTGGGCATGCTCAAGGTGGATGCCAACGGCTTCGACGGCATGGATCGCAGGCTACTCTTAGCGGTGATCGAAAAGTTCGACGGCGGACCCGTCGGGGTGGATAATCTGGCGGCAGCCATTGGTGAGGAGCGCGGCACCATCGAGGATGTACTGGAACCCTATCTGATCCAGCAGGGCTTCCTCATGCGCACTCCCCGGGGCAGGGTGGCCACCAAGACCGCCTATCTCCATTTCGGACTCTCGCCGAAGACGGAACATCCAGTGCCACAGGATGATGATCTCTTTCGTGAAACATGACACATACTAACCAGAACATAAGTACGTTCTGGTTAGTAAGCCCTCGTGAATAAGGGGAACTTGAGCAATCAAGCAGACTCATATAACGGGAATTGCTGGGATTTGGGGTATGAGTAAAAAGGACAATCTGTTTATCTGGCCGGTAAGGGTCTACTACGAAGACACCGATGCCGGCGGCGTGGTCTATTACGCCAACTATCTCAAATTTATGGAGCGGGCGCGTACCGAATGGCTACGCAGCTTCGGCTTTGAACAGGATAGATTACTTCAGCAGTATGGGATCATCTTCGCGGTTCGCTCGGTTCAGCTGGGTTACCATCACCCCGCACGGTTTAACGATGCACTGGAAGTCAGCTCCTCGCTGCTGGAAAAAGGACGGGCCAGCCTGACCTTCTTACAGGAGGTCAAACGCCAGGAGAGTTCGGTCCTGCTCTGTAGCGGCAAGGCCAAGATCGCTTGTGTCGATATGCAGGCGATGCGTCCCGTCCCCATACCAAAAGAATTACTAGCGGAGATTCCGGATGTCGACTGACCTCTCCATCACCCATCTCATTCTCAATGCCAGCCTGGTGGTGCAACTGGTGATTGCCCTGTTGGTGTTCGCCTCACTGATGTCCTGGACCATGATCTTTGATCGCCGGCGGGTACTGAGAAAGGCGACCCGGGCGGCGGACGATTTCGAAGCACGCTTCTGGTCCGGCGGTGATCTGGCGGATCTCTATCGTCAGCTCGAACGCGATGGGGATGATGATTCAGGCATGGCGGCGATCTTCCGCGCCGGTTTCCGCGAATTCGCTCGACTTCGCACCAAGGGCCACAAGGATCCTATGGCGATGGTGCAAGGGGCACAAAGATCCATGCGGGTCTCCCTCAATCGTGAAGTTGATCGACTGGAAAACCATCTTTCAACACTGGCCACTGTTGGCTCCACCAGTCCCTATGTGGGGCTGTTCGGCACAGTCTGGGGCATTATGAACTCTTTCACCTCCCTGGGTAACGTGAAGCAGGCGACCCTGGCCCTGGTAGCGCCGGGTATCGCCGAAGCGCTGATCGCTACCGCCATCGGCCTGTTCGCCGCCATCCCGGCGGTGATCGCCTACAACCGTTACTCGAATAAGGTCGAGCGGTTGAATAATCGCTACGACGACTTTGTCGAAGAGTTCGCCACCATCCTGCAACGTCAGGCTGGCGGCTGAGCGGATCGCCTGCATGAGTCGTGAGAAAAATCGCCGCCGACCGATGTCTGAGATCAATGTAGTGCCCTACATCGATGTGATGTTGGTGCTGCTGGTGATCTTCATGATCACAGCGCCACTGCTGACCCAGGGGGTCGACGTGGATCTACCGCAGGCTGATGCCGAACCCATCGAGCAGGCGCAGGCGGAACCGGTGGTGGTGACGGTAGATCGTGCTGGTGACTTCTATATCGATATTGGTGAGGGTAAGGACAGCCCCGTCTCTCCCGACGATCTGGTCAGCCGGGTGGCGGCAGTACTGAAATACAAACCGAAGACCCCGATCCTGGTTCGCGGTGATGCGGGTGTCGCCTACGGTCGGGTGGTGGAGGCGATGGTTTTGCTTCAGGCAGGTGGCGCACCCAGTGTTGGGTTGATTACTGAACCGCCGGAGTCCTGATCGTGCTGGGTATTCTGAAGCGCAGCCCCCTGGCCGTATTCATGGCGGTGGTGCTGCATATATTGATCGTTGTTTTTCTGATCTACGGCATGGAGTGGGATCTTTTCCAGGACAAGCCGAAACCACAGGTGCAGTCAATCAAGGCGCAGGTGGTTGATATAGATCCGAAGAAACAGAAAGCGGCGGAGGAGAAGGCGAAACTCAAGCAGCAGGAAGAGGCACGCAAGCGCAAAGCGGCGGAAGAGAAGAAACGCAAGGCCGCGCAGGAGAAGAAGCGTAAGGCGGAAGCGGAAAAGAGACGCGAAGCCGAGATAAAACGCAAGGCGGAAGCGAAGAAAAAAGCGGAAGCCAAGCGTAAAGCTGAAGCAAAAAAGAAGGCAGACGCTGAAGCCAAGCGCAAAGCCGAGGCCCAGCGTAAGGCGGAGGCAGAGAAGAAACGCAAGGCCGAAGCCAAACGCAAAGCTGAGGCGGAGAAGAAGCGCAAAGCGGAAGAGGCTGCCAAGCGGGAAGCCGCCGCCCGAGCTGAGAGAGAGCGGGCGTTGCAGGAGCAACTTAACGCCGAACAGAATGCGAGAGAGATCGATCGCTATGTGGCGGTGATCAAGCAACAAATTGAGCGCGTGTGGCGGCGGCCGGCGCAAACCGGTCATCAGCTCTCCTGCGTGGTGCAGGTCAGGCTGATTCCTGGCGGCGATGTGGTACCGGGGGGTGTGAGCATCATTAAGAGCAGTGGCAATGCGGCTTTCGATCGCTCGGTGGAAGCGGCAGTCTACAAGGCTGCACCCTTGCAGGTCCCAAGTGGTGGCCTGTTTGAACAGTTTAGAACTTTCAAGTTAAACTTTAATCCAAGCAAATAACTATCTGTTATCTTATGAAAAAGTTTTTATTTACACTCCTTTTGCCGCTGCTTTGGCTGCCGGTTGCCCAAGCGGATCTGACCATCGAAATCACCGAAGGTGTCGAGGGGGCTCTGCCCATTGCCATCGTCCCCTTTGGATGGCAAGGTGCGGGCAGACCGCCGGTGGATATCTCCGGGGTGATTAATGCGGATCTACAGCGCAGTGGTCGCTTCAAGACCATCCCCCAGGGGGACATGCTCTCCCGTCCCACAACTGCCGACGCAATTCAGTTCAAGGATTGGCGCGCCCTGGATGTGGAGAATCTGGTGATCGGCCAGGTCAGGCCCAAGGGCACCGGAGGCTATGAGATCCGCTTCCAACTCTTCGACGTCTACAAAGGCGAACAGTTGACCGGATACACCATTCCGACCACGGCGCCGAATCTGCGCGCTACTGCTCATCGTATTGCCGATCTGATCTATGAGAAGCTGCTGGGTGTCCCCGGCGCTTTTGCCACCCGCATTGCTTATATCACCTCGACAAAGAAGGCCGATGGCAGTCAGAAAATCGATCTTAATATCGCCGATGCAGATGGCTATAACCCCGAGACCATCGTCAGTTCCACCGAGCCACTGATGTCTCCGGCCTGGTCTCCGGATGGTCGCAAATTGGCCTATGTCTCCTTTGAGGGGGGAAGGTCTTCGATCTATGTACAGGAGGTCTATACCGGTAAACGCCAGAAGGTGACCTCCTTCAAGGGTATCAATGGGGCACCATCCTGGTCGCCGGACGGCCGCAAGCTGGCCATGGCCCTGTCGAAAGACGGCAACCCCGATATCTTCGTCTACGAGCTTGCCAGGAAGAAGCTGCGGCCGATTACCCGGCACTATGCCATCGATACCGAGCCCTCCTGGTCACCCGATGGCAAGTCACTGGTGTTTACCTCTGATCGGGGTGGCAAGCCTCAGATCTATCAGGTCTCTGCCTTCGGTGGTCCGGTCAAGCGTCTGACCTTTCAGAATGGCTATAACGCCAGTGCTTCTTTCTCTCCAGATGGTAAGTTGCTCACTCTTGTGACCCAAGAGGACGGTGGCTACCGCATAGCAGTTCAGGATCTCGACTCCGGCATCATGCAGGTGTTGAGTGAAGGTCGTCTGGATGAGTCCCCCAGTTTTGCCCCCAACGGCGGCATGATCATCTACGCCTCCAAGGCCGGCTATCGCGGTGAGTTGGCGGCGGTCTCGGTGGATGGCCGGGTGCGGCAACGTCTGGCGCTGCAGAAAGGTGACGTGCGTGAGCCGGTCTGGTCCCCATTTAAGAAATAGTGGTTCAATTGCTCAAGGAGATTATCTCATGAACAGAATGCTGACCCTTTGGGTCTCTCTCGTATTTACTCTACTACTGATGACAGGTTGTTCCTCGACACCGGAGAAAGATCGTCAAGCTGGTGCAGAAGTCTCTGAGCAGTCGACAGGTGCCGATGGCATGGATAGTGGAGCTTCCACTTCTGCCGCCAGTGAAGGTGGTGCCTGGGCCGGTGATCCCCTGGAGAACCCCGACAGCTTGCTGGCTACCCGGGTGATCTACTTCGATCTCGATCAAAGTACCGTACGCGCCGACTATCTGGATGTGATCAGCTCCCATGCCGATTATCTGGCCGCCAATCCGCAGATGGTATTGCGTCTGGAAGGTCACGCCGATGAGCGGGGCTCCCGGGAATACAATCTGGGTCTGGGTGAGAACCGAGCTAATGCAGTACGCAATCTGATGTTGGCCCAAGGCGTTGCCGACAATCAGTTGCTGGTGGTCAGCTATGGTGAGGAGCGCCCCGCTGCATTCGAACACAATGAAGAGGCCTGGGCGTTGAACCGCCGGGTCGAACTGATCTACTGAGCGGGAGAGGATGATGAGAATCCCACTGACTGGCTTGCTTGTACTGGGTGCTGTTCTGTCGATACCTGGCGGACTTATGGCTGACAGCAAGATGAGTGTTGAGCAGCGTCTTGATCGCCTGGAACGTCTGTCACGCAATCAGAATATGGCCGACATGGTCTACCAGGTTCAGCAGTTGAAGCAGGAGGTGCAGCGTCTCAACGGCGAACTGGAGATGCAGAAGCACGCTATGGATGCCATGAACCGACGTCAGCGGGATCTCTACCTGGATATCGATCAGCGCCTCTCCCGGGTACAACCTGCCGGTACGCAATCTTCCACCTCTGCGCCAGTTTCAGCGCCGACGACGGCACCTGTTCCGGTAGCACCTACGACACCAGCGCCCCA
>JBNKMQ010000297.1:0-3582 GCA_050293225.1 Sedimenticolaceae bacterium
AGGCTGTGGCTGGCGTCCGGCGTGATCGGCAGACTGAAGCGCAGGAAACCATAGCCGCCGATCTTCAACATGATCGCCGCCAGGATCACCGAACCGCCGGTGGGGGCCTCCACATGGGCGTCGGGCAACCAGGTATGCACCGGCCACATGGGCACCTTGACGGCGAAGGCCATGAGGAAGGCGATAAAGATCAGAATCTGTTCAGTCAGGCCCAGCTTCAGGCTGTGGAAACCGAGGATATCGAAACTGCCCGACTGGAAGTACATATAGATCAGCGCAACCAGCATGAAGACCGAGCCGAAGAAGGTGTAGAGGAAGAACTTGATGGTGGCGTAGACCCGGTTGGGACCACCCCAGACACCGATGATGAGGAACATCGGAATCAGCATCGCCTCCCAGAAGACATAGAAGAGCATCGCATCGAGGGCGGAGAAGACACCCACCATCACCCCCTCCATGATGAGGAAGGCGGCCATGTACTGGGAGGGACGATACTTGATCACCTCCCAACCGGCGATCACAACCAGGGGTGTGATAAAGGTGGTCAGGACGATCAGCGGCATGGAGATGCCGTCCACCGCCAGGTAGTACTCAATATCGAAGCTGGGAATCCAAGGCACCCGCTCGACAAACTGCATGGCGGAGGTGGAACTGTCGAAGGCGAACCAGAGCGGCAGGCTGACGATGAAGGTCAACACGGCGATGATCAGGGCGGTCCACTTGGTGGCGTTCGCCTCACGGTCGCCACTGGCGAGCACCATAAAACCGCCGATGATCGGGAGCCAGATGGTAAGACTTAAAATGGGCCAATCGGCAATCATGCTTGAGATCCTTTATAGAAACACGAACCAAGTCAGCAATAACAGCAGACCCAGAATCATCGCAATCGCATAGTGATAGAGGTAACCGGTCTGCACATGGCGCACGATAGCAGCCAGCCAACCGACCGAATAGGCGGAACCGTTCACCGCCAGCCCATCGATCAGACCGCGATCACCCACCAACCAGAGAAATTTACCCAGCCCACGGCTGCCGGCGGCGAAGACCGCCTGGTAGATCTCATCGAACCAGTACTTCTTGTCCAGCAGGGTATAGATGGGTGAGGCCATCGATTTGACCTTGTCGGCAATGGCCGGGTTCTTCATGTAGATATACCAGGCGACAATCAGACCACCCATGGCCAGAAAGAATGCGGGTCCCTGGATGCCGTGCAGAATAAAACTCCCTGCCCCGTGGAAATGCTCACCGATATTCCCCAGGGTATCGTGTTGCGGCAGGACATGCAGAACACCATTGAACCAATCGCCAAACAGCATCGGCCCGATGGTCAGATAGCCAAGGATCACCGAAGGAATCGCCAGCAGGATCAGCGGTATAGTCACCACCTTGGGGGATTCGTGGATATGTTCCTTGGCGTGCTCGTCCCTTGGGCCTTCGCCGTGGAAAACCAGGAAGAACATGCGGAAGCTATACAGCGCGGTGACGAAGACCCCGGCCAACACCATTGCGTAGGCATAGCCCGAGCCGGCGATCTCAGAGTGGTGCACCGCCTCTATGATGGCGTCCTTGGAGAAGAAGCCGGAGAAACCGGGAAAACCGATCAAGGCCAGTGAACCGAGCAACGAGGTCCAGTAGGTGATCGGCATATACTTGCGCACCCCACCCATGTTGCGGATGTCCTGATCGTGATGCATGCCGATGATGACTGAACCGGCGGCCAGGAAGAGCAGCGCCTTGAAGAAGGCGTGGGTCATCAGGTGAAAGATACCGGCGGCGTAGGCCGATGCACCCAGGGCGACCATCATGTAACCCAACTGCGACAGGGTCGAGTAGGCCACCACCCGCTTGATATCGTTCTGCACGATGCCGATCAGGCCGGTGAAGAAGGCGGTGGTAGCGCCGATCACCAAGATGAAACTCAACGCGGTTTCTGACAGCTCATACAGCGGCGACATCCGCGCCACCATAAAGATACCGGCGGTAACCATGGTCGCCGCGTGGATCAGTGCCGAGATCGGGGTCGGACCCTCCATCGAATCGGGCAGCCAGACATGCAGCGGCACCTGGGCCGATTTACCCATGGCGCCGATGAAGAGCAGGATGCCGATCACCGACATCAGCGACCAGTTGGAATCCCCCCAGATCTGGATCTGGGTATCCGCCAGGCCCGGCGCCAGAGAGAAGACCTCGGCATAGTCGAGGCTGTTGGTATACATGGCGATGGCGGCGATGCCGAGAATGAAACCGAAGTCACCCACCCGATTGACCAGGAAGGCCTTCAGGTTGGCAAACACCGCCGTCGGGCGAACCGACCAGAAACCGATCAGCAGGTAGGAGACCAGACCCACCGCCTCCCAGCCGAAGAAGAGCTGGAGGAAGTTGTTCGACATCACCAGCATCAGCATGGAGAAGGTAAACAGCGAGATATAGCTGAAGAAACGCTGGTAGGAGTTCTTGCCCGCAAGACTGGTCTTGGGCCAGTTATGCTCATCGTCGGCCATATAGCCGATGGTGTAGATATGCACGCAGAAGGAGACAAAGGTCACCACGCTGATCATCACCGCAGTGAGCTGATCCACCAGGAAACCCACCTGCATATTCAGGCCATCACTCACCATCCAGGTATAGACCGGGCCATTGAAGACCTCTGCCTTGCCGGAGATAAAACCGTAGAGCACATAGAATGAGAGCAGCACTGAGACGCCCACCCCCGAACTCGTCAGCCAATGGGACCAGCTGCGGCCGATGGAGCCACCGAAAAAGCCGGCTATGATGGCGCCGACGAGGGGCGCTAGCACGATTGTCAGATAGATATTTTCCATAACCGTTTTTCTTTATTTGCTAAGCAAATGACCGTTAACCCTTCAACACATCCATATCCTCGACATTGATGCTCTGTTTGTTGCGGAAGAGCACCACCAGGATAGCCAGACCGATAGCGGCCTCGGCGGCGGCCACGGTGAGGATGAAGAAGACAAAGACCTGTCCCGCCGTATCCCCCAGGAAGTGGGAGAAGGCGATGAAATTCATATTCACCGCAAGCAGCATCAGCTCCACGCACATCAACAGGATGATGACGTTCTTACGGTTGATAAAGATGCCGGCGACGCTGATAGCGAAGAGGATGGCGCCAAGAATCAGGTAATCGGAGAGTTCAATCATCGGCTTATCCTCGCTCCGCATCCATGGAGACCATGCGTACCCGGTCCTTGCGTTTAATCGTCACCTGGCTGGCAGGATCGATATACTTGGTATCCGGACGTTTGCGCATGGTCAGACCGATGGCGGCAATGATCGCCACCAGTAGAACCACCGCGGCGATCTCGAAGGGGTACATATAGACGGTATAGAGAATCCCGCCCAGCTCTTCGGTATTGCTGTAGTCGGCGGCATGGCGTACCGGAATCGCATATTTATCAAGGCCGAAATTCTCCGGTCCTACCACCAAAATCAGCTCCGCCGCCATGGCAATGGCCATCACCAACCCTAATGGCAGCATCTGAATGAAACCGGCGCGCAACACGGCGAGATCGATATCGAGCAGCATCAGCACGAAGAGAAACAACACCATGACCGCGCCCA
>JBNKMQ010000298.1:0-6744 GCA_050293225.1 Sedimenticolaceae bacterium
GTTTGCCAGTGGGTGGTCAGGACTAACCACGGGGAGCAGGGGGTCCTGCCAGACGATCTCGGTCTTCAGCACAGGCGATGAGACCAGGGGCAGAGTAATAACTGCAAGTTCCAGCTCCCCGTGCTCCACTGCGCTGCAGGCCTTTTCTGACTCCATGAAGCGGATATCCAGAGCGACTTTTGGATAGCGGTCGCTATACTCCCGCAGTACCACCGGCAGGCGGTGCAGGCCGATATGGTGGCTGGTAGCCATGGCAAGCCCGCCGGCGATCTCTCCGGAGAGGTTGCTCAGCTCCCGACTGATGTCGGTCACTTCGTGGATGATTCTCTCCGCCCTGGGCAGTAGGTGGCGGCCGGACTCTGTCAGGATCACTTGACGGCCAGCGCGATCAAAAAGACGTACCCCGAGTTCATCCTCGAGGCTGGCGATCCGTTTACTGATGGCGGGCTGGGTCAGGAAAAGTGATTCCGCTGCCTGGGAGAAGGAGCCCTCTCGGGCCACCTCGACAAAGGCGCGCAGGCTGGTTATATCCATAGTTATTCCAAATGAGAATAGATAAAATGAAAAATATGAATTTGTATTATTTATCACACTCCCCTATGTTTTGACTACCGAACAGAGAGGATCCATTTAAATGAGTGCGAAAACGCTTTACGACAAACTCTGGGAATCCCATGTGGTGCGCACCGATGAGGACGGCACTGCGTTGATCTATATTGATCGTCAACTGGTGCATGAGGTGACCTCGCCCCAGGCCTTCGAAGGTCTGCGTCTGGCTGGCCGCAAGCCCTGGCGGGTGGACGCCAACCTGGCGACGCCTGATCATAATGTGCCGACTACTGAGCGCTCCGGCGGCGTCAGCACCATAGTTGATCCCGTCTCACGCACCCAGGTAGAGACCCTGGACGAGAATTGCGCCAGCTTCGGTATCACCGAGTTCAGCATGAACGACCCCCGCCAGGGCATTGTTCACGTGATCGGTCCGGAGCAGGGGGCGACGCTGCCGGGTATGACGGTGGTTTGTGGTGATTCACACACCTCCACCCATGGCGCCATGGGGGCTTTGGCCTTTGGTATCGGTACTTCCGAGGTGGAGCATGTTCTGGCCACTCAATGCCTGATCCAGAAGAAGTCGAAGGCGATGCAGGTGCGGGTCGAGGGCAAGGTCGGTCCTGGCGTCACCGCCAAGGATATCGTCCTCGCCATCATCGGTGAGATCGGTACCGCCGGTGGCACCGGCTACGCCATCGAGTTCGCCGGTGAGGCGATCCGCGATCTCTCTATTGAGGGACGCCTGACTCTCTGCAATATGGCTATCGAGGCGGGTGCCCGTGCCGGCTTTGTGGCGGTGGACGAGAAGACTATCGAGTATGTGAAGGGCCGGCCTTATGCCCCCCAAGGTGAGCATTGGGAACAGGCTGTCGCCAACTGGCAGACCCTGCACAGCGACGAAGGGGCTGAGTTCGATCGGGTAGTGACTCTGGAGGGCAAAGACATCCAACCCCAGGTGACCTGGGGTACCTCACCGGAGATGGTGCTACCGGTGGATGCCAATGTGCCCGATCCGGCAGCAGAGGCGGATGAGGTGAAGGCCAACGGCATGCGTCGTGCCCTCGAGTACATGGGCCTGGAGGCGGGTACCCCGCTGTGTGAAATTCCGGTGGACAAGGTCTTCATCGGCTCCTGTACCAACTCCCGTATCGAGGACCTGCGTGCCGCTGCGGAAGTCGCCAAGGGTCGACAGGTGGCGGGCAACGTCAAACAGGCGCTGGTAGTGCCTGGCTCGGGACTGGTCAAGGAACAGGCAGAGGCGGAGGGTCTGGATAAGATCTTCACCGCGGCCGGTTTCGAATGGCGTGAACCCGGTTGCTCCATGTGTCTGGCGATGAATGCCGATCGATTGGAGCCGGGAGAGCGCTGTGCTTCCACCTCCAACCGCAACTTCGAAGGTCGCCAGGGGCAGGGGGGGCGCACCCACCTGGTCAGTCCGGCGATGGCGGCAGCGGCTGCGGTCAGCGGTCACTTCGTCGATGTGCGTGAGTTGAATTGAAGACATTTTTTTATAACGCAAAGGCTTTTTGTATTGATCCACTTGGCGATCTTTGCGCTTCATTGCACCCTTTGCGTTATTAATCCTCAACGAGGACAACCCGATGGAAAAATTTGAGACATTTACCGGCGTCGTCTGTCCACTGGATCGTTCCAATGTGGACACCGATGCGATCATTCCCAAGCAGTTTCTGAAGTCGATCAAACGCTCCGGCTTCGGTCCCAACCTGTTCGACGAGTGGCGCTACCTGGATCATGGCGAGCCGGGTATGGACAATAGCCAGCGGCCGATCAATCCCGATTTTGTGCTGAATGATCCTCGCTATAAAGATGCAAAGGTACTTCTGGCAAGGAAGAATTTTGGCTGTGGTTCCTCCCGCGAGCACGCCCCCTGGGCGCTGGAGGATTATGGTTTTCGGGTGATTCTGGCGCCAAGTTTTGCCGATATATTCTTTAATAATAGCTTTAAGAATGGATTGTTACCTATTGTTCTTAAAGAAGAAGTTATCGATAGTTTGTTTCGGCTAGCCTCTCAGGACCAGGCACTGAAGATCAAGGTCGATCTGGAGAATCAGCAACTGAAACTGCCGAATGACGAAACCATCGACTTCGATGTCGACGCTTTTCGTAAGCACTGCCTGCTCAATGGACTGGACGATATCGGTCTGACCCTGCAGCACGTAGATGAGATCAAGGCCTATGAGGCGAGGCGGCGCAATGAGGCCCCCTGGCTGTTTTAAATCTGTTAAGGGAGGAATAGATATGAAAAAGCGGTTCTGTTTTGCATTATTGGGAATGTTCATTTCAGCCAATGCCCTCGCTGATGGGCTGGTGCTGACAAGTTCCGATCTCAAGGGCCAACTGGCCCATGAGCAGGTCTTCTCCGGTTTCGGCTGCAAAGGTGAGAATATCTCACCCCAGTTAAACTGGATGGACCCCCCTGCAGGCACACAAAGTTTTGCTGTCACAGCCTACGATCCGGATGCCCCAACCGGCAGCGGTTGGTGGCACTGGGTGGTGTTTAATCTGCCATCGGATCTGCGCGAGCTGAAGAAAGGGGCAGGCAGTGTGGATGGCAAACTGCTTCCCGAGGGGAGTGTGCAGGGTATGACCGATTTTGGTCAGGCAGCATATGGTGGGGCTTGTCCTCCCGTTGGTGATCGCCCTCACCGATATATTTTTACTGTCTACGCGCTGGATGTGGACCGGCTCGATCTGGGTGCGGAGGTATCTCCCGCACTGGTCGGTTACCAGTTGAACCAGCATGCCCTCTCGAGGGCGTCTCTGATGGTCTACTACGGGCGTTAATTTGTGGGTCGGGCTGACGCCTGGCTCTAAATGTTGCAATTGAGGAATAGCAATGAGTAAGAAAATCCTAGTACTGCCGGGTGACGGCATCGGTCCCGAGATTGTCGCCGAGGCGGTTAAGGTGCTGGCCAACCTGCGTGATACCTATGATCTGGATATCGATCTGGATGAGGCCCTGGTGGGTGGCGCCGCTATCGATGCCACTGGCGGGCCTCTGCCCGAGGCGACCCTGGAACTGGCAAAAGAGTCTGATGCGATTCTCCTCGGAGCCGTCGGTGGTCCCAAGTGGGAGTCCCTGGATATCTCCATTCGTCCTGAGAAGGGGCTTTTGGGATTGCGCTCTGAACTCAATCTGTTCGCCAATCTGCGTCCGGCGATCCTCTATCCCCAACTGGCGAGTGCCTCCAGCCTGAAAGCGGAGATCGTCGCCGGTCTCGACATCATGATCGTACGTGAGCTGACCGGCGGTATCTATTTCGGTCAGCCGAGGGGGGTACGGGAACTGGATAACGGCGAGCGCCAGGGATTCAATACCCTGGTCTATGCCGAGTCCGAGATCGACCGTATCGGCCGGGTCGCCTTCGATATTGCCGCCAAGCGCGGTGGGCGGGTCTGCTCGGTGGACAAGGCCAACGTGCTGGAGTGCACCGAACTCTGGCGCGAGGTGATGGAACGGGTCGCTAAGGAACATCCTGAGATTGAACTGAGTCACATGTATGTGGACAACGCCGCCATGCAACTGGTGAAGTGGCCGAAACAGTTCGATGTCATGGTGACGACCAACATGTTTGGCGATATCCTGTCGGATTGCGCTGCGATGCTGACTGGATCGATTGGCATGCTTCCGTCCGCTTCACTGGATGAGAACGGTAAAGGCATGTACGAGCCGATCCACGGCTCTGCTCCCGATATCGCAGGCATGGGGGTAGCGAACCCATTGGCGACCATCCTCTCGGTGGCGATGATGCTGCGTTATAGCCTGGACGAGCCGGAGATGGCGGGCAAGATCGAGCAGGCGGTGGAGAAGGTATTGGATGCGGGTCTGCGCACACCGGACATCATGTCCGACGGTATGACCGAGGTGAATTGCGAGGCCATGGGCGATGCGGTGGTCGCGTCGCTGGATTAAGCACAAGTTTTCCGATGATTCGGAATGCGTTGATTGAAACTATTTTAAGGTTAGCGAGATGAAAAGAGTCGGTTTTGTAGGTTGGCGCGGTATGGTCGGTTCCGTACTGATGAATCGTATGCGGGAAGAGAACGACTTCGCCGCCATCCAGGAGCCGGTCTTCTTCACCACATCCCAGGTGGGTCAGGCCGGTCCCGATATCGGCAAAGAGATTCCAGCGCTGAAAGATGCCAACGACATCGATGAACTGAGGAAGATGGATGCGGTGGTTACCTGCCAGGGGGGCAGCTATACCAATGCAGTGTATGAGAAACTGCGCGCCGCCGGATGGAAGGGCTACTGGATCGATGCCGCCTCCAGTCTGCGTATGAAGGATCATACTCTGATCGTACTCGATCCTGTGAACGAGAATGTGATCCGCGATGGTCTGACAGCGGGTAAAAAGGATTTCATTGGCGGTAACTGTACTGTCAGTCTGATGCTGATGGCTCTTGGCGGTCTCTTCCAGCAGGATATGGTGGAGTGGGCGACATCCATGACCTATCAAGCAGCCTCCGGTGCCGGTGCCAAAAACATGCGAGAGTTGATCTCACAGATGGGGGCTATCGAGCGTTCAGTAGCAGATAAGCTGGCCGATCCCGCCTCTGCCATTCTCGACATCGACAAGGGTGTAGCGGAGACCCTGCGCAGTGACAGTTTTCCTACGGAGAACTTTGGTGCCGCCCTTGCAGGCAGTCTGATTCCCTGGATCGATGTGCCCTTGGAGAACGGTCAGAGCAAAGAGGAGTGGAAGGGTTTCGTCGAGACCAACAAAATCCTTGGTCGCAGCGATAACCCGATTCCTATCGACGGTACCTGTGTACGTATCGGTTCCATGCGCTGTCACAGCCAGGCGATAACTATAAAGTTACGTAAGGATGTGCCGATAGACGAAGTTGAATCGATCTTAAGTAGCGCAAACGATTGGGTGAAGGTGATACCCAACGAGCGTGAAGTAACCGTGGCGGAGTTGAGCCCGGCTAAGGTGACCGGTTCCCTGAGTGTCCCGGTGGGGCGCCTGCGGAAGATGAACCTGGGTCAGGAGTATCTCAACGCCTTCACCGTTGGCGATCAACTTTTGTGGGGTGCAGCAGAACCCTTGCGTCGTATGCTGAGGATTTTGCTGGAAGCTTAGTTGGCTGATATCAGCCGGGTTAGTTTGGTAAAACCCTGTCGCGAAGTTGTTTGCTGGCGACAGGGTTTTTTGCGTTTTTGAGGTTTAAGATCGAGTGGATACAAAGGTAAGTATTGCGATTGTTGGCGCCAATGGGTTGGTGACTGAGACGCTTCTGGCGGCAATGGCTGATCAGCCGAAACTGCAGGGCGAGATAGCGCTGCTGGGTGAAGAGGATAGTGTAGGAGAGGCTGTCGATTTTGGACAGCAGACCCTGGCCATATCGGAGGTTGCTTTATGCAACTTCAACGAGGTCGATATCCTGATCTCAACTGGCGAGATCTCCTGCGATGGGGATTGGATTAACGAAGCAAGGGATGCCGGCTGTGTCATCCTGGATGTGGGTGGTGACCTACAGGGCTACACGGATCTGCCCCCGGTGGCAGCGGATGTGAATCCGGAAGTATTGGAGCAGGTGACCCGAGGCACGATTGTCAGGCTACCTGACCCAGCTACGCTTCAGTCTGCCGCTCTGTTGAAGCCATTGCTGGAGAGCGTTGGACTGGAACGAGTCAGTCTCTTCAGTTGCCAGGCGGTATCGGAACTGGGCAGGGCAGGTGTGGAAGAGGTCGCTAGGCAGACCGCCCGTATGTTGAACGGGGCTCCTGCACGAGCAGTACTCTTTCCAAGCCAGATGGCCTTCAATCTGGTTCCAAGGGGTACAAATAAGGACAAAGCTGCCGCTACAGAGATTTGTAGCCTGCTAAGTGATGAGGAATTGTCACTGACTGTGACAAGTTACTGGGCACCGGTCTTCTACGGCCATAGCCAGACAATCCACTTCTCGACCAGTCGAGAGGTTGAGTTGGAGAAATTACAGGAGATCTACAGGCAGAAGCCGTACATTGAAATAGTTGAGGATTCGACAGTTTCGCCCACTGCAGTTACCGATGCATCAGGCAAGCATGTTTTAGTCCTCGGGAATCTGGTCGAAAGCTCTCTAAACAAGACCGAATTCTCACTTTTGAGTGTTGCTGACAACCTGCGCTATGGTATTGCAGAAAATGCTGTGAAGATCGTCGAAGTTTTGGTAAAAAGATTATTT
>JBNKMQ010000299.1:0-1578 GCA_050293225.1 Sedimenticolaceae bacterium
GCGGGGTCGTAATTACGCCATGAGCACACCCGGTGCCCCGACAATCAGCCTAACCCCTCCATCCTCATAAGTTATTTTTAATTGGGCATTAAGTATAGGCCGGGTTACCGACCAAAAATCAAGACCCTTTTCTCAATGGTCACTATTGAGTTTTCAGCGACTCGCCCTCAGTCAAGCCGCCCAGCCTACCGTTAGAGATCAGCCGATACAAAAAAATGGATTCCATTTCGCCAACGGCTGGCCTGGCTGATGAAGCCTAAAAACCTGCTGAAGCCGGCAAAGGACGGGCGCTGAAAGCGCGACAGGCTTGTCTACTCCCTCACCCGTAAAGTGGGGCCAGCGGAAACAGAATCCGCTATTGCGTTCGGTGAAGATCAGAAAAAGATAGACAAAATTCTGCTCAGGGCTAGGATTTGTGCGCCGCACGATAGATAATGCGCTTTATGGCCCCATAACAAATTTCAACGGCCACTCCAACTGAATTACACCAAAGGTAGCACCATGAACCTACACGAATACCAAGCAAAGTCACTATTTGCCGAGTATGGCCTGCCCGTACCCCAGGGACAGGCCGTCTCCAGTCCTCACGAGGCCCGTGCCGCCGCTCAAGCCTTGGGCGGTTCGGTCTGGGTAGTCAAGGCACAGGCCCATACCGGTGGGCGCGGCAAGGCCGGTGGCGTCAAACTGGCCCGCACTCTCGACGAGGTGGAGGCCGCCGCCGAGCAGATCCTCGGCATGACCCTGGTCACCAAACAGACTGGCCCCCAAGGCCTGCCGGTTCACCGGGTACTGGTGGAGGAGGGGAGCGACATCGCCCGCGAACTCTATCTTGGCGCACTACTCGATCGTGCCAACTCCCGCATCGTCTTCATGGCCTCTGCAGCTGGCGGAATGAATATCGAAGAGGTAGCCGCCGAGACACCGGAGAAGATCCTCACCACCCTGGTCAACCCCGCCACCGGCATGCTGCCCTACCAGTGCCGCAAACTCGCCTTCGGCCTGGGTCTTGAAGGCGACCAGATCAAACAGTTCTCCAAGATTATGATGGGCCTCTACCAACTCTATATGAACAAGGATGTGAGCCTCATCGAGATCAATCCCCTGATCATTACCAGCGACGGCAACCTGATTGCCCTCGACGCCAAGATCAATCTCGACAGCAACGCCCTCTATCGCCAGCAGGCCCTGCTGGCCATGCGCGACACCAGTCAGGAGGACGAGAAAGAGGCCGCTGCGGCCCAACACGACCTCAACTACATCACCCTCGACGGCACCATCGGCTGCATGGTCAACGGCGCCGGCCTGGCCATGGCCACCATGGATATGGTCAAGCTGCACGGCGGCGAACCGGCCAACTTTCTCGACGTGGGCGGCGGCGCCACTGCCGAGCGTGTCACTGAGGCTTTCAAGCTGATCCTCTCCGACGACAAAGTGAAGACGGTACTGGTCAACATCTTCGGCGGTATCGTGCGCTGTGACCTGATTGCCGAAGGGGTGATCACAGCAGCCAAGAATGTCGGCGTGCAGGTGCCTGTGGTGGTTCGCCTCGAAGGCACCAATGCGGAGCAGGGGTTGAAG
>JBNKMQ010000300.1:0-24204 GCA_050293225.1 Sedimenticolaceae bacterium
TGCCGGCTCAAATAGACGAATATCCTTACCAAACAAAAAAACAGACAGAATATCCAAAAGCAATATTGGAAATAAAAATAAAAGCAGGAGACCAAATCCCAATTTATAGTTTAAATCAGAAGATTTAAGCGCAGATACCTCTTCAGCATAGTTTATAAGCTTACCGGAAATACATGCCTGTCTTTGCTTGAAGTCCATGTCACTACACTAGGGCCTGTTAACACTAATCCAATGCCCCCTGCTGCTGCTGTTTTTTCGCCCAGCAAGGCAGAATGAGCGTGGTGTAGCCCGGCTACATGAGCGAATGATAACGCCGCTGGGTGCAAAAACAGCCCCAGCCCTTCGGGTTGCGCCTGAGAAAGCGCCACTCGGCGTTGCTCGTCGCTCATTTGGAATAACCAAACTTCTCTCCTCGCGCCTTGATTGACGCTTTTTCAGGCACAACAGGGGGCATTGGATTAGTGTTAACAGGCCCTAGTAACTGCATACCCAGAATTTGGGTATAGAAGTCGATTGACCTCTGCAGGTCACCGACTCTCAGCATGGTGTGCAGAATGCGCATATCAAACTCCTCTCTATCTTAGTGAATGGACTTAGAAACATGTTTCTGAAGTCAGAACATAGCACCTGACAATCTGAAGATGATAGATGCCAGTAGACTCGTGACGGGTAAGGTAATGACCCAGGCGAGAAGGATACGAACCAGGGCCGAACGGTTTACCAATGGCTGATGGTGCGCTCGCTGTAACGCCTTTCTCTCCTCGGGATCGATGGCGTTTTTGAACTCCGTCTCTTTCAGGCTGCGTAACATGTCGCGTTTTTCGCTGTAGGGCGCCTGCTCAAATGACGCTATCAATGCATCGATCTCATGCTGAGGACGACTGCTGTGATAGCGCTTTAGCTGCTCCAGTAATATCGCGTAGTTGCTCTTCAGGGTTTCGCGTAGAAAACCGATGCCAAAGATCGCACCGACGGCGGTGTGGGTGCTGCTGATAGGCATACCCAACTGACTGGCCAAGAGGACAGTGATCGCCACCGAAGTGGCCACACAGAAGGCCCTGATCTGGTTGAGTTCGGTGATCTCTGTGCCGAGGGTTCTGATCAAGCGTCGACCGAAGAGCATCAGGCCCAAAGGGATACCCAAGGCGCCGATGAGCAGGAGCCAGAGAGATAGCTCACCTGGTGAATTGACTGGAGCGATCTCAATGGCTTCTCTGATGGCAATGATCGGTCCGATGACATTGGCGATGTCATTTGAGCCGTGGGCGAAACTCAGCAACCCCGCTGCAATCAGCAGTGGCAGATTGAACAGACGATTGAGGGATGATCTGTTGTCAGTCAGCAGAGACGATCGCTGTTCGATGATCGGGTAGACGATCAGATAGACGCCGAGACCAATCGTGAAGCCGCAAATCAGTGCGATGGGAAAGTCGAGACGCCAGCTATCTTTCAGGCCTTTCATCAACAGATAGGTTGTGAATGTCCATGCCATGAATCCCGCCAGTAGCGGCAAAACCGTTTTTGCGGGTTGAGAAAAGTTCTTTTGGTAGAGCAGTGTTCGCTTGATCAGATAGAGGAGCAGGGCGGCGATCACACCGCCCAGCAGTGGCGAGAGACCCCAACTGATGGTGATGGCGCCAAGCATTTTCCAGTTGGCGACAGACAGGCCAGCCACAGTGATGCTGGCACCCACGACGCCACCCACGATGCTGTGTGTGGTGGAGACAGGAGCGCCGGTCAGGGTGGCAATATTCAGCCAGAGGGCGGCGGCGAGCAGGGCTGAGAGCATCACCCGGATTAGTGTGCTGCTGTCGCCGAGTTGTTCGGTGGAGACAATGCCCTGTTTGATGGTACTGATCACCTCTGAACCCGCTAGTATGGCCCCGGCGGCCTCGAACACAGCAGCAAAGAGGACGGCGCCCAATAGTCCGATGACATTGGCGCCAACCAGAGGCCCAATATTGTTACCGGCGTCGTTGGCACCGATATTCAGCGCCATGTAACCACCCAGGAGGGCGGCGAAAAGTAGAAGGCCTTGGTTTGATAGGTCGGGGAAGAGAAATTGGTAGGAGACCAGGATCGCCAGAAGGAAGAGCAGGGCCGTCAGGCGACGGCCCCAGCTAAAGCGAAAATCCTCTCCGTCAGAGTCCATCTGTAGGGCGACCGGTCTGCACTTCAGTGGCAGTCCAGATTAAGAAGAGGTCTTCATATCACTGATGAATTTGTTCGATCTCTCAATCGATTGGTTCATGCGATTAATCAAAGTAGAGATATCGGCCTGCAGGTTCTGGAACTCCCCTTTGAGCGAGCCGATGGCCTGGGCGTTCAGGTTATGCTTGAGGAAGAGCACATTGTCCTGCAGGGTGTTGATCACCGGCTGCATGCTCTTCTCCGCCCGCTGCATGCTTGCCAGCATCTCCTTGTAGCGGGATTGGGTCTCTCGCAACTGTCTCGCGCTGGTGTTGCGCATGCTTTGATTCTGGTAGAGATCGAGCTCTTCCTGCCACTCCTTGAACAGATCTTCCGCTACCGACTCGACCTTCTCTATCCGGCTGGAGACGGCTTCAGCGGCGGATTGACAAGCCTCGAACTCATCATTCAGGCTCTCGTAGGCTTGCTTCAGGTCGCTCTCTTCCAGTTTGACCACCGAGGCGAACTGATCCAGGGCCGACTTAAACTGCTCCTGGGCATCGCTCTGGGCATCCCGGGCAGACTCCACCCGATCGACCAGGATATCTCGTTTATGGATGCCGACCTTCTCCATGGTGTCGTAGTAGACGCTGCTGCAGCCAGAGAGGAGGATGGCCAGAATCAGGGCGGGGAAAAGACGTAGTGCGAACATGTGAACCTGGGCCTCAATATCTGTTAGATTGGCAGACATTCTGCCATAGAGTGATTGGCAATGGCGATTCGATGGTGAATTGTCAGAATTGTTTGCAAACCCTTAACCACCGAATAACCTTTCCTGAAGATGCTCTACCGACAGAATCTCCTACAGGGCGCGCTTTTCATCCTTCTGGCGGAGCTGATGTTCGCCTCCATGGGCGCCGCGGTGAAAGGTGTGACCGCCGGTCTGCCCAGTGAGATGGCGGTATTCATGCGCAATCTCTTCGGTCTGGGGCTGATGATCCCCCTGGTGTTGCATGCAGGAAACTCAGGACTCAAGACCGGTATCCTCCATCTCCATCTGCTTCGAGCGGTGGCAGGTGTCTCGGCGATGTACTGTTTCTTCTACGCCCTGTCCCACCTGCAGTTGGCTGACGGCATGTTGCTGAAGATGACCGCCCCCCTGTTCATGCCGTTGATCGCCTGGGCCTGGCTGAGTGAGCGTCTGACCGGGACGATCATTTTGGCGGTTGCCATCGGCTTCGCCGGGGTGATCCTGGTGCTCAATCCGGCGGGGGAGTTCAGCCGTGTCGCCCTGGTGGGCCTACTCGGCGGTATGCTTGCATCCCTGGCCAAGGTGAGTCTTCGCCGGCTCGGCCGTAGTGAGCCCTCGGTGCGGGTGGTCTTCTACTTCTCTCTGTTGAGTACCCTGATCTCCGTGGTGCCCATGTTCTGGCACTGGCAGCAGCCGACCCTGCAGCAATGGGGACTCTTTGCCATTATCGGCCTGGCGGGAACCATGGGACAGCTCTTGCTGACCCGGGGATATGCGATTGCCGAAGCGGGTGCTGTGAGTCCCTTCACCTATGCATCGGTACTCTTTGGCGCGGTCTATGGCTATCTCTTCTGGGGAGAGACATTAACTGTGCAGTTCATTATGGGTGCCCTGTTGATCGCCCTTGCCGGCATCCTGGCTTTGAGATCCCGTCGAGCAATGACGGATCAACCCCTGAGCGATCCGGCCAGACCCTGATACAATGCTCCGATCCTGCGGCCTGGGCCGTGATTCGAATGGAACTGTAAGATGTCGATGAATTGGCCTCAACTGCTTTCGCGTAAAAGACTGGGTTCTACCGACCAGCCGGTGGACAGCGCCACCCGTACCGATTTTCAGCGGGATCTTGATCGCATCATCTTCTCCTCCGCCTTTCGGCGCATGCAGGATAAGACGCAGATCTTTCCCCTCTCCAAGATCGACTATGTCAGGACCCGGCTCACCCATAGCCTGGAGTCCTCCAGTGTGGGCCGTTCCCTCGGCACCCTGGCGGGGGAGCAGATTATCCAGCGACACAGCCTCGACGCCTATGAGGCATCAGATTTCGGCGACATCTGCGCAGCGGCTTGTCTGGCCCACGATATCGGCAACCCCCCCTTCGGTCATTCCGGAGAAGACGCCATTCGCCACTGGGCGGAGAGTGGCGAATATGGTCGCAATCGGGTGGCGGTGTTGCAGGCGAGCCGGCGGGAGGACTTTCTCAACTTCGAGGGTAACGCTCAGGGCTTTCGCGTCCTGACCCGTCTGCAGAACCGGGACAATCCCGGCGGGCTGCAGTTGACCTGCGCGACACTGGCGGCATTCACCAAGTACCCTCGTGAATCCTGTATCGGCAAGGGACGCTTCACGGGTGTCAGCGCCAAGAAACCTGGATTCAACGCGGAAGATCAGGCCAACTTCACCGAGGTGGCGGAGACTGTTGGCATGCTTCGCCGGGACCCGGTGCTGGCAGTCTGGCATCGCCACCCCCTGGCCTTTCTGGTGGAGGCGGCAGACGACATCTGTTACCGGGTGATCGACATTGAGGATGGTTATCGTCTGGGTCATCTCAGCTTTCAGCAGGCGATGGATCTCTACTGTGCGGTGATTCCCGATACCCATAAGCTCTCCAGTCGTCTCAACCGTATCAGCGGTGATAAGGAGAAGATCGAGTTTCTCCGCGCCAAGGTAATCAGCCAGGCGATCAGCGAGATCCTCGACTGTTTCCTGGATCAGGAGGAGGAGATACTCACCGGTCGCTTTGATGAGCCTTTGATGAGTCAGATTCCCCATCGCGAGGCGATGGATCAACTGATCGAAGTGGCCCATGAGCGGATCTACGTGGCGCCGGAGGTGATCGAGATCGAAACCGCCGGTTTTCAGGTTATCAGCGAACTGCTGGAGCGGTTTATCTCAATCATCGACGATATTGCCGAGCATGGCGATGCAGCCAGTCCACGCAGCAAGATGATGATTCGCCTGATTCCCGAGCAGTTCATCGGGCCCGGCCATACGCCGGTGGAGGATGACTATCTGCGCCTGATCCGTCTGACTGACTTTGTCTCCGGTATGACCGACTCCTATGCGGTCTCTCTGTATAAGAAGGTGACGGGTATCTCTCTGCCTGGGGGATGAGGCGGATTTTTTTATTTTGAGTTGTGGAGTGCGCTGTGCGCAAAGCGCACACCAGATCAAAACCGTTCTCGGCTAGTGATTCTTGGATAGCGATGGAAAGACGGCACTGACCCGGGTGCCTTTGCCAACTTCGCTCTCAATCTGTAAATGTCCGCCGTGGGCCTCAACGATGACCTTACAGAGATAGAGCCCAAGGCCATAGCCGCCGGTCTCCCGTTGTCTCGCTTTGTCGGTGCGGTAGAAGGGTTGGGTGACTTGATCCAGGTGTTCCGCCGCTATGCCCTCTCCATGATCTTCGATCGTCAGGCACCAGGCGGCCTGGCTCCCTTCACTGGTGAGAATGGGGGACTCGGCCCCAGTCGGGGTGTGGCGCAGGGCGTTATCCAACAGATTTCTGATCAATAACCTGACGCGAACACTGTCCAGCTTGAAAGCCGTGTTGTCGTTGAGGTGTCGGCAAACGATATCAGTTTCAGCGAAGTGGCGGGTCAGTACGTCATCAACTAAAGCGGCGGGTAAGATATCCTCACGTTCGAGTTTTGCATGATGGCTGCCGAGGCGCTCTGTCTCCAGCAGCTCGGTCAGTTCCAACTCCATCTGTTGCAGATCCTGGATGATGCGTTGCTGGGGTTCACTCTTGTCTATCAATTCTGCGTTGACTCTGGCCCGGGTGAGAGGGGATCTGAGTTCATGGCTGATGGCCAATAGCAGTTGACGTTTACCTTCGAGCATCTGCTCGATCTCTCCGGCCATGTTGTTGATGCTTTGCGCCAGTTCACCCAGTTCATCTCTGCGTTTGATCGAGATGCGATGGCCAAGATCACCCTGGCCGAAACGGGTCACATCCTGACGGATGGTCTCGATGGGACGGAAAAGTCGTCTCACCAGATGGTAGAGCAGGGCGATGATCAGCAGTACCGCGAGGATGGTGAGGCTGATGATGAGGGGTAGCTGGCTCTCCTGCATACCTTTGCTGGGAGATAGGAGTAAGGTATGTGCGCCCTGTTGCAAACGTAGATAGAAGTGGTGTCCATGCTTGCCGACCTCAATCTCTTCACCGCTCTTGAGCCGGTGCTGGTGGAACTGGATCTGATTGGGATCGATGCTCTGTTCGCCGCTGGACCAGACGCCGTCGGGGGAGAGGATGGTGATATCCATATCCAGGCGTTGTGCCAGGGCTTTGGTGCGTTGCCGATCGGGGGGATCGCCGATCTCCGCCTGCAGGTGACCGATGTACTCGATCAAATGGGGAGCGGCGAGACTCCTGAACTCATCCTGGATGCCGAGACGAAAGCCGGTACGCATCACCAGTGCAATCAAGAATCCCAGCAGGAGAAAGAGCAGGATCAGTTTGCCGCTGAGGCGGTGATGGAATTTCATAGGCTGGGATCGACCAGGCGGTAACCGCTGCCCCAGACGGTCTTGATGATGTCCAGAGGTTGCAGCTTCTGGCGCAGGCGGCTGATGAGGATATCCACTGAGCGGGTGTAGAGGTCTGCGTCAATCCCTTTGATGCCGGACAGTATCTCATCGCGACTGAATACCTTTCCGGTATTCTCCGCCAGCAGGGCCAAGAGGCGGAACTCCATGCTGGTGAGATTGAGCGCCTTGTTGGCCAGCGTGACACTTTGTCGCTCTAGGTCGATCTCAAGTTCACCCAGCTGCAACTTGCTGCTTGTCGTTGACGGGCTGTTGGTTCGCTTGAGGATGTTTTGGATACGCGCCACCAGTTCCCGGGGCTCGAAGGGTTTGGCCAGATAGTCGTCGGCGCCGATCTCCAGTCCCACCACCCGGTCCATGACTTCCCCCCTGGCGGTCAGCATCAGAATCGGCAGTTCGCTTTCGCGTCGGATACGCCGGCAGACTTCGAAGCCGTCCATCTCCGGCAGCATGATGTCGAGGATGACCAGATCCGGTGGTGAGCGTTTGATCCGCTCGAGCCCTTCGGAGGGCAGATGGGCGGCCTCCAGCTCCAGTCCATAGCGCTGAAAATAGTCGCGCAATGGGGAGGCCAGGGCCTGGTCGTCGTCGATCATGAGTATTCGGTGCATGGGGCTGTAGGATAGACGATAGGATTGCCTGAGCCAAAGCCCCCTATGCAGGGGGCTGCGAACTCAGTTTTGAGTGGCGGTTTCGCCTCGATTGCAGTTGAAGCCACAGTGGCGATGGTTGCGATGGTGTTGAATCATCTCCTGCAGCTTTGCCCGCTGCTCATCTGTCAGGGTGTCGCTGAAATCACCAAAGTGGTCGATCAGCTGATCTGCGGCAGTGGCCAGTTGAGTCTGCTTCTCATCCACCAGGCGGCGTGCGGCTTCACGATTGAATTTGGGTGAGTCGAGCAGGGCCAGAGCGGCCTCGGAGGTACTCTCTCTTTCACTCCGCATCTCCTGCATGATCGTCAGGGTCTGATCCTTGAGTTCAGTCAGTTGATTGCGCTGTTGCTCATCCAGGTCGAGTTTCTTGTCGATTCGCTCGGTGACCCAGTTCATTCTTCCCTCGGGTCCATTGCAGAAGCCTTTATAGCGCGCAATGGCGATGCCGCTGACCATTAGCAGGGCAAGGATGACGATAACGATGATGGCGGATTTTCCCATTCTGAATCTCCTCTACACAGTAGGTTTGCCAGGACTTGAGTCCATGCTGGAGATTCTGGTCTGCTCGCGGCCGTAGATCCTCTCGAGAATGTAAGTAGTTGTAACAGGATGTAACAGGATATAGAGTGTGAAAATGAATTATCTGTAAAAACAGATAGTTAAGATATTCCCTCAAGTTTTCTTTCGATCTGTCGATCTATTGCTAAATTCGGAATTAATTTCTTTAATTTCAAAAAGTGGGACAAGTTAGTCAGCTGGTTTACCTGAAGAATGGCATCGCGGTGTCACTCAGGAGAGCCGGTATCTGGCTTATCCAGACAGCAAAATCAAAGGATTATGTGAAGTATAGGATGTTGCTTGGTGACCATCGTGGTCGTCATGAGTGGGCATGGTTTAGGCCCTATTTTTTGACGAAGCGAGAAATTTTATTGGATCGGGATGACCACGAGACCGGTAGAAATGCCGAAGTAGTTGAAACCTGAACTTAGGTAAAACACCTGGAGACATCATTGCAGCGTTGTGTTTCTCAGATATGGGCATGGACGCACCTGTTATTGTTTTTTGGTTATTCTCTGGCCTCAGCGGCGCCAGTGTCCGGGCATGTCTATCGGCTACTGGCACTGGATTCCCAATTCGGCAGTCCCTATGCAGATGTCTATGCTGCATTGCTGGATACCCTGGAGTCCTATGGCTACAGGAAGGGAGAAAATCTCTCAATAACTCACGAATCCGCTGGCAACGATATCGCTCGCGGAGAAGAGATACTGCGTCAGTTATCTGAAGAGGGTTACGATGTTATCTATGTCGGCGGGACCGTATCGACCATAGCGGCGAAAAACGTTCTGTTTCAGCATCAGCAACCGGTTGTCTTCGCCTCGACTACCGATCCGGTGGGTATTGGTGTCATCGATGGATTTAATCAGGTACCGAAAGCCAATTTTACCGGCGTCTGCTACCCGGTTCCGGTGAAGGCGAGGTTGCGATTTATCCACGCCCTGTTTCCCCAGGCAAAACGATACGGCCTTGTCTACGCCGATATGCCTCAATCTCAAAGCTATAACAGCTGGCTATCTTCGAATCTGCAAGAGGATCCTCTACTTAAAGGGATTGAGATTCTGTTTCGGCCTGTGCCCCTGGTTAAAGGGGAGGCCGGTGATGCAACCATGACTCAACTGGCCAGGCCGATCGTGCACGAACGGGAACAGCAGGGTGATCGCTTCATATCTGCGAATGATCAGTTGGGCGCCAGACAGAGCTTTTCCAATTTGATACGCAAGCATACCGATAAACCGCTGATCGGTATTGTGCGCAGCGATGTGATGGATGACTGGGGCGCCTTTGCCGCTGTATTTCCTTCGCATGAGAGTATCGGTAGGCAAGCGGCAAACATGATTCAGAAACTGTTCGAGGGTGAGTCGGTTGAACAGATCGAACCTGAGTGGCCTCGTGAATATGGTTATGCGGTGGATCTGAAAAAGGCGCAAGGGTATGGCGTCAGTCTGCCAGTCGGGATCTTGCAGTTGGCCGGTGAGAATATCGTCAGGTAAGTATCAGATGCGACTAAATCGTAAAATCCTGCTCATCATTATCGGCATACTTGCCCTGTCACTGCTTGGCAGTTCCATAGTCAATCTGCAGAGTTTTAGAAAGAACTATACCGATGCACTGGTCACGGGTTCGTTTGGTGTGGCGCATAGTATTGAGAGTCTGGTGAACGAACTCTTATTACTGGGACTGCCACTGGAATCGCTTTCAGGCATGGACAAAAAACTTTTAGAAGTTGTTTCCATGAATGAGCATATTGTCTATGCAGGAATCGTGGATCCTGATGGAAAGGTTCTATTTCATAGTCGAGCCGATCTGGTTGGGAAAATTGTAGATGATGAGGTCTCGATGCGTACGCTCAATCTTGAGCAAGATACCTGGCAGCTATATCACAGATTTGATGGTCTGACTTACTATGATGTTGCTGTGCCTCTGTTCGATGGTGAGGAGAGGATCGGTGTTATCCGCCTGGGTTTTCCGACCAGTGTCATAGAAGAGAAGATGAACGAAGGTATTCAGCAGCTGCTGCTGAATATGTTAGTGACATTTATCCTGATCGCCCTGCTATTGAATCTGTTCTTACGCAAACAGGTGGTTGATCCGATTATTCGTCTCTCCAGGTATGCGGAATCGATCTCACAGGAGAAGTACGGTGCAGAGTTGAATCTAAGCCGCAATGATGAAATTGGTCGGCTTGCAGGTTCATTGCATCGCATGAGTCAACGGCTTGAGGCGCAGATTTCCAAGCTCAAACGCTCAGGCTTGGATCTGGAGCAGATGGTGGAAGAGCGTACTCATCAGCTTGCTGAGGCAAATCAAACCCTGCAGGTGAGTAATGATGATCTTACACAGGCGCTGGAGCGTGAACGCAGCCTTACCATCGCCTTGACTCAAAGTGAGGAGCGATTCCGGATCCTGTTTGAAGACAGTAAAGCGGTCATGCTGATTGTCGATCCGCAGAGTGGAACCATTGTGGACGCCAACAAAGCTGCTGCAGCTTACTATGGCTACTCTGAAGATGCGCTGCATGGGATGAAGGTCAGTAAGATCAATACGCTGTCCGATCGACAGGTTGAAAACGAGTTGCAGCGTGCAAAGGAGGAAGAGCGAAGCCATTTCTACTTTCAGCACCAGCTGGCCAACGGAGAGATTCGTGATGTAGAAGTCCACTCAGGCCCCATCAATTGGGAGGGTAGAACGGTCCTCTATTCGATCATTCACGATGTCACCGATCGCAAGCGGGCGGAAGCGGAGCTTGATCACATTGCCCACTACGACTCTCTCACCGGTCTGCCGAACCGATTGCTCAAAACCGACCGCCTGCGTCAGGCGATGGCGCGCAGCCGACGCAGTGGTCATAGTCTGGCGGTCTGTTATCTTGATCTTGATGGTTTTAAGCCGATTAACGATACCTATGGTCATGCGGTAGGCGATCTGATTCTGGTAGAGGTTGCGCAGAGGTTGTTGTCTACTGTCCGGGAAGGGGATACCGTCTCGAGAATCGGTGGTGATGAGTTCGTCCTGATTCTATCGGAGCTCAACAGTCTCGATGAATGCAATCGGATTCTGGATCGAGTGTTGAATGTTATCTCCGATCCCATGACGATCGGTGAGAACGACGTTGAAGTCTATGCCAGTATCGGCATCTCCCTCTATCCGGAAGATGATGCGGATGCCGATATACTTCTGCGCCATGCCGATCAGGCGATGTATATCGCCAAGGAGAAGGGTAGGAATCGGTACCACTTGTTCGATCCTATCGAGGATAAACAGGTCAAGGCGCATCATGAGGTCTTACAGTTGTTGGAGCATGGAATCCAGCGTGATGACCTTGTGCTTCACTACCAGCCCAAGGTTGATATGCTCGACTGCAAGGTGGTTGGTCTTGAGGCGCTGGTACGTTGGAGACATCCGGAAAAGGAACTGCTCTATCCGGCAGATTTTCTCCATCTCGCCACTGACACCGATGTCGAGATTCAATTGGGTAACTGGGTTATTGAGAACGCACTTATACAACTGGATCGTTTCCGTGAACAGGGCCTGGCTCTGAGTGTCAGTGTCAATATCAGTGTCAACCACCTGCAACATCCCAGCTTTGTTTCCGGTCTGCAGGCGATACTCAGCAGGTATCCCGAGTTTAAGTCGGGAGATCTTGAGTTTGAGATACTCGAATCTGCCAGCATTGATGACCTGAATCAGATCTTTCACACGCTGGTGGCCTGTCGTGAATTGGGTATCCAGTTTGCCCTGGACGATTTCGGTACCGGCTACTCATCCCTGGCCTACTTCCATCGTCTGCCGGTTGATCTGTTGAAGATCGACAAGACCTTTGTGCGGGATATGTTGGAAGACCCACAGGATCTGACCATTGTCGACAGCGTGGTCAGGCTGGCCGGGGCCTTTGATCATCCCGTCATTGCCGAGGGTGTGGAGAGTCTGGAGCATGGCGCTGCGCTATTGCGGATAGGATGTCGTTTGGGACAGGGTTATGGCATCGCCCGACCCATGCCGGCGGAAGAGATCCCGGAATGGTTGCAGGCGTGGTCCCACAATCTTGAATGGCAGACGCTTAAGCATCGGTTCTACGAAAGCGACGGCATCGACATCTATGCCTCCATTGCCAGCCATCAACGTTGGGTTTCGAAACTGGTCGATCAGATCAGGGCGGGTGACTCGATCTCCCATGCCCTAGTGGACAGTAAACATTGTAATTTTGGTAAATGGTTCCAAGGTGCCGGCTATGTGCACTACGGTCATTTGGAGATCTACGAAGAGATCTGTGACCTGCATGAAGAGATACATCTATTGGGCGCAGCTATTACCAGATTGATCAATAAAGATAGCGGCGATCAGGTTGAACTCAAGATCAGAGAGATGCAACGCAGGAGTGAACAGTTTATTGAAAAACTGGAGCTACTCAATCAGACCGCTATGTCAGATGCGGCAAAGGGCAGCGCAAGTCGGCTGACTCTGGTGCAGTGATCCACGCCGGCTTCCAATCTGGTTAAACAGAAATATCCTACCGGTTGAAACTTTCCCTTTACCCACCACCCGCTTGATACATAAAATTTGAGCCTTATTGAGTATCAAAATCATTAGGGTGGAGAGGTTTTGGATCTAGACAGACGTTTTGGCGGTATTGCCCGGCTCTATGGCCGCGATGGCTTGAGCCGTTTCCTCAAGGCGAAGATCGCCGTGATCGGAATCGGCGGGGTCGGCTCCTGGGTGGTGGAAGCCCTGGCCAGAAGTGCTGTGGGGGAGATCACTCTGTTCGATCTGGACCATATCGCTGAATCCAATGTCAATCGCCAGCTACATGCACTGGAAGAGACCTTCGGCCAGGCAAAGGTCTCAGCCATGACGCAAAGAGTCCGGCAGATCAATCCGCAATGCCGGGTGACGCCGGTGGAGTCCTTCGTCGAAGCGGACAATCTTGAAGTGATAACCACGGGCGGCTTCGACTATGTCATCGACTGCATCGATAACTTCCGCACCAAGGCGGCATTGATCGCCGCCTGTCACAGAGAGAAGATTCGTATCATCACCGTGGGTGGCGCCGGCGGCCAGATCGATCCCACCCAGATCCGGCTCGCCGATATGAGCCGTAGCGAGCAGGACCCCTTGCTCTCCAAAACGAGAAAGCTGTTACGCAGAGAGTACGGCTTTCCGACCAACACCAAGCGTCGCTTTGATGTGCCCTGTGTCTACTCCCTGGAACAGCAGCGCTATCCTTCAGCGGAGGGAGAGGTCTGTATGGATCGACCAGGGAGTCTGGAAGGGTCACTCAACTGCGGTGGGTACGGTTCTGCCATGACGGTGACCGCAAGCTTCGGCCTGGTGGCTGTCTCTCACGTGCTCAAACGGTTGGCGGCTGAAGGATCAAGCTGAGTCTTCCGGC
This sequence comes from Sedimenticolaceae bacterium, assembly GCA_050293225.1. GTDB lineage: Bacteria > Pseudomonadota > Gammaproteobacteria > Chromatiales > Chromatiaceae > Thiodiazotropha. The sequence goes on from JBNKMQ010000300.1 coordinate 13,313, forward strand.
TTGGGATAGAGAAAGATTTCAGTATCGGCCAGGCGATCATGCAGGGTCTCTCTACCCGGTATCAGAAGCATGATGAAATCCACGGCCAATACCAGCTGACCGAGATAGGGAATCATGAAGACCCCGATCGGTAGCAGATAGCGTAGGAACAACTTACGACTGAATCCGGCATGGCTGCCATCTGCTCGCCTTATCTGAATCTTCAATGCCCACTTACCGATGGTCTGGCTGCGGCTGTGGAGGAGATAGAGATTGATGCCGGTGACACCCAGCCAGGTGGTGAAGCTGTTCATGATCATGGCGCCGATACGGCTCTCTTCGCCGCTAAGCAGGACCAGCGTCACGGGATAGAGGATCAGGGCCCAGATGGCAATATCAACGATAAGGGCTGACAGACGTCGCCAGAGCGGGGCCTTGGGCAGCATCAGGATTTTATCGCCAGAGCAACGGTGTAGGTCTTGCCTTGCTTTAACTTCTTATAGTTGCCGAAGACCTCGTTGAGGTTCCTCTTCATATACTGGCGCAGGCCGTTGATGGTGACCACATAGAGTTTACCGCCGGGTTTCAGCCGCTGCTGGGCATCGTGCAGGATCAGGCTCAACATCTCCTTGCCTACCTTGGCGGGGATGTTGGAGGCGATGAGGTCGAACCTTTTTGCTCTGTCGATATGGTCGAAGCCGTTGCTCAACATGGCTTGCGCATTCTCCACACCGTTTCTTTTGGCATTGGCGTTGGCGAACTCCACCGCGAGGAAGTCCTTGTCCACCATCAGCGTCTCTCCCTGGGGGGCTCGCTTGGCCATGAAGATACCGATGGGACCATAGCCGCAGCCCAGGTCAAGGCAGTCATCGGTCGCTTCAATCTCCAGATGGGAGAGCAGCAGGCGGGTGCCCTCATCGATCTCTCTGGGCGAGAAGATGCCCCAGGTGGTGTGGAAGCGGAAGCTTTCGCCGACCAGGTCTGCATCGAAGACGATGTCCTGGCGAAGTTTGTTGAGGGTCTCTTGATTCAGCATGGGGGGCGAGTGTTACCTGAGTGGGGGATTGTGTCAATCCAGAATCCTATGGATTGTCTTAAGCATCGACTCGGCAGTCGAGTAATCCACTGTGATGGGCCAGCTCTTCTCATCGCTCTGCAACAGCAGGGAGGGGAAGCTCCTGATCCCCAATTGGCTTGCTTCTGCAATTTCGCATGCCAGGATTTTCTGGGTCTTGGGGCTATTCAGGTCCTGTTCGAATCCAGCGGCATCCAAACCGATCTCATCTGCGAGCTGGATCAGGGTCTCATCATCGGACGGGTTTCTCGCCTGCAGATAGTAGGCCTGCTGGATGGCCAGGATCATGCTGTCCTCTTTTTCCCGCTCCATCTCCCTGGCGGCGATGACGGCGCGACAGGCGGGATAGGTCGAACGGCGGGGGGTGTTGTTAAGCCAGAAATCGTAATTGAAGCGGGTCTCCGGCAATCTCTGCTGAATCTTCTGCCAAGTGGCCTGGAGCGTTGTTCGTAGCGCATCGGGCATAGGCTCGCTGCTATCAGGCGCCAGACCACCCAGCAGGCGACGGTAATTGACTCCCTCGGGAAGAAGACGCAACAGCTCATCCAGGGTTGGACGGAAGGCCCAGCACCAGCTACACATGGGGTCGTGGATGTAGATGAGTTGCTTCATATGACAACAGGGTTCTCTATGGTTTTTAGGGAACCTCTGATTAAGTTGTCATTCCGGCGTAGGCCGGAATCCAAGTGCTTGATTTATCTGGATCCCGGCCTACGCCGGGATGACAGCTAGAGACTTAATCAGAGGTTCCTTAGGTTTTGAGTGGTCGTGTTCGTTGCACTCTTGGTTTTATCTATCCCCCTCTCCCGCGAGGGGAGAGGGGATAAAACCATCTTGCGCAAAGCACAAACCACAATTAACACGCAAAACGCTTCAAGCGTTGACTCAACCCTCCTGTCGATGAGTGATTGTTGAGGAAAAATAATAATGGCAACGTGTGAACTCCTTCCATCATAGCAGCTCTGATCTATCATCAAGGCTATGCAGTGGAGAGACCCCATGCCCAAGCTTTCCCGCCGCCGCCTGCTTCAGATTCTTGGCGGACTGGGTGGCGTAATGACGCTGCCAAACTTGGCGTGGTCCGAAGTGAAGATGATGCGTCGGCCGATACCGGCCAGCGGTGAGATGATCCCCGTGCTCGGCATGGGCACCTGGCAGACCTTCGATGTGGCGGCCTATCCGCAGCTGGTGGAGAGTCGCCTGGAGGTATTGCGGACTTTTCTCCGGATGGGTGGCGGCATGGTCGACTCATCCCCCATGTACGGCTCATCCGAAGAGGCACTGGGTCTCTGCCTTGAGCAACTGGAGGATCATGCAAGCCTCTTCACGGCGACAAAGGTCTGGACCCCCCAACGCTGGCTGGGCATTCAACAGATGAAGACGTCGATGAAGCTGTGGGGCGTGGATAGCTTCGATCTGATGCAGATCCACAATATGCTCGATTGGGAGACCCACCTGGAGACCCTCAAGGCGTGGAAGGCGACGGGCAAGATCCGCTACATCGGTATCACAACCTCACACGGCCGCAGGCATCAGGCACTGGAGAGGGCGCTGCAGACCCAAGCCTTCGACTTCGTTCAGTTCACCTACAATCTCATCGACCGAGAGGTAGAGGAACGACTGCTTCCTTTGGCGGCAGACCTGGGGATCGCGGTGATCATCAACCGGCCGTTCAGGCACGGAGGTCTGTTTGATCGGGTCGCTGGAAAAACATTGCCAGAGTGGGCTGCCGAGATCGATTGCGCCAACTGGGCACAGTTTTTCCTCAAGTTCATCATCTCTCATCCAGCAGTGACCTGTGTCATTCCTGCTACCTCAAGGGCCGACCATATGATTGAGAACATGGGAGCGGGGAGGGGGATATTGCCTGATCCACAAACGCGTCTTCGCATGGCTGAATACATGCAGTCGATTTAGTGGGTGGTAGACTATCAGCCAATCAAAAACATCAAACAAAAAACTGGAGCAAATCCATTGTTGAAATCAGCTTTGCTGGGCAAGGTCTCCTTCTGGCTCATGGTCATCGGCACCTTCGCCCTGATAACCCCTCAACCCGCCTGGCCGGAGTGGCTGGCTAGAATGATCCTGGCGACAGGTGTCGCCCTGGGGATCACCACTCTGGGTGTGGCAATCTGGAACCGGCGTAAAAGCAAAGAGTAAAAAAAAGCCCGGCAGGGAGCCGGGCTGAAAACATTCACAAGAAGGGAGGAGTTGTGAATTCGTAAATCAGTGGATGAAGAGTCCGCCATTCACCGGCAGATTGGCGCCGGTGATATAGGTGCTCTCTTCATCCGCCAGGAAGGCGACGGCCTGGGCGATCTCTTCCGGCTGACCCATGCGACGCATGGGGATACCACCGACGATGGCGTCACGTACGTCGTCGCGCATGGCGGCGGTCATGGCGGTCTCGATGTAGCCAGGGGAGACGGTGTTGACGGTCACACCCTTGGCGGCCCCTTCATAGGCCAGGGCCATGGTGAAGCCGTGCATACCGGCCTTGGCGGCGGAGTAGTTGGCCTGACCGAACTGTCCACGCTGACCGTTAACCGATGAGATGTTGATGACACGGCCGAAACCGTTCTCGATCATGGCGTTCCAGATCGGCTGGGTAACATAGAATGCGCTGCTCAGATTGGTGTCGATCACTGCGTCCCACTGCTCCACGGTCATCTTTTTCATGGTGCTGTCGCGGGTGATACCGGCGCAGTTGACCAGAATGTCCACATTGCCGTGTTTCTCAACGATCTCGCTCATCAGTGCGGCACCGCCTTCTGCGGTGGAGAGATCACCGGCCACGACGGCGACGTCTGCGCCCTTGGCCTGGAGCTCTTTGCTCCACTCATCCACGCGATCTGCCTCGGAGGGGTGGCAGGTGGCGACGACTTTGGCGCCTTCGTTGGCGAGACGCAAACAGACAGCGGTACCGATACCGCCCATACCACCGGTGACAACGGCGAGTTTATCTTTACAGCTCATTCTTATCTTTCCTCCAGGATGGTTTGACTCAATCTTGTCAGACGCCTGCTTGGATCAATCAATCTAAAGGGCAGGGGGCTGACAGCATTCAGCCAATAAGAAAACCGGCGGATCGCTCCGCCGGTGTTCTCTTGAATCAAGCGTGATTAGGCAGCTTTCTCGACGGCCTTGCTCACTTGCTCGTTGACGCTGGAGAGGCTGCTCTCGAACCAGGTGCGAACCTCTTCACCGGTCTTCTGGCCCAGCTCAACAGCTTCGCGGGTCTTGGCAACCATCTCTTCACCCATTTTGCGGGTCAGGTCCATCTGGCCACGAACCACCTCATGGTAGTCTTTGGCTTCGGAAGCCAGCTTGATCTGCTCCATGCTGGTGTTCATCAGTGAGCTGTAGGCAGCCATCTGGCTGTCCATTGCCTGGTTCCAGGCCTTCAGGGTGATGTCGGTCAGCTCGCGGAAGCTGTCGTAACCCTTGGTGTTGATCTCGTTGATCATCTCAATGTTCTCTTTCGCTTTGGTCATGGTCTCAATCTCCAGTGTGTGTTGTGCGGTGCAGCAATTGTTGCAATGCAGCATATGCCAGTGAAATTGGCTTGTCAAGGAATATTTGTGCGCCGCACAAAAATATCAAGGGGAGATGTCGAAAAAACTTGGCTGGCTGGAGAAAAGATTTAAATAATCAATGAAAACAATATATTAAAGAATATGATCTCAGCTCTTCTCATCCGGCCCAGAGGGCTTGATTCCCGCTGCTGAGAAGAAACTTTTCTGCATATCGCTCCACATTTTCATGTTTTGCTGGGCCATATTGGTCATCGCGCTGAGGGGATCATCCCCCAGATTCTGGCGGAACTGATCCTGTTGCTGGGTAAACAGACTGAGGCTCTGCTCCAGGTAGCGACCGAAGATCCCCTGCAGGGTGCCGCCGTAGAAGCGGATGATCTGGGAGAGCATGTTGGCGGTGAAGAGGGGTTCGCCACCGGATTCCGACTCAAGGATGATCTGCAACAGAATATTGCGTGTGATGTCCTCCTCCGAGGTGGAGTCTATCACCTTGATCGCAGCACCCTGGATGATCAGCTGACGCAGCTGGGTGAGGGTGATGTACTTGCTCTCTTCGGTGTCGTAGAGCCTGCGGTTCGGGTACTTTTTGATGATTCGCTCAGACATGGACACTACTTACTTTCTGTTGGCCTGCCGTCCAGTGTACCCCAATCCGGCGTGTGAACAGAAACCGATTGATGATCCAAAAGGGATATATGGAATCGTGGAGATGATTGAATCGGGGTAAATGGTGGGGCATGGCCCCGCCCTACAAGCAGCCAGTAGGGTGGGGCCAGTCGTCACCGGATCTCTATAGGATCAGGCCTTTTCCACCGCCAGGGCGACACCCTGACCACCGCCGATACACAATGTGGCAAGGCCCTTCTGAGCGCCACTGCGCTGCATCTCGTGCAGCAGGGTCACCAGCACGCGACAGCCGGAAGCGCCAATGGGATGACCCAGGGCGATGGCGCCGCCGTGGACGTTGACCTTATCCATATCCCAGCCCATCTCTTTGTTGACGCACATGGCCTGGGCGGCAAAGGCCTCGTTGGCCTCGATGCGATCCAGATCGTCCACCGACCAGCCGGCCTTCTCCAGGCACTTGGTTGATGCGGGGATGGGGCCTGTTCCCATAATCGCCGGATCGACACCGGCGGAGGAGAACGCCACGATCTTGGCCATCGGGGTGAGACCCAGTTCTTTGGCCTTGCTCTCAGACATCACCATCACCACCGCAGCACCATCGTTGATACCAGAGGCGTTACCAGCCGTCACCGTACCCTCTTTGGAGAAGGCGGGACGCAGTTTGCCCAGCTTCTCGGCGGTGGTGCCGGGGCGGGGGAACTCGTCTTTATCAAAGACGATGGGATCTGCCTTGCGCTGGGGAATCTCGATGGGAATGATCTCATCGGAGAAGACATTTTCGTTCAGAGCCGCTTCCGCTTTCTGCTGGGAAGCGGCGGCGAACTCGTCCTGCTCCTCACGGCTGAAACCGAACTTGCCGGCGATGTTCTCTGCGGTGGTACCCATGTGATAGTTGTTGAAGGCGTCCCAGAGACCGTCGACGATCATGGTGTCGATCAGCTTCCAGTCGCCCATCTTGGCGCCGTTGCGGGAGTTGGGCAGTACATGGGGCGAGCGGCTCATATTCTCCTGGCCACCGGCGATGACGATCTCAGCATCGCCGCAGGCCACTGCCTGCATCGCCAGGTGGACAGCTTTGAGGCCGCTGCCGCAGACCTTGTTGATGGTCAGGGCCGGGGTCTCCACCGGCAGACCGGCGGCGAGAGTGGCCTGACGGGCCGGGTTCTGGCCGGAACCGGCGGCGAGGACCTGGCCGAGGATCACCTCGTCGACCTGATCCGGTTTGACACCGGTCTTCTCCAGCAGACCAGTGATGACCTTGGCTCCCAGCTCATGGGCAGGAATCCCTGCCAGGCTGCCACCGAAGGTACCGATAGCGCTGCGGGCGGCAGCGACAATGACAATATTTTCACTCACCTTGGGTAATCCTCTCTGTTTATTTGTATGGATAGCGGGGTACCGGTTTATGCTTCTGTAGGTCTTGATTCCCCGGGACTCGGTGCATGTTGTAACAAAAAATGTTGCAGCGCACAAATTTTATTGCTAGCTTAGAAAATAACACGGCGAGCCTTTGGCTTATACCACCTGGAAATTCCAGGTGTCGGCATCAAGCTCGATCAGCCAGAGCGCCAACTCGATCAATCGACAGAACAACAGGACCACAAGCAATGAGTGATTCACCTTTCTGGAACGAAGACTGGATGAAGACCCAACAGCAGTACTGGGAGAACTGGACGGAGATGAGCCGTAAGGCCATGGGCATGGAGCAACCGGCCAAGTCACCCCTGGAGAGCGCCATGGATCACTGGTGGCAGGCGGTTTCCCCATCGGCCGGCGACTTCGGCCAGGATTTCATGAGCAAGATGATGGAGCAGACCAAACAGTTCTTCCGCATGGCAGAGGGTTACTACCAGAATGCCGGCGAGAGCAAAAGCTGGATGGATGCGGCCAATCGCACGGTGAGCGATCTGCAGAATATGTTCTCCGGCGGCATGGATAATGTCTTCAGCGGCGCCGAGAGTGCGGGGGACGACGCCCTGCACAAGATGATGGCCTTCTGGGAGATGCCGATGGACAACTGGCAGCGGATGGTCTCATCCCTCTCCCTGGTGCCTGGTGATTTCCTCCGCAACATGCCCCATACAGATGGCCTCGACCGTTTTCTCAGCGCGCCGGGTCTGGGTTATACCCGGGAAGAGGAGCGCAAGTACAAGTTGTTGGCCCAGCACATGGTCGAGTACCAGCGTGCCCTGGGTGAGTACACCAAGTTCTTCTCCAACCTGGGAATGCTCTCCGCCAACCGACTGCGCGACAAGGTGCAGGCGATGGCGGAAGAGGACAAGCAGGTCGATAGCGCGCGTGCGCTTTACGACCTCTGGGTCAGCGCCAGTGAAGAGGTCTATGGCGAACAGGTGATGACGCCTGAGTATGCCAAGATCCACGGCCGCATGGTCAATGCGCTGATGGCGGTGAAGCAGAAGATGAGCCAGATGGTTGACGAGAGCCTGGGTGCCTTCAACATGCCAACCCGCCGCGAACTGCGTACCTTGCAGGATCGTCTGCAAGAGACCCGTCGTGAATACAAGGCGCTGAAGTCCGAAGTCGAGCTGTTGAAAGAGCAGATGATGGAACTGCGCAAGCCGGTTGCCAAAGAGACGACAGCGCCTGCTGCGAAAGCGGCACCGGCCAAGAAGGCCGCCAGCAAGAAGAAGACAGTGAAGAAGAAGGCGACAGCGAAGAAGAAAAGCGCTGCGAGCTGAAGCCAAGATTTTTTCGTCAACGACCAACGAATGAATACCAGACAGGCGTTTGGAACTGAGGAGAACCGACGTGCAACCATTTAACATCAGACCCGATCAGATGGCCGAAGAGATGCTCGACTACAGCCGCAAGCTGGGTAAGGGCGTACAAAACCTGCTTAATGCCGAGAAGATCGACACCGGCGTGACCCCCAAGGTCGAGGTCTACAGTGAAGACAAACTGAGCCTCTACCGTTATGAATCACCGGCAGACGTGGTGCAGAGCTCTATACCGACACTGATCGTCTACGCCCTGGTCAATCGTCCCTACATGACCGATCTGCAGGAGAATCGCTCGACGATTCGCAATCTGCTGGCTGCGGGTCAGGACGTCTACCTGATCGACTGGGGCTACCCGGACGAAGCCGATCGTTCACTCACCATGGACGACTATATCAACGGCTATCTCGACCGCTGTGTCGACGTCATCCGTAAACGTCACAAGCTGGACAAGATCAATCTGCTCGGCATCTGCCAGGGTGGGGCGTTCAGTCTCTGCTACAGCGCCATGCATCCCGACAAGGTGAAGAACCTGGTCACCATGGTTACCCCGGTGGACTTTCAGACCCCGGACAACATGCTCTCCGCCTGGGTGCAGGATATCGATGTGGATACCATGATCGACACCCTGGGCAATGTCCCCGGCGAGTTGCTGAACTGGACCTTTCTTTCCCTCAAACCTTTCAGTCTGACCGGCCAGAAATACCTGAGCATGGTCGATGTATTGGAAGATGAGAACAAGCTGAAGAACTTCCTGCGCATGGAGAAGTGGATCTTTGACAGTCCCGACCAGGCTGGCGAGACCTTCCGTCAGTTCATCAAAGACTTCTACCAGCGGAACGGCTTCCTCAATGGCGGCGTGAAGATCGGTAACAGGACAGTGGACTTGAAGAACCTCACCTGCCCAATCCTCAACATCTATGCCGAGCAGGACCACCTGGTGCCACCGGACGCTTCTCGCGCACTGCGTGATATCACTGGCAGCAAGGACTACACCGAGGTCTCCTTCCCCGGTGGCCATATCGGTATCTACGTCAGCGGCAAGGCACAGAAAGACGTGCCTCCCGCCATCGGCAATTGGCTCGATGAACGTAGCAAGTAGTTTTTAAAGAATGATCCTCCGCCGGTTTTCATGCCGGTTCTTTATAAGGGGTGCTGCCAAGTGCCCCTTTTTTTTGTGGCTCTGCTAGCGGGGTAGCGTATGGCTCGCCGCAGCCGAACGGAGTGCCCTTGGGATATGCCGATATCGCCTGAAAAAACTCAAAGCCTGTCCAACGGACTCCTTGTCCCCTGTCCACCTCTGCCTGCCACATGGGTGTAGATCATGGTGGTGGAGACATCGGCATGTCCCAGCAGATCCTGTATGGTGCGAATATCCGCCCCGGAATCGAGCAGATGTGTAGCAAACGAATGGCGTAGCGTATGACTGGTCACGCGTTTAGTGATGCCCGCCTTACCCGCTGCGATCTTGATCTGTTTCTGGATGACGCTCTGATGGATATGGTGACGCCGGTAGATGCCAGAGCGCGGATCCTCGGCAATTCGGCTGGCGGGAAACAGGTATTGCCAGCGCAACTCCTTATCGGCGTTCGGATACTTGCGAGCCAGGGCGTCGGGCAGGTAGACGCTTCCAAAACCTGCCGAGATATCATCGGCTAGCAGTTGTTTCACCGCTTCTACTTGAGTTTTCAAGGGCGCTATGAGCAGTTCCGGCATCGGCACCGAGCGGTCCTTCTTGCCCTTGCTGCATCGCACCAGAATATTGCGGTATTCAAAATCGAGATCAAGTATACGTAGCCGGACGCACTCCATGACCCGCATCCCGGTGCCATACATCAGATGAATCATCAAACGGTTCATGCCTGACAGGTTGGAAAAAACGGCACGAATCTCATCCGGACTCAGTACCGTGGGGAGTCGTTTCGGCCGCTTTGGTCGCTTGAACGGACCTATCTCCCCAAGTGGGGACTGCAAAACCTGGGAGAAAAAGAAAACCAAGGCGTTCAACGCCTGAGCCTGGGTGGCCGTCGAAACCTTGCGTTTTAGGGCCAAATGCTCTAGAAATGAAGCTACTTCAGCTTCGGCACAGTCGCTGGGACGCTTTGCATGGTGGTAATAAAGGAATCGATTGATCCAACCGAGGTAACACCGCTCAGTATTCGCCGCATAATCGGGAAGGCGAATCGCGATGAGGAACTTGCGATAGATTTCCGGGAATTTCTTTCCCAGAAGGTTTCCAGGCTCCTCAACCGCTTTATCGATCATCTCATAGGTGCGGGCGATCGTTGGATGATTCGCCTCAAGAGACTGTGCGCCAGCGGACCAGCGATCCCAATCGAACCCCACTCCCCACGGCAGTCTCAACAGATGGCACACGAGCAACCGCAGTGCATGCACTTTCTGTCGAAACTGCCAATATTCTATCTGGGGATCTCTACCAACGGATTCGAGCCATTTGGCAGTGGTTTCAGGCGTATGAGCGCGTAGGCGAAGATGGGGATGATCGGCAATAAATCGTTCAATATGACGACGATACCAAGGTATCGATCTGGAAGGTACTTTGAATGTTTTGAGAACCTCAACATACTGTCGCCAGAATCGCCCGACACGGGGATCCTCGTCATCAAATGCCGTATCCATGGCCATGCTCTCCTTGCAAGTTGTGCTCAGATAGAGAACAATTATAGAACAAGTGGCGTGATATCACAATATCTACGCCAGCAAGATATCACAATATCAGTGCCGGCTAGATAATCAACTGTTAAGGCTTGAATGGAAAGTGAATATGTATGGAGCACAATTCATGGAAAGTGGTAAGCGGCAAGAGCAAACAAAGATGTGTCTCCGTAGAAGGAAATCTGATGCATCAAGTCACAATCCAGGACGGAAAGCTTTTAGTGAAATTGTGGCTTCGCTCGTTATTGGTGCCAATTTGCA
>JBNKMQ010000301.1:0-5523 GCA_050293225.1 Sedimenticolaceae bacterium
CTGGTCACCGCAGAGATAATCCAGATCAAACCCCTCATCGCTATCAACAAGATCGACCTTTTACAGGAAGACGAGGCAGACGCCTTCTACTCCACCCTCGCCCATTACGATGAGATTGGCTACACCAGTGTACGCATCAGCGCCAAGCAGGATCATGGCCTGGACGCTCTGATAGAGCGGCTAAATGGCGAGACCAGTATTCTGTTGGGACAATCCGGTGTGGGTAAATCCTCACTGATCAACGCCCTGCTCCCGGAGCATGACGTGGAGACCGGTAGACTCTCGGAGACAACCGGACTGGGTCGTCATACCACCTCCGCCGCCACCCTCTATCGACTGCCTCAGGGGGGCGAATTGATCGACTCCCCCGGTGTGCGCAGCTTTCGCCTGAACGATCTCAGCCGGGAGGAGATTGAGCAGGGCTTCCCCGAGTTCCAACCCTATCTGGGCCAGTGCCGCTTCCATAACTGCAGCCACCAACATGAACCGGACTGCGCCATCCATGCTGCCATCGACCTGGGAGAGATCTCTCCTCAGAGGCTGCAGAACTTTCAGCTGCTCTGCCAAGCTGGCGACAAGAAGCCGTGATGATGGGCCTGGAACTGAAACTCCTGATACTCCTGGTAGTGGCCAACGGCGCACCCATCATTGGTCGTCATCTATTAGGTAACTGTTGTAGCTGGCCCATTGATGGCGACCTAAAGACCCAGTCAGGAGCCCCACTCTTGGGCCGCTCGAAGACTTGGCGAGGCCTCTTGATGGCACTTCTGTTAACCTCAGCCATCGCTCCAATAATGGGAATCGACTGGCACTGGGGAGCCCTTCTCGGCGGCTTTGCCATGCTGGGAGATCTGCTTGCCAGTTTCACCAAGCGTCGACTCGGCTTCCCTCCCAGCAGCCAGGCCTTTGGTCTCGATCAGATCCCTGAATCACTCGTTCCCTTACTGGTTATCGCTCCACTCTTTCCTCTCAAATGGTGGTCTATCGCCATAGTAGTGATCGCCTTTGCCGTAGTCGTACCACTCTTGTCCCGGCTCTTTTTTCTGCTGGGAATTCGTCGACGGCCCTATTAGGGAGATTGTTTAGTGTTGAATTTTGAATTGGGGTGTTCGCTGCGCTCGCGGGTTTATATCCCCCTCTCCCTGGCCCTCTCCCGCAAGGGGAGAGGGGACTTTCATTTTTTGCCCTTTCAGCGACTTGAGGTCAGGTAGCAGGAACAAGCTATCTATTAACTCTGTTCCTGGTTCGTGAATTCCCTCTCCCCTCGCGGGAGAGGGCCAGGGAGAGGGGGATTTAATGAATCATGCGCAAAGCGCAGACCACAACTCAAAATTCAAAACTCAACACTAAAAACTCAACAGTCGCAAAGAAATTGAAGGGTCTGGAAACAACCGAACATAGCCGAGGATGACGGAAGAGCAGATAAGCCCTAAGCCCGCTTAAGGGTATGCAGGACAATCTCCGGCGGACAGTTGATCCTCACCTCGACAATGGAGGTACCTGCCCCTGCAGAGGTGTACCCCTGCATCCCGCCATGGCGCCAGGCACCATAACCTAATCGGCGAGGACAACGGGCATCCAAGGTGAGAGGAAAACCGCCAGGCAGACAGATCTGCCCGCCGTGAGTATGGCCGCAGAAGAAGATATCGAAGCCGGCATGGGCTGCCTGCTTGTAGATCTCCGGGGTATGAGATAGCAATATGGAGACAGATTGAGGAGGGATAGAGCCGGCAGCCTTCTCGATATTATCCACCCGGTAGTAGTGGGCGTCATCGATACCCGCCAGGTGGATAGTCTCGCCATCCCGCGCCAGGGCTACCGATTCGTTCAGCAGCATCTCAATCCCCATCGCCTCCATCTGGGGCACCATGCGAATGGTATCGTGGTTGCCGAGCACGCCATACATGGGACCCCGCAAACCGCTGCAGAGGGCTCGCATACCCGCCATGGATGCGTCGTAGTCACCGAAGGTCCAGGCCCGGTAGTCGCCGGTCATCACCACACAGTCGTAGCTCAGATCCTCGATCCGGTCGATCAATGCATCGATCGCCGGCGGATACATATCCGCATGCAGGTCACTGAGGTGAAGAAAGGTGTAATCCTCAAAGGCCACCGGCAGATGGGGTATCTGAATGATATTATGGGTAATTCTGAACTTCAGCGTATTCCCGCGACCGCGCCAGTAGACCCCTGAGGCCTTGAGGATTTTACGCATCATGGCGTGGGTGGAGTACCAGTTCTCCGGATGAAAAAAATTGAACCCGCGACCGAACACCTGCGGCACCGACTCTTCCTCAATGCCGATACGAAGTCGCGCGTGTACTGTCCCCAAGCGCCGTTCCAGATGCGTAATAATATCCGAGTCCATATCTACAGTATAAGCCGGATGGTCAATAATTTTATGTCAATATTTCACAGGGCAGCGAGAGCGTCATCTCTGCACCTCCCAATCCAGTTGAGCGACCGATGGAGAGGTTTCCTTTATAGGCCCTGACGATATCGGCCACCACCGCCAGGCCGATACCCTGCCCCGGTGACTGCTGATCGGCTCGATGCCCCCGCTGCAGCACATCGGCCGCCTGGCCGTCGGAAATACCTGGACCATCATCTTCGACCTTGAGTACCAGCGCTTCATTCATCGCCCCGCTGACACGGATCCGACCAGCGCCGTACTTACAAGCGTTCTCCATCAGATTGCCCAGCATCTCCATCAGGTCGGCCTCATCCCCCTGGAACCGGATCTCATCCGACAGATCGAGTTGCCACGCGATGTTTTTGTCTGCGTAGACCTTGCCCAGGGAATCGGCAATCCGCTCTACCAGCGGCTTCACCGGCAGGAGGGAACTGAGGGAGGTGCGACCCGATGCAGCCGCCCGTTGCAGCTGATGGCCGACGATCTGGTTCATTCTCGCTACCTGCTGATTGAGCAGTTGCTGCTCAGACTCACCAATTGGATCATCCTGATCCGCCAGACCCTGCAGTATCGCCAATGGTGTCTTCAGACTGTGGGCCAGATCCCCAAGACTGTCGCGGTAGCGCTGTTGGCGGGCACTGGCATGGTGGATCAGGGAGTTGATATTGGAGGTCAGGGGCGTCAGCTCCTGCGGGTATTCACCCTGCAACTGCTGGGCCTGTCCCGATTCGATATCGGTCACCGCCTCCGCCACATCCCGCAAGGGAGAGAGTCCCCAACGCAATACCAATCCCTGGACCAGAAGCAGCAAGAGTGCCGCGCCGCCCAACCAGAAGAGCAGACGGTTGCGGAAAATGCTGACCTGGTCATTCAGGGGGCCGAGAGCCTCTACCACCACCAGGGTATAGCTCAATTCATGCCCCTCGAAATCCTCCCACACCACGCCAAAACTGAGGCGCATGACTGTGTCGCCATTGCTCCTCTCTCTCTGCTCCAACTTGGAATCACCGGCGGTAACTGCTTGCGGGAAACTCAGCTCTTGCCCTACCGCAGAGGCCGAGCGCCAGCGGTAATCGATCTCGTTCCCCATCACCAACGCATAGAGTCCCGAGCCGGGGCGATTGAATCTGGGATCTGTCAACACCGCCGGCATCTTCAAGCGGCCCTCAGCATCCTCCTCGGCCGCTGCCAGCAGGGCATAGACACTGCTGTATAGCTTTGACTCCAGGGCCTCTTCAGCTGAGGAGCGAAAGGCGCTGTCGAGGGCCAGTCCGGTGAAACCGAAAAAGGCCGTCAGCACCAGGCTGGCGGCCAGCAGCAATCTTTGATGGATCGAGAGTCGGCGGATCAGTCCCATGCTCTGCCACTCTGCATGACTATTTTTTACACGCCAGGGCGAAGCGATAACCCCGCCCCCGCAGGGTCTCTATGGGTTTGTAGTTACCCTCGGGGTCGAGTTTTTTGCGCAGGCGACGGACAAAGACCTCCAGCGTATTGCTGTCCTTGTCCCAATCCTGCTCGTAGATATGTTCGGTGAGATCCCCTTTCGACACCACCTCCCCCGCGTGCAGCATCAGATACTCCAACACCTTGTACTCATAGGCGGTCAAATCCACCGGTTCGGTATCGAGAGAGACGCGCTTTGAGCGGGTATCCAACACCACCGGTCCAGCATCGATCACCGGCTGAGACCAACCGGCTGAGCGTCGGACCAGGGCATTCAGCCTGGCCAGCAACTCCTCAACGTGAAAGGGTTTGACCAGATAGTCGTCGGCTCCGGCCTCGAGACCCTCGACCTTGTCCTGCCAGTTGCCCCGGGCGGTGAGAATCAGGATGGGAAAGTGTTTATCCTGCTTGCGCAGTTCACGAATCACCTCGATCCCGGAGAGTTCCGGCAGTCCGATATCGACCACGCCCAGATCCATGGCGTACTCCCGCCCCAGGAAGAGACCCTCACGGCCGTCTGCCGCTTCATCCACCGTATAGCCCTCTTTACGCAGACGTTCAGCCAGGGGCTCGCGGATATGGGCCTCGTCTTCAACAATCAACACACGCATGGGATATTTCTCAGTCTACCGCCGGTTACCCTTGCCGCGATCGTTACCCGCGTCGATTCTCAAACGACGCAGCTTCCCCTCATCGGTAAGAATGCGGATGTTGTGGGTGCGACGGCCGTCCCTCTCCTGGGTTTCAGCGGAGATAACCCGTCCCCCCGTCCTCTCCTTCGCCTGCTGCACCGCCTGGTCGAGGCTGAGTCCCCTCGCATAGAGCGGACTGGCCAATAGCAGACCGAGTAGAACGACAACGATTTTCAGGGCTTGCTTCTTCATAAAAACTCACCAGATCCTTAGACTCAGTTAATACGCCGATAGCGTTATATAGCGGATCTGTCTCACCAATACCCGTTCAGTAGGAAAAGTCGGGTCTCACATTCACTGAAACCGGAATACGCTTGCCAGGATGTTCCTGGGTACGGGTGGTAAACAGTCTCCCCTTGTAGCGATATGTTACATCATAGCCGACCAGCTCTTCCTCATATTCAGTCACATGAGTCACTTCACAACGGCGTTCCATGGAAGCAGTGGTATACCCGCGACTGTTTTTATGGCTGATATCGTGACCGATGGCACTGCCCAGCAAAGCGCCGGCCACTGTGGCCACATCCTTACCTCTGCCGCGACCGGAACTGATCTTGTTCGCCATCACGCCGCCGATGATGCCACCCAGCACAGTACCCGTATGGCCATGGCTACCGGCATGGTGTTGTCTGACCTCCTCATCCCAGCAACGACGCTCGGGAACTGAGATCTCTACGGTTCGATAGATGGGTTCCACCTCGACCACCTTGGCGGTATCCTGGAAACCCCGTTTGTGCCCGGCCTGGACGGTCAAAGTGGTCACCATCAAGATTGCGCTGAGTGCCATAATTTGCTTTTTCATACTTGCTCTCCGTCAGGAATAATGTCTGAAAACCAAAGGGTTTCCTCTATTCATGGCTAAAGCTTACGACTGCTAAACTGAACGAAGGCTGAACCAAGCCAGAGACCGGTCCTCTCACCTGATATGCCTGCTGAATTTCTGCACAATCTGCTCGATCTCTACCTGGAGGC
>JBNKMQ010000302.1:0-4957 GCA_050293225.1 Sedimenticolaceae bacterium
TGCTGCTCCAGCCGCTCGATCTCTTCGCGGAAGGCGTTGACGTCCTCGAATTTTCGATAGACCGAGGCGAATCTGACATAGGCGACCTGATCGAGCTTCTTCAACTCCTCCATCACCAGTTCACCGATGGCCAGCGAAGGAATTTCCCGCTCCCCGGTGGCCATCAACTTGCGGGTGATATGGTTGATCGCCGTATCCACATCATCCGCGCTGACGGGACGCTTTTCCAGTGACCGGGTCATGCCCGCACGCAGTTTTCTGCCGTCGAAGTGGACCCGGCTGCCATCCTGTTTCACCACCCAGGGGAGATTGAGTTCAGCGCTCTCGTAGGTAGTGAAACGCTCTTTGCAGACGGTGCACTCGCGACGTCGGCGAATCTGGTCACCCTCTCCCGCCAGGCGGGAGTCGATGACCTTGGTATCCTGGGCTCCGCAGAAGGGGCAGCGCATTCTATTGCAAGTTTTGAGTTATAAGTTTTAAGTTTTGAGTTGCGCCTGTGAAATTCCCGTTCGAATTCATGACGATACCCCAACTGTAGAGAGTCAACTCAAAAACTCATTAGTCTTTGTAGACTGGATACTTGGCACAGATCTCCAGCACCTTGGCCTTGGTGGCATGGATCACCGCCTGGTCACCCCGGCTGTCGATCACATCGCACATCCAGTTGGCCAGATCGACACAGTCGGACTCGCTGAACCCTCGTGTGGTGGCTGCTGGTGTACCAACCCGGATACCTGAGGTAACAAAGGGTGACTGGGGATCATTATGGACCGCATTCTTATTCACGGTGATGTTGGAGTCTCCCAACCAGGCGTCAACATCTTTGCCTGTCAGGCCTGCTTCAATGAAGCTGACCAGGAAGAGATGATCATCGGTGCCCTTGGAGACCACATCATATCCACGATCCATGAAGACCTTGGCCATGGCACGGGCATTCTCGACCACCTGCTGCTGATAGGCCTTGTAGTCAGGCTCCATCGCCTCTTTGAAGGCCACCGCTTTGGCGGCGATCACATGCATCAGTGGACCGCCCTGGGTGCCGGGGAAGACCAGGGAGTTGAGTTTCTTCTCGATCTCCTCGTTGGCCTTGGCCAGGATCAGACCGCCACGGGGACCACGCAGGGTCTTGTGGGTGGTGGTGGTGGTGACGTCGGCAATGCCTACCGGGTTGGGATAGACGCCGGCGGCGACCAGACCGGCCACATGGGCCATGTCGACGAATAGATAGGCACCCACCTCATCGGCGATGTCCCGGAAGCGCTGCCAGTCGACCACACGGGAGTAGGCAGAGAAGCCCGCCACAATCATCTTGGGCTTGTGCTCACGGGCGAGACGCTCGACCTCTTCGTAGTCGATCTCACCGGTATCCGGGTTGAGACCATACTGAACAGCGTTATAGATCTTGCCGGAGAAGTTGGGCTTGGCGCCGTGGGTCAGGTGACCACCGTGGGCCAGACTCATACCGAGCACCGTATCTCCCGGCTGACAGAGGGCCATATAGACCGCAGCATTGGCCTGGGAGCCGGAGTGAGGCTGAACATTGGCATAGTCTGCGCCGAAAAGCTGCTTGGCGCGATCAATGGCCAGTTGCTCCGCCACATCAACATTTTCACAACCGCCGTAGTAGCGTTTGCGGGGATAGCCCTCGGCGTACTTATTGGTCAGCACAGTGCCCTGGGCCTGCATCACCCGGGGACTGGTGTAGTTTTCCGAGGCGATCAGCTCGATGTGCTCCTCTTGGCGGCGCTCTTCTGCTGTGATCGCCGCCCAAAGCTCATCGTCATAGCCCTGAATCTGCATACTCTTATTAAACATCTTGTTTCTCCGGCACAGGAAAACGGTGGAATATACCAAATATTCCACCCAACGTCGTGAAGGATGGGCCTGGTTCTTCGATATAAGAACCAGGTTGAACCGTCTCTAGCTTGGGGTTCTCAACAACAATTTGAGATTAGTCACAATCTCTTCGCGAAATCCCATCTGATAAGTCAGGAGAATCGCCATACAGACCACGACCAGCAAGGTGACCGAAACGCCAAATCCCACGACTTCGGCACGTCTCTTGAAGGCCATCTTATCTGTCCAGATCCTGGAGACCTGCCCTATCACAGGAAATCCACACTGTTTGCTCAAAATCGCCGAGTCGTAGTAGACCGGCTTGAATTGAGAGAAGAGGAATGCCACACCACCACCAGCTCCCAGCGCCAAGATGAGTATGCCGATACTGAGTAATATTCTCTTTGGCCCCACGGGCAATAGTGGAACTTTAGGCGGCTCGACGATCCTGAATTTAACATTATCCCCAGCTTCGTCAGCCTGTTCGGACATTTTTGCCGACTCAAGACGCTGTACCAGTTCCTGATAATTGGTTCGGTTGATTTCGTAATCACGATTCAACCTGGTCAATTCAGCTTCAACTTTAGGCAACACATCCAGCTTCTGTTTTAGTTCATCTACTCGCTTTGTAAACTCCTGTTTCCTCAGCTGAATTGCTGTCAGATTTACCTCAGCCTGGCGAAAGGCGAGCTTCAACTCTTCAAGTGCGCTCGATCTCATCGGGTTTGATGGGGACTCAACAACTCTCGTTTTCTTCTCCTGCGCTTTTAGCGCTGCGATTGTTGCTTTCAGCTCTTTCACGTCAGGGTGAGCTTCTGTGTAGCGTAACAGCAATTCGTCCAAACGCGTCTCCATAGCAAGGATACGTTGTCCGGTCGGTGTTTCAGCTATCACCTGTCCCTGCATTCGACGCTCATCCTCTTCCGCAGCTGTGCGAAGATACTGGGTCTTCAGCGTATCTCTTCGAATTCTCGCCTCTTTTAGCTGCAGATCGATATCTTGCAATTGCACTTGAGCCGACTGTAGCTGGTTGAAAACGCCACCACTTTGCCCTGGCATGGTATCTACATTTCTACGTTTAAACTCTGTCAGCTTATTTTCTGCATTTGTCAGCTTGGTTTCGTAATCTTTGATCTGCTCCATTAAAAACTTTTGCGCCGTATCTGACTCAACGCGAGTATCGCCCAAAGCGGCCTCTACAAAGATATTTAACAGTGTTTCAACGACCTTCTTTGCGACATAGGGATCTTTGTACTCATAACTTATCGTGTAGAAATTCTGCCTGCGCTGGGTATCAATCGACACGTCTTTGCGTAGTTTTTCAATGATCTTCTGGCGCTCTTCGAGCGTAGTCGCTTCGAGGTCCAGATCTGCCTCCCGCATGACCTTTTCCAGATTCTCGTTATTCAACAGAGTTCGAGACATCAGCCTCAGTCTCTGTTGGAGATCCGTCTGAACAGCCAACCCTTGCAACAGAGGTCGCAATACACTCTCGGTATCGACATAGACCTTGGCATCGGAGTGATATTTGTCCGGTATGATAAAGACCAGACCCCACCCAATTAATGCGATGATCCATGCAGATATGATTGCAGCCCAACGAAATCGCCAGGCAGAGCGGATTTGGTCTTTTAGCGTTGCTATCAGCTCATTCATACGAAGATTACTTTCCTTACTAAACTTGAACAGGAATGTAGATATTAATCCTGCATTACAAACACCGGTATATCGAACTGCACAGGATTGTACATCATCATGCTGATTTATTCGGCTTTTTGCTCGGATTGTTTAACTTGGGAATAGCTGGTGTATTCAACGCCACCCAATAGCAAAGAGAGCCTTTACCTTTGCCCATAATCAGAGGAGGCCTTGTATTTTGACCCTATCTTACTGTAATTATTGGAATTATCTCCCAGGAAAACTCTATTCACAGTAAATCCTGAGCGAATCAAATTTGACAACCCAGGGATCCATTTCCAAGGTTAGGGGAGAGATAGACGTCTTCAGTGGATTCTTTACCTGGGTTGAGTCCACTCAGCACCGCTCAATATGAAAACAGTCTCAAAAAATGTCGATGGCCGTTACTACCCGGAATTCCACCTGGGATGGGGTGGATGCGCAGAAGAGCTCTTCCACTACGCCTCAAGATATGCGACTTACACCGAGGCCTTCCTTCGTAATCTGGCTGATCAGCGACAATTCTCCATATTAGGTTACCAACCTGACCAGATGAGTAAATCCCAGCGAAGGCTGATGGCCGCAATACTCTCCACGCCACCCGATATCGATTCGGCCAGAGATATCACCGCTGTGGTTCGAGCCGTTATTGCTGGAGACAAGAGTGTCAGCCAAGATCTGCTGGATCGATATCAGGACAAACTAAAGGTGATCCCTGAGGGTGTTGTCTTAGTCTACGCAAAGCACGTTTATAAGCCGGACCTGAGCCAGGTCGCGCCTCTTGACCCCTTTCTCAACCTGGCAACACGCCTGCAGCTGCCGGTAGCAGTACGCGATCACCATGTGGAGGTCTCACTCAAAAAGCTGGCGGAACACCTGGATTCACCCAACAACAGGCTCCGTTCCAATCTGCAGGAGGCGATTCTGAGGGTACACTCAGCAGGTTATATCCTGAGAAACCACCCCGGATTGACCCACAAAACGGCGAAGATCATCGGTGATGAGGATGCCGTCTGATTGACCAATCCGAGGTTCTGCCTCATCCGCCCCCTAACAGGGCAGGCGTCTCCGCTCTCCGTTTGCTTGAGCTATGACGACGCTTGCTGTTTTGTGTCGGCTTGCTGCTTCTATGCACATGACGCTTGGGCGTATTCTCCCTCTGCCCCTCTTGCGAACCGCCCGCAGAGACCCGCTTGCCACGACCTTTCGTCTCAGCCTGCTGTTTTGACCTGGGCGTCTGCCTTTTACTGTTTTGCGGCTTGGCGCGTCTTTGGCCCTGTCCATCTCCCCTGCCGCCTCGTTTGATAGGCTCGGGTTTGATACTCGGATCCGGCTCGTAGCCAGGAATGACCTCTCGGGGCAACTTCTGTTTCAACAGACGCTCGATATCGGCCAGAAGTTTAAGCTCGTCCACACAGACCAGTGAGACAGCCTCGCCCGACTG
>JBNKMQ010000303.1:0-2354 GCA_050293225.1 Sedimenticolaceae bacterium
CAGAGACTGGAGCTGGAGCAGAAACAGGAGTCCGCCCGCATCAAGAGCATGAAGCACGAACTGGAGTGGGTACGCAGCAACCCCAAGGGGAGGCATGCCAAGAGCAAGGCTCGTCTGCAACGCTTTGAAGAGCTTCAGAGCCAGGATTTCCAGAAGCGTAGCGAGACCAACGAGATCTACATCCCACCCGGTGAGCGCCTGGGGGATCTGGTAATCGAGGCCAAAGGTCTGAAGAAGTCATTTGGTGACAACGTTCTGTATGAAGACCTCAGCTTCAACCTGCCCAAGGGCGGCATAGTCGGCATCATCGGACCCAACGGGGCGGGTAAGACAACCCTATTCCGCATGATTACCGGAGAAGAGAAACCGGACGACGGTGAGTTTCGGATCGGTGAGACGGTGAGTGTCGCCTATGTGGACCAGTCCCGCGACGCCCTAAATGATGACAAAACGGTGTGGGAAGAGCTCTCTGGCGGCGGCGACATCATCACTGTCGGTAACTACGAGATGAATTCACGCGCCTATGTCAGCCGCTTCAACTTCAAGGGGCCGGACCAGCAGAAACGGGTGGGCGATCTATCCGGCGGTGAGCGCAACCGGGTGCATCTAGCCAACCTACTAAAAAGCGGCGGCAACCTGCTGCTGTTGGACGAACCCGCCAACGATCTGGACGTGGAAACCCTGCGCGCCCTGGAAGAGGCCATCCTCACCTTCCCCGGCTGTGTGGTGGTCATCTCCCATGACCGCTGGTTCCTGGATCGCATCGCTACCCATATCCTGGCCTTCGAGGGTGACTCCAAGGCGGTCTGGTTTGAAGGTAACTATGCCGACTACGAGGCGGATCGTAAGAAGCGTCTGGGTGCTGAGGCGGATCAGCCGCATCGGATTAAATATCGAAAGATAGATGGTTGATACTGGCAGGACCAAGGTGTCAGGGCCGAGGGCTTAGGTGTTGGATCCTATGCAGGGTATTAGAACAGCTCGTCATCCCGCAACTTGGAGACTGGGTCATTCCCCTCTCTCATTGGGGATGTGGTTAGGATGAGATGCCTCCCTCGGCTTAATTGCGTGGCAGATGAACCAGCCATCGTCATCCCCTACGCCAACTAGTCCCCCCTGCCCCATCCTCCAGCAGGATATTCGCCTCTTGTAGCTGATCACGAATTCGATCCGCCTCGGCCCAGTTTTTCTCTTTGCGTGCATCCAGACGCTGCTGGATGAGGCTATCTATATCCGCATCGCTCAGGGCATCATCACTGGCTGCTTCGCCACGCAGGTATGACTCTACATCGTCTTGCAGGATTCCCAGCACCGCCCCCATTGCTTTCAGTTCTGCGGCCAAAGCTGCTGCTGCGGCCTCATCCTGTTTACGGGTACGGTTGATCTCACGCGCCAGATCGAACATGGCGGCCAGGGCCTCCGGGGTGTTGAAATCGTCGTCCATGGCGGCGTTGAAGCGCTCCCGGAACTGCTCGCCTCCGGCTGGCTCTGCTTCTGGTAGACCGCGCATGGCGTTATAGAATCTGGTGAGGGCGCCGCGGGCGTTATTCAGATGTTCATCGTCGTAGTTGAGCGGGCTGCGATACTGGCTGGTCATTATGAAATAGCGCACCTCTTCCGCCCGGTACTGTTTCAGGATCTCACGCACGGTGAAGAAGTTGCCCAGGGATTTGGACATCTTCTCTTCATTGATGCGCACAAAGCCGTTATGCAGCCAGTAGTTTACGAACTTCTTGCCGGTAGCCCCTTCGGACTGAGCGATCTCGTTTTCATGATGGGGAAAGGTGAGATCGGCACCGCCGCCGTGAATGTCGAAGGTATCCCCCAGGCAGCAGGTGGACATGGCGGAGCACTCGATATGCCAGCCGGGACGACCCTCGCCCCAGGGAGATTCCCAGGCCGGTTCCCCCGGCTTGGCCGCCTTCCACAGCACGAAATCCAGGGGATCGCGCTTCTCCTGCTCTACCTCGACCCTCTCTCCAGCCCGCAGGTCTTCGATACTCTTGCCTGAGAGCTTGCCGTAACCGTCAAAGCTGCCGACCGAGTAGTAGACATCCCCATTGTCGCCCACATAGGCGTGGCCCTGATCTATCAGCCGCTGCACCATAGCGACGATCTCTACGATATGGGTGGTGGCCTTTGGCTCCTCTGAGGGACGCAATACGCCCAGGGCATCTTCATCTTCATGCATGGCATCGATGAAGCGTTCGGTAAGGTCTGAGAAGGCTTCACCGTTCTCATTGGCGCGATTAATGATCTTGTCGTCAATATCGGTAATGTTGCGAACATACTTAACTTCGTAGCCTTTTGCCTGCAAATAGCGATAAATGACGTCAAATACCACCATAACCCGG
>JBNKMQ010000304.1:0-14911 GCA_050293225.1 Sedimenticolaceae bacterium
CCTGGACTCACACCACAAAGCCTCGATCAGCTTCTCACCAGCGGAAAGATGACAAACGATATGGGTGCTCCGGGCCGTGATGATACTTATGGCTACGGCATGATCGACGCCCTTAAATCGGTTCAGGCGGCGGAGGATGCAGCAGGTAATCCCGTTCTAGATACGGTAAGTGTCTCTCCCACCAGTTTGAATATCGATTCTAATTCGAATGAAGCTTTAGTAACCCTGATCGGTCAAGGAACGACTCCTCCTAGTGTTGTCTCCATCAACAGAAGTGAGCCGTGGTTGACGGTGGCTGCAAATATTGTGGATGCCAATGGCCTAGGGTCATATACCCTGACTGTCGATCGGACGGGTTTGGTGGATGCGGTCTACTCGGCAACAGTTGATTTTGTCCTCAGTGACTCCACCACTCTCACGGTCTCGGTTTCAATGAGGAAACTATCTCAGACAACAGATATCGTAGGCAATGCAGGCTATCTCTATCTAGTCCTGTTTGATCTCTCCGGCAATAACTTGGGACAGGTTTCTCTCTCACCTGCAAATGGTGTCTACAACTACCAGATGAACAATGTCACTGCAGGAGATTACTATCTGGTAGCAGGATCGGATGTAGATAACGATGGTCATATCTGTGAAGTAGGTGAGAGCTGCGGTGCTTATCCGCTACAAGGTAGAGAAGAAGTGCTCAGTGTCAATGGAAATCTGACGGGCCTCGATTTTCTTGCAACCATCAACTCCGGCCTGAGTGGTACAACCAGCGTCAGCTTTGCACTGCCTGCCAAGGGGATCTCGATCAAATCAGATGACAGAGAAGTAAAGGCGGTGGCTCAATGAAATTGAGGTATTTTCTCCTGCTCGGCCTACCTTTGTTCACCGGCTGTCAGATGGAGGAGAGACTGGATAGTGATTTGGTGACAGTGCTGAAGCGATCCAATCAGTGCCGGATCGCCTCACCAGAACTGCGGGAACTGAAGAGCATGCAGGAGTATCGAGAGATCTTCCTGCAGGATTCCATGATGCGGAACAGTGACCCGATGCCCGATATCGATCTCTCCAATCACGCTGTTATGCTGCTGGCTATGGGGCAGAAGCCGAGTGCCGGTTATGCAATTCAGTTCAGTACCGCAGACATAGAAAAAGACGGAGAGACGCTCAAACTAAATGTGAAGTTCTCTCCACCGAAAGGGGATATTGCGGCCACTGTTATCACCAGTCCCTGTATCGTTTTTGCTGTCAAACGTGATGGCTGGAGCGAGATAGTCGCAGGAGATACCGGTCTGGTCTATCGAAAATGACTCCAGGCTGGGAGTGAATGAAGGTCGGTAGATCAATCACTGTAGCGGAGGCGTGTCGTCTTCGCTATCGCTAGATCTAATGCTTTCGTTATACTCGCCCAAGTAGCTGCTATTCTCCTCGGCAAGATGATTTCGGTAAGTCTGCAGCAGATCCTCTTCAGTCATTGGCCGGGCGTAGTAGAATCCCTGAGCCAGATGACAACCGGCATTCATTAGATGGTTGATCTGAACCTCCTCTTCAACGCCCTCTGCAATCAGATCCAGATTAAGACCTTTGGCCATGGCGATGATGGCGTTGATGATGGAGTTATCTCCGCTTGATTTGATGCTCTGTACAAAGGAGCGATCCATCTTCAGGGTATTGATCGGTAGCGTCTGCAGGTAACCGAGGGAGGAGTAGCCGGTGCCAAAATCATCAATCGCGATACGAATGCCTCTGTTGGAGAGTTGGGTGAGGGTATGAATAGCCTTCTCCATATCCTGCATGATGGCATGTTCGGTGATCTCCAGCTCGAGCACATTCTTCGGCAGACTCAAGCGTTTGATGATCTTCAGGGTCTTTGCGGCAAACTGCTCCAGTTCCAGCTGCTGTACCGAGATATTGACCGATAGACTGAGCTTGATCGACTCCTCATCCATCCAGCGTTTGATGTCGCTACAGGCCCTGCGCAAGACCCATTCACCAAGGGGTACAATCAGCCCTGACTCCTCGGCGACAGGGATAAACTCATTTGGTGGGATCAGACCCTTCTCTGGATGTTGCCAACGCACCAGGGCTTCAACGCCGACCATCTTCTTTTGCAGAATGTCATATTGAGGTTGATAGTAGATGCAGAGTTCGTCTGTTGATATCGCCTTACGCAGGCCATTTTCGATATCGAGGGATTGGGAGAAGTGGGCCTTCATTTCATCAGCAAAGAAGGCGTATCCATTCTTGCCTGCCTTCTTCACCTTGTACATGGCGATATCTGCATTCTTGATTAATGCATCCTTGGTGTCGCCGTCATTGGGGAAGATCGAGATGCCTATGCTGAAGCTGATGAAGATCTCTTCGTTCTTGATCAAGAAGGGTTCGCCTGTGATGCGAAGAATCTTCTCTGCCAGATTTCTCACATCCTGCACATCGTTGATTTCCGGAATCAGCAGGTTGAATTCGTCACCGCCAACCCTGGCCAGGGTATCCGCTTCGCGTAGTTCGTTACGCAGTCGTTGTGCGACCGCCTGTAGCAGTTCATCGCCGACAAAGTGCCCCAGGGAGTCGTTGATGATCTTGAAACGATCCATATCAAGATAGAGCATCGCAAGTCTTTTACCTGAACGCTTCGATTGCGCCATCGCCATGTTGAGGCGGTCACGGAAGAGGGTGCGATTCGGCAGGTTGGTCAGCAGGTCGTGATGCAACTGGTATTTAATCAGCTCTTCCGCCTGCTTTCTCTCAGTGATATCCCGGGCTACCCCATAGGTGCCGATAAAGGATCTCTTTTTGTTGTTGTCCAGGGAGTAGACGCCAATGGAGTTGAGCTCTATTGAGACAGTGCGTGATTCAAAATATCTTGGTTGGTCCTGGTGTTTACAGCATAAACGTAGTTCAGCACTGCGTGTGGCTCGGTCTCCACTGCGCCGTTCATTAAAGGTATTAGTTGCAAGATCCAGGTCTTCTTCAAAGATCAGCGTCGAATAGTGCTGACCCAGAATTTCATCTTGTTTGTATCCCAGCAGAGATTCCACTCGTTCGTTGACATAGGAGAAGCAGCCATTCTCATCCAGCAGGTAGATCATGTCCGGTGAGTTGTTAACGATGAATTTGTGGAGATTCTCCGACTCCTCCAGACGTTTCTGAATCGAGTTGTTTTCCCTTTTCAAGCGCCGTCTCTCCAATGAGTTAGAGACTGCGCGTAAGAGTTCGTCAGGGGCATAGGGTTTTCTGAGAAAGTCCTGGGCGCCTTTGCGTAGTGCTTTAGTGGCGTGATCGAAGGTGGTTTCGCCGCTGACGACGATGATATCCGTATCGATTTTGTGCCGTCTGATATGGTCCATGACCTCATGTCCATCCAGGTCCGGCATATTCAGGTCGAGTAACATGAGATCGAAAGCGCACTTGGAGAGGAGCTCCAGCGCCTCTTTGCCTCCTTCCGCCAGGGTGGCTTCATAGCCGGAAAGCCGGAGGAGTTCTTTCAGGCTCGATCTCGCACGGGGCTCATCGTCCACAACAAGGATTTTAGCGATGAACTTACGCTCAGATTCAGAGAATTTAATACGTTGCGGCACTTTGCCGCTGTTAGACTCCACTCCTCGCCAGGGCGTTGGATAGAAGCTTCGCATGGCGCTAAGTGGTAGCAGCCATGCCGGTCCTTGGCAAGTAGAGCTGAAACCGGGTTCCCTGTCCCGGGTTTGAGGTGCAGCTGATCTGTCCGGATAGTTCGTCGATCAGATTTTTAACAATGGCAAGACCGAGTCCGGAATGAGAGCTGTCCTTGGTCGATGTTACCGGAGTAAAGAGTTGCTGCATGATCTCTGCTGGAATACCGGGGCCATCATCAACGATTTGGATTTCGATAAAAGCCTTGCCATTCAGATAGGCGTTGTCCCGGGTAGAGATGTTTATGTTGCCTCCTTGTGGAAGGGACTCTGCGGCATTTTTAATCAGATTGGTCAGGATCTGTTTCATGTGGCTACGCTGTGTACGTATTGCAGGAATGTTCCTATCCAGGTCCAGCGTAGATGAGATATTGTTTGACGGGAAGAGGGAAGCCTGAAACAGCTTGTCCAAATCGGAGATTAGTTGATTGATATCAACGGTTCTCTTCTGTTGCTCCAGCCCTTCCGGGATATCGCGCATTCTCAGGATTATCTTGCCTACCCGATCGATCTCCTCTTTGATGATGTCTATCTCTTCCTGGGCCTCATGGCCTTCCCCCAGTTTCATGCCCAGGATATGCAGGTAGTTGTTGATAATGCCCAGAGGATTGTTCGCCTCGTGCACCACTTTACGCGCTTCCAGATGAAAGGCCGAGCGCTCCTCTTCGATCAACTGCTCTTGAGCCTTGGCTGCATCCCTGTGGCGGATGAGTGAATCGGCAGCCTCTTTAACAAAGACCCTGAGTAGGGACTCCTGATCTTCCAGTGATTGCCAGAGGGATTCGTCCATGCCGACTGCGATGAGTCCAAATTTCTCTTGTTGTGCTGTCAGGGGAAGGTAGAGCAGGTCATCAGTTTCAAGATAACGGGATAGCTGACGATCGCCGACGGGCAGAGGCTCATCTGATGAGATGTCGAACGAGTTGACCATCTCTTGGTTCAGATAGGCTCTCGCTGCCAGGGTTCGATCAGAATCGGTAGTGAATGAGATCTCGCTCAGTATGTCTCGATCCCGCATTGCCGGATCTATAGGCTGGAGTGTTTTATCCTCATGGCTAAAGAGCAGGAAACAGCTCTGTTTGAGGCCGAACAACAGATTCAGATCGCTCTGGATTTGCTGCAGCGTCGTAGGCAGGTCGCTCTTTTCAGCCGCACTATCAGTGCCTTTGCCGAACAGGGCTGCCTGTTTGATTCTCTCTCCTAGCGCCTGGTAGTGGGACTCAGTCAGATCACTGCTCTGCTCTTCGGGGAGAGCGATGCCGAGGCTGCGGGCAGTACTCTTTGCCGTCTCCTGGCTTGCCAGGAGTTTCTCTTCCAATAGTGACTGGTTGAGGCCGAAGAGCAGGTCGGCCCGCTCGATGGTTTCATTGTCTGGTGTTTCGTCAAAGCGACTCAGATGGCTGGCAAGATTGATCAGCTTGACCAGTTGCGAGCTATCCAGGAGCTGTTCAGCAGGCTCACTCTGATAGAGCACTGAATCGGACAGAAAAGAGCGGAGGTCCCAGCTGTCGATCAGTTCAGCGGTGATTTGTGCTGAGGTATATCCTGTGAGATCTCTTTCAGCTTTGCTCAGTGCCTCGTCGTCCAGTTGTTGTTCAAGAAGCTTTGTATATTCGTCAGGAAAAGCCTGAAGCAGCGCCAGTTGCCCAAGGCGGTGCAAGAGCCCGGCAAGATAGGCCTCTTCAGGACGGCTGTAGGTCGTCATATCGGCGAGAGAGCTCGCACAATAGGCGCAGACCAGGGATTGGTACCAGATCTGATCCACTCCACGTCCAATCTTTTTACCGAGCTGGCCGAAGAACTGCTTCACAGCACTGTTGATGGCGATGGTGCGTACATTTCTCATACCCAGCACAACCAGCAGACGTTGCAGGTCGCTAATCTCCTTCCACTGACGATAGAAAGGGGAGTTGGCGGCGGAGATGACTTTGGCAGAGACAGCGGCATCCTTGCGGATGGTCTCAGCCAGTTTGGTGATAGTGATATCGGGATCGTTAAAACTGTCGATCAGTTCAATCAGGACAGCAGGAGGAGACGGCAGATCCGCAAATCTTCCGTTGAAAGGCTGTTTTTCTGACGTAGTAGGCACGAAGATACTAAAATAGTTTTGTTAACAGCTGTTTATGAGAAGTAGTAATAGCACTTAATTAAGTTTGGATAAAGCCGAATCTGGCATGTTGTCGGCAATTATTCCCATTCTGACTGATACTACCTGAGTAGATATTGAATGAGTGATGCGTCGGCAGTAAGTCGGGAAACTACTACTCATTGATTACATATCGGCCCAGATTCCACTGTTTCGCGACTTAAAAGACTAAACGACCGCAGATCGCGAAAAAATGTTGTCTCGCAAAACGCACTCTATGGAGATGACGGAAAATTGCCTGTTGAGGGTTAAAACAAGAGTCAAAGTTTCGTCTTCCCGTGAAATGGCATTTCTAATGCCTTGTTAATAAAAGAAAATATATTAATTCTTTCTGTGGCACTCATTTTGCATTTCATTGCTTAGCTTGTTCGAGGATAGGTATATGGCAAACGAAAAAGAGGCGGAAGAGCTCGATCTGGGTGAAGAGAAACCCGGTAAAAGCAAACTGATTATCATCATCGCCGTTGTGGCGGTGTTGCTGATAGGCGGTGGTCTGGCCGCCTATTTTCTGCTCTTCAGCGGAGACGACGCGTCGGCTGAAGGGGAGGCTGGCGAAGCGGCTGAAGAGACTGCAGTTGCAGAACCACCCCAATATCAGGATCTTGATCCTGTCTTCGTGGTGACTCTGAGCGGTAAACCGAGTCTTCTGCAGGTGGGGGTGAGTGTCCGATTCACCAACAGTGAGCTGGGTGAGTTTCTTACCCATAACGATCCCATGATTCGGCACAACCTGCTCAATCTGCTCTCTGCAGTGGATGCCAAGGCCCTGAGTGCCCGAAGTGAGAAAGAGGCGTTGCAGAAGAAGATGTTGAATGAGTTAAACCGGGTGCTGACAGAACTGAATGCTCCAGCGCAGGTCGATGCCCTCTTTTTCACCAGCTTTGTGACCCAATAATGCCATGAGTGCCAGCGACCTCCTTTCCCAAGAAGAGATTGATGCCCTCCTGCACGGCGTCGACAACGGAGACGTAGCGACTGAAGGTGAGGTCGCCGAAGCCGGTGGCGCCAGTTCCTATGACTTCACCAGTCAGGACCGTATCGTCCGTGGACGGCTGCCGACCCTGGAGATGATCAACGAGCGTTTTGCCCGTCTCTTTCGCACCAGCCTCTTCAATATGCTGAGGCGGACCGCCGACCTGTCGGTCTCCGGTATTCAGATGCAGAAGTTCTCCGAGTTTGTGCACAGCCTGTTTGTACCGACCAGCCTCAACATGATCAAGGTACCGCCACTGCGGGGCAAAGGCCTGTTTGTGATTGATCCGAAGCTGGTCTTCAGCGTGGTGGATAACTACTTCGGTGGCAGTGGCCGTTTCCACACCAAGATCGAGGGGCGTGACTTCACTCCCACCGAGAATCGGGTAGTGCAACTTCTCCTGAAATACGCCTTCGAAGACCTGACCCAGGCCTGGCGACCGGTCTTCAAAGTCGACTTTGAATACAGCGGTTCTGAGGTCAATCCTCAATTCGCCAACATCGTCAGCCCTTCCGAGGTAGTTGTTGTGACCTCCTTTCATGTGGATCTCGAAAGCGGCGGCGGTGATTTTCACATCTGTCTGCCTTATTCGATGCTGGAACCGATCCGCGAACTGCTCGATGCCGGCGTGCAGAGTGACAGGGGAGAACGGGACGAGCGCTGGGAGCAATCCTTGCGGGAGGAGATCCTCGCCGCAGAGCTGGAACTGAGCAGCACCCTGGCGGAGGTCACCATGTCCCTGCAAGCCCTTTCTCACCTGAAAAAAGGAGATGTCATCCCCTTCGATATGCCGGAAGAGGTTCAGGTGGAGGCTTCAGAGGTACCTATCTTTCAAGCGAGACTGGGGGTCTCGGATGGCAACTACTCCCTGAAGGTTACGAGATGGCTGCAGAGGACAAAACGCAAGGGTCTGCACGAATATCTGGAGATGGAGCAGAAGTCCATCGAGCAGGAAGAGAAAGCAGGCACTGCCATCACCCCTGTGTCCGGTAGCACAATTTAAGAGTCACCCCAAGAGGGTAAGTATTATGAACGAAGAAACCAAAACTGATCCGAATGAAGCCCTGGCAGATGAGTGGGCAGCGGCGTTGGATGAATCCGGTGACAGTGAGAAATCGGCGGAAGCGGCATCGTTTGATGAACTGACCGACGAGTCCGGCAATGACGCGGTCAATATGGATGCCATTCTTGATGTACCGGTAACCATCTCCATGGAGATCGGCCGCACCAAGATCAATATCCGCAATCTGCTGCAGTTGAATCAGGGCTCGGTGGTTGAGTTGGATCGCCTGGCTGGTGAGCCGATGGATGTTCTGGTCAACGGCACACTCATCGCTCAGGGCGAGGTGGTGGTGGTGAACGAGAAGTTCGGCCTGCGCCTGACCGACATCATCAGCCCCTCCGAGCGCGTTAAGAGATTGAGCTGATGTTACGTTGGACCCCTTTTCTGTTGCTCTTCAGCGATAGCCTGTTGGCGGTGGATAGCGCCACGAAGGGACTGGGGGTCAAGACGAGTCCGCTGGGTAGCGAGAGTCTTTTTCAGACCGCCGGCGGACTGGTGCTGATTCTGTTATTGATTTTCGGCGCCGCCTGGCTGTTCAAGCGCTATGGCAATCTACCTATGGCGGGCAAGGGTTATGTGAAGATCCTGGGCGGCGCTTCCGTCGGCGCCCGCGAACGGGTGGTGGTGGTGGAAGTGGAGTCAAAACGACTACTACTTGGGGTTGCACCGGGTCAGGTCAGAACCCTTTATGAACTGCCATCCAATGGTGGAGATTTTCAGCAGGCGTTGGAACAGGCAAGCAGTCAGCAGGATGAAACAATCAAAGGCGAGGGCAGTGGATCATGAGATTCTGGTTGCTCATCGCAGGTCTTCTTCTCACGGGACTGGTGCAGGCTGCACCCGGTATCGATGCCTTCAGTGTGCAGACCGACGGGGATGGTACCCAGACCTACACCCTGACGATTCAGATCCTCCTCTTCATGACCGCTATGAGTCTGTTGCCCGGGGCGCTGATGATGATGACCTCCTTTGCCCGCATCATTATCGTGTTGGCTATTCTGCGTCAGGCATTGGGAACCCAGAGTACTCCATCGAACCAGATTCTCATCGGTCTGGCGCTCTTTCTTACCCTCTTCATCATGATGCCGGTGTTTAACGAAGTGAATCAGGTGGCGGTACAGCCCTATCTGGCGGAGGAGCTGAATACGGTACAGGCACTGGAAGCGGCCTCCAAACCCTTGCATGAGTTCATGCTGGCCCAGACCCGCGAGGACGACCTGGCTCTGTTCGCCCGCATCGGTGATTTCGGTGAGCTGGCTGAGCCTTCAGATGTCCCTTTCAGCCTGTTGTTGCCTTCCTTCGCCACCAGTGAGTTGAAGACCGGGTTTCAGATCGGCTTCCTGTTGTTCATTCCCTTTCTCATTATCGATTTGGTAGTGGCCAGCGTATTGATGTCGATGGGCATGATGATGCTCTCACCGATGATAATTTCGCTGCCCTTCAAGATCATGCTGTTTGTCCTGATCGACGGTTGGGCGCTGGTTTTCGGCACCCTGGCGTCGAGTTTTCTGGTCTAGCGGGGAGGTGCCCATATGAGTCCCGATACCGTCATGTCAATTGCACAGAACACCCTCGAGGTGATCGGCATGCTCACCGGCCTGGTGTTGCTGCCAGCGCTGGCGGTGGGCCTGATCGTGGCCATGTTTCAGGCGGCGACCCAGATCAATGAGATGACACTGACCTTCATCCCCAAACTGGTGGTAGTGGGACTGGTCCTGATGCTGGCTGGCAACTGGATGATCCAGCTGTTGATGAACTTCTCCCTGAATCTGATCGAAAGTATTCCGGAGTTGATCCACTGACCCCTTGAGGTGAGGGATCCTAAGACGAACCCATGCTTATCAACGAGGCACAATTCAACGCTTGGCTGGCAGCCTACCTCTGGCCCATGGTCAGAATTGGTGCCATGTTGCTGGCAGCGCCTCTGTTCAGCTCGCGTCAGGTGCCGGTGAGATTTCGTCTGATCTTAATGCTCCTGATTACCTGGACCATTATTCCGATGTTGCCCGAGATGCCGCCGGCGGATGTACTCAGCCACAGCGGTTTCATGATCATGCTACAGCAGATCTTGATTGGGGTGATCATGGGCTTCATCCTGCAAATGGTATTTGGTGCGCTGGTATTTGGTGGACAGGTAGTGGCCTATAGTACCGGTCTCGGTTTTGCCTCCATGGTCGATCCCCAGAACGGCGTGCAGGTGCCTGTGGTGGCTCAGTTCTACTTGATCATGGCAACCCTGCTGTTTCTACTCAGCAACGGCCATCTGCTGGCTATCGAACTGGTAGCGGACAGCTTCCAAACCCTGCCGGTGGCGGTGGATGGGATCAGTCGCAACGGTCTGCTCGATATCGTCGCCTGGGGTAGCCGTCTGTTTGCGGGTGGCCTGCTGATCTCTTTGCCTATCGTCGGCGCCATGTTGATGGTCAACATGGGCATGGGCGTGGTGATGCGTGCCGCGCCGCAATTGAATATCTTCTCCGTCGGTTTTCCTATCACCATGCTGCTAGGGTTTGCCCTGATGTGGGTGACTCTGCCGAGCCTGTTCGGCGTCTTCAATGAGTTTCTCGATGCGTCGTTTCAACTCATGATGCAGCTCCTGCGCGTGACGAGGTGAGTCATGGCTGAGAACCAAGACGGTCAGGAAAAAACAGAAGAACCGACAGCGAAACGGCTGGAAGATGCCAGGAAGAAAGGCCAGGTACCCCGTTCGAAAGAACTCAATACCATGGCAGTAACCATGATTGGTGTCATCAGTCTGGCGATGATGAGCCGTCCCCTGGGTAATTCCCTGTCGGAGATGATGAGCCAGCATTTTGTCCTCACCCGGGAGGAGATCTTCGACGTCAACAGCATGCTGATCCATCTGGGGGAGGGGGTTGTACAGGTTCTGATCAGTCTGATGCCCTTTTTTCTGGCGGTGATGATCGCCGCTATTCTCAGCTCAGTCGCCCTCGGTGGCTTCTCATTCAGTGCCGAGGCGTTGACGCCCAAGCTGGACAAGCTAAGTCCCCTCAAAGGCATGAAGCGGGTCTTCTCCGCCCGGGGTTTGGTCGAGCTGGTCAAGGCGATGGCCAAATTTATTCTGATTGGTGGTCTTACGATTCTGTTGCTCTATCTCAGCCTGGGGAAGTTTATCTCCCTGCACGGTATGGATCTCTCCCAGGCGATCAGCCGTCTCAATGGCCTGATCAGTTGGTCGGTGATCATGATGACCTCCACCCTGATCCTCATTGCCGCCATTGATGTCCCCTTTCAACTCTGGGAGCACAAGCGTCAGCTCAAGATGACCCGTCAGGAGCTGCGGGATGAGATGAAGGAGACCGAGGGTAAGCCGGAGATCAAGAGCAAGATCCGTCAAATGCAGCGGGAGATGGCTCAGCGTCGCATGATGGAAGAGGTGCCCAAGGCCGACGTCATCGTCACCAACCCGACCCACTATGCGGTGGCCCTCAAATACGATCCGGAGAAGATGCATGCGCCAAAACTGGTAGCCAAGGGCGCCGATCTGGTGGCGAAGAACATTCGTGAAGTGGGCAAGGACGCAGGCGTGCCGCTGGTTGAGTCACCGCTGCTGGCCCGGGCGATCTACTTCCATACCGAACTGGACAGCTTTATTCCGGCAGGACTCTATCTGGCAGTCGCCAGAATCCTGGCCTACGTCTTCCAGCTCAAGGACTACAGCAGACAAGGAGGAGACAGGCCCGAAATGCCGGAAAACCTGGAGGTCCCAGAGGAGTTTCAACATGACGAGTGAAGAGTTTTGAGTTATGAGTTTTGAGTTTTTAGTTTCTGAATCAAAGGAGGTTAGGGCGTTAGCCTATCTGGCTAGTTTAAGCCGTTTCTTTAGAAAAGGGAGAGCGATGGCGATGAAAGCCGTGGTCTTTTATCTTGGCGCAATGACTCAACTCAAAACTCAAAACTCAAAACTCAACATTCACCCTAAGGGGGTGTAATTGTGGACGCCACAGCCATTTTTACCAATGTAAAGCAGGTCGGAGCCAGAGGCATAGGTGCGCCACTGGTGCTCCTGATGCTGTTGGCCATGGTGGTGATCCCGCTGCCACCCATCGCCCTGGATATGTTCTTTACCTTCAATATCACACTCTCACTGGTAGTGATGTTGGTGGTGGTCTACACCCGGCGCCCTCTGGAGTTCTCTGTCTTTCCCAGTCTGTTGCTGATCGCCACTCTGCTGCGTCTGGCCTTGAATGTCGCCTCCACCCGGGTGGTCTTGCTGGAAGGGCATACCGGTGGAGATGCTGCGGGTAAGGTGATTGAGGCCTTCGGCGCCTTCGTTATCGGCGGTAACTATGCCGTGGGTCTGGTGGTCTTCCTGATCCTGGTGATCATCAACTTTGTAGTGGTGACCAAGGGAGCGGGGCGTGTCTCGGAAGTGAGTGCCAGATTCACCCTGGATGCCATGCCCGGCAAGCAGATTGCCATCGATGCCGATCTCAATTCCGGCTTGATCAGCCAGGACGAGGCCAGAGAGAGGCGTGAAGATGTCGCCCGCGAGGCCGATTTCTATGGCGCGATGGATGGTGCCAGCAAATTCGTCCGCGGTGACGCGGTTGCGGGTATCCTGATTCTCTTTATCAATATCATTGGCGGGCTATCCATCGGTATGGCCCAGCACGATCTCAACTTCTCCACCGCGCTGCAGAACTATGTCCTGCTGACTATCGGTGACGGTCTGGTGGCGCAGATCCCTTCGCTCTTGCTGTCGACTTCAGCGGCCATCATCGTGACCCGGGTGGCCAGCTCCCAGGATGTGGGTGGGCAGATCGTCAACCAGCTATTCACCAGTCCGAGAGCGCTGGCAGTGGCATCGGGTGTGCTCTTTCTTATGGGTATCATCCCCGGAATGCCCAACTTTGCTTTTCTGACGCTCGCAGCAGCGGCGGCAGCAGGCGCCTGGATGATCTGGCAACGCCAGCAGCAGCCCGAGCCTGAACCGGTTGAGGTTGAGCCTCAGGAGCAGCCTGAGCAGCGCGATCTGGGTTGGGAAGATGTACAGCCTGTCGACCTGATCGGACTCGAGGTCGGTTACCGTCTGATTCCCCTGGTGGATCGGAATCAGAACGGCCAGTTGATGAACCGGATTAAAGGTGTTCGACGTAAGCTTTCACAAGAGCTCGGTTTTCTCGTTCCCTCAGTACATATTCGCGATAATCTGGATCTGACCCCCAACAGCTATCGCATCTCCATCAACGGGGTGGCCATGGCGGAGGCGGAGATCCTGCCGGACAAGGAGCTGGCGATCAATCCGGGACAGGTTTTTGGTGAACTGCCGGGAATGGCGACCAAGGATCCCACCTTCGGCCTGGATGCGGTCTGGATCGAGCCGGAGCAGAAGGATCAGGCCCAGACCCTGGGCTACACAGTGGTAGATGCCAGCACCGTAGTGGCGACTCACCTGAGCGAAATACTTCAGGGGCAGGCGAGTGAACTGCTGGGTCACGAAGAGGTGCAGCAGCTCCTCGATATGCTGGCCAAGTCGGCGCCCAAGCTGGTGGAAGATCTGGTGCCCGGCACCCTGCCCATGAGCACTCTGGTGAAGATCCTGCAGAATCTCCTCTCCGAACATGTGCCGATCAGGGATATCCGCCGGATCGCCGAAACCTTGGCGGAGCAGGCCCCCAGGAGTCAAGACCCCGGCGTTTTGACGGCGGCGGTACGGGTTGCCCTATCCCGGGGTATAGTGCAGCAACTTACTGGAACTACTGAAGAAATTCCTGTGGCAGTGCTGGATGCGAATTTGGAACAGATATTGCAGCGTACCATGCAGTCCTCGGAAGAGGGTCAGGCCGGGTTCGAACCGGGTCTGGCAGAGAGACTGCAGAGTGCACTGGGTGAGACCCAGACCGCCATGGAGGCACAGGGCTTTGAAGGGATATTGCTGGTAGCCGCGCCAATCCGACCCTGGATGGCACGATTCGCCAAACACGCTGCTCCCGGACTGCATGTCCTCTCCTATAACGAGGTGCCGGATAACCGCCAGATCAAGGTGGTGTCCACCATAGGCAACACAACTGCTGAGATGAGACAGGAAGGCTGACGGATCGCGAACTAATCGCTGCGATCCGCCAGATAGAAACGGGGATCGCAACCGATGAAGATACGCCGATTTTTTGCAGCTGACATGCGACAGGCCCTGCGCCAGGTGAGGGAAGCCCTGGGCGCCGACGCCGTAATTCTCTCCAACAAAGGGGTTGAGGGCGGAGTCGAACTGGTAGCAGCCGTCGACTATGACGAGTCAGCTTTCTCTTCCCTTCAGGCTGATACCTATGTCGAGCGGGCAAACTTAGAGCCATCTGCTGCAACTCAGGCTTCAGTTAAGAAACCGACACAGAATTTCAAACCTATCCCCGAAGAAACCCAGAAGAGCCAATCGCCAAGGCGTAGTTATCAGACGACACCTCAGGTGGAGTGGAGCCAGGACCCGGTTCTGCGTGAGATGCGCCGGGAGATGCAGGCCATGCGTCGGATGATGGAGAACGAACTCTCCGAGCTGACTTGGCGCGATCTTGGTCAGCGTCGCCCTCAGACCCAGGAGTTGTTGCGACGCCTGATAGCTCTTGGCTTGGATGCCGCCCACTGCCGCGAACTGGCCTATCGGGTGGAGGATGCCGAGACCCCGGAGCAGGCCTGGCGACTCTCGCTCTCTCACCTGATGCGGGAACTGCCTATCTTCAAAGATGATCTGCTCGATCGTGGCGGCGTGGTCGCCCTGATCGGCCCCACCGGTGTTGGCAAGACCACCACCATCGCCAAGCTGGCAGCCAAGTTCTGCCTGCGTCACGGCAATCGTCATCTTGCCCTGGTCTCCACCGACAGCTATCGCATCGGTGCCCAGGAGCAACTGCACAACTACGGTCGTATCCTCGATGTGCCGGTGCGCAATGCCGCTAACGCTGAGGATCTAAGTAGTGCGCTACACGCCTTTGCCGACAAGCGTCTGGTGCTGATCGACACCGCCGGCATGGGACTGAAGGATAGGAAGCTGACCGAGCGCTTGTCGTTGATGACCAATGGCAGTCACCCGATCAAGACCCTGCTAACGCTCTCCGCCA
>JBNKMQ010000305.1:0-5979 GCA_050293225.1 Sedimenticolaceae bacterium
TCCAGCTGTTCCAGATAGGTATTGCTGACATCTCCGGCGACATACTCACCGTTGAACACCGAGCAGTCAAAGCGCTCGATATCGGTCTTGCCCTTCTTGTGCACCGCGTCAATCAAATCCTGCAGATCCTGATAGATTATGCGATCGGCACCGATGATATCCCGTACCTCATCCTCACTACGATCATGGGCCACCAGCTCACTGGCCGCGGGCATATCGATGCCGTAGACATTGGGGTACCTCACCGGCGGCGCGGCAGAGGCAAAGTAGACCTGCTTGGCACCGGCCTCCCGCGCCATCTGCACAATCTGCTGCGAGGTGGTGCCGCGAACCACCGAGTCATCCACCAGGAGGACGTTCTTACCCTTGAACTCGAGATCGATGGCATTGAGCTTCTGACGCACCGACTTCTTGCGTACCGTCTGCCCAGGCATGATGAATGTACGGCCAATATAGCGGTTCTTGATAAACCCTTCCGTGTAGGTCACCTTCAACTCATTGGCCAGGACCAGCGCCGCCGTACGACTGGTATCGGGAATCGGAATCACCACATCGATATCGTGATCCGGCCACTCCCTCTGGATCTTCTTGGCCAGCTTTTTACCCA
Source organism: Sedimenticolaceae bacterium (assembly GCA_050293225.1). Classification (GTDB taxonomy): domain Bacteria; phylum Pseudomonadota; class Gammaproteobacteria; order Chromatiales; family Chromatiaceae; genus Thiodiazotropha. Next base: position 608 of record JBNKMQ010000305.1, read on the forward strand.
TACGGGAGCGGGCCTTGTGCACGAAGATATTGTCGATCACCGAATCGGGCCGGGCGAAATAGACAAACTCGAAGATACAGGGCGATTTGACCGGATTGGCTGCGCACTGCTGGGCATAGAACTGCCCCTCTTTACTGATAAAGATCGCTTCGCCCGGCTCAAGATCCCGCACCCGCTCAAAGCCCTGGGCATTCAACGCCACACTCTCGGAGGCGATCATATATTCCGTCCCCTGATCCGTCTCCCGTTTACCGTAGACGATGGGGCGGATGGCATTGGGATCGCGGAAACCGATCAGACCCACGCCGGGAATCATCGCCACCGCGGCATAGCCTCCCCGACAGCGGCGATGGACACCGGCCACCGCCTTGAAGATATCTTCCGGTGAGATGCGCAGCTTGTTCTGCATCTGCAGCTCATGGGCGAAAATATTCAGCAGAATCTCGGAATCGGAAGAGGTGTTGATATGGCGCAGGTCCTCGACGAAGAGATCCCGGGTCAGCTCTTCCGCATTGGTCAGGTTACCGTTATGCGCCAGGGTAATACCGTAGGGGGAGTTGACGTAGAAGGGCTGGGCCTCGGCAGAGGATGAACAGCCTGCGGTGGGGTAACGCACATGACCCAACCCCATCCGGCCTTTCAGCCGCATCATATGACGGGTGTGGAACACATCCCGGGCCAGGCCGTTGGCCTTACGCAGATAGAGCCTGCCCCGCTCGCAGGTGACAATACCGGCGGCATCCTGACCGCGATGCTGCAATACCAGCAGTGCGTCATAAAGCGACTGATTAACAGGGGTTTTGCCTACGATTCCAACAATACCGCACATAGCTCAACTCTCTAGGGTCAGTTCGAAAACAGTTTTCGTTAAACGAATCTCTCAGACCCGGCGTTGTGCTGCCTGGGTACTTTGCTGTAACGGCCAATCCAATCAATAACTGAAATTTGCCGCGATATCATCGGGTAGATACCCCTTTAACCAGACCGCCATCTCCTGGAAGTGCGGAATCAGACGTGATTCCGCCCACCAGGGATCCTGAGGAAAGGGCGTCAATCCCGCCAAGAGTATCAGTATGGCGACTACCACCGCCCCTCGGGCGGCGCCAAAAAAGATCCCAATCAGCCGATCGGTCCCACTCAAGCCGGTGCTGTCGACCAGTTTTTTCATGAACTGGTTGACCAGGGCCCCTATCACCAGCACCACCAACAGGATAATGCCATAGGCGACACCCAGACGAATCGAGGGTACATCGATCCAGGATTCCAGCTCCACGGAGAGGGGACGAAAGAAAAACCAGGCCAGGACGAATGCGGCAATCCAGGTGGCCAGAGAGACGGCCTCCTGCACGAACCCGCGTATCAGGCTGATGATAGCGGAGAGGGCAATAATAGAGATGATCAGAATATCGACCCAGAGCATGATCTAGCCTGCAGTGTGAGCGGATTGGAAGGCTTCTGTAAGCATATTGAAGCGTCGCCCTGAAATAGAGAGCCCGGAGAGTCTCCGGGCTGTTCTATGGTCTATTGGTGGAGCCAGGCGGGATCGAACCGCCGACCTCAACACTGCCAGTGTTGCGCTCTCCCAGCTGAGCTATGGCCCCGGAAAGCGGAGCATATTAGAAGATGATAACCGCTTTGTCCAATGCTTTTTCTTCTGCCATTGAGCAGATCCGATAATCCCGATCACTGGTCCTGTTTTTCGATTTTGGCCCAGGAGTCGCGCAGGGTGACGATGCGGTTGAAGACCGGTCGCTCGGCTCCCAGCTCCCGGCTGTCGCGGACGAAGTAGCCCTCCCGCTCGAACTGGAAGTGGTCGTCAACACCAGCCTGCTCCAAAGCGGGCTCCAGATAACAGTCGGTCAGGCTACGCAGGGAGTCGGGATTGAGATTGTCGGTGAAATGACCGCCCTCTTCCGTCTTGTCTGGATTGGGCTGGCTGAAGAGGCGGTCATACAACCTCACCTCAGCCTTGACCCCATGGCGGGCGGATACCCAATGGATAACCCCGCGCACCTTGCGCCCCTCTGGGTTCTTACCCAGGGTCTCCGGGTCATAGCTGCAACGAAGCTCGACGATGTCGCCCTGGTTGTTCTTCACCGCCTCTTCGCACTTGATCACATAGGCGTTGCGCAGGCGCACCTCGCCGCCGGTGATCAGGCGCTTGTATTTCTTGTTGGCCGATTCACGGAAATCGGCCTGATCGATGTAGATCTCGCGGGTAAAGGGGATCTCCCGGCTGCCCATCGACTCATCTTTCGGATGGTTAGGGGCGGTGAGCCACTCCTCACCATCTTCCGGGTAGTTCTCGATCACCAGCTTCAGGGGGTGCAGAACCCCCATACGCCGGGGGGCGTGGGCGTCCAGGTCCTCGCGGATACAGCTCTCCAGCATCCCCATCTCTACCAGATTGTCCGACTTGGTGATGCCGATGCGGTGACAGAACTCCCGGATAGAGCCGGGAGTGAACCCCCGACGACGCAGACCGGCAATGGTCGGCATGCGAGGATCGTCCCAGCCCTCCACAAAGCCATCCTCCACCAGCTGGGTCAGCTTGCGCTTGCTCATCACCGTGTACTCCAGATTGAGTCGGGAGAACTCGATCTGCTGGGGATGGCAGGGGATGGTAATGTTGTCCAACACCCAATCATAAAGGGGGCGATGGTCCTCAAACTCCAAAGTACACAGGGAGTGAGTAATCCCCTCCAGGGCGTCGGAGATGGGATGGGTGTAGTCATACATGGGGTAGATACACCAGGCCTCGCCGGTCTGGTGGTGGATCGCCCCGTGGCGGATCCGATAGAGGGTGGGATCGCGCATATTCATGTTGGGGGAGGCCATGTCGATTTTGGCCCGCAGCACCCGCTCGCCATCGGCGAAATCCCCCGCCTTCATGCGCGCGAAGAGATCCAGGTTCTCCTCCACCGAGCGGTTTCGGTAGGGGCTCTCCTTGCCGGGCTCCTTGAGGGTGCCCCGGTATTCACGCATCTGCTCCGCATCGAGATCGCAGACAAAGGCCTTACCCGCCTTGATCAGCTCCACGGCAAAATCGTAGAGCTGCTGAAAATAGTTGGAGGCGTAGAAGAGGCGATCCTCCCAGTCGTAACCGAGCCAGCGTACATCGGCCTTGATGCTCTCGACGAACTCCACGTTCTCCTTATGCGGATTGGTGTCGTCGAAACGCAGATTGCATTGGCCCTGGTAGTCCTGAGCCAGACCGAAGTTGAGCACGATCGATTTGGCATGGCCGATATGCAGGTAGCCGTTGGGCTCCGGCGGAAAGCGGGTATGTACCCTGCCATCGTTCTTGCCCGCCTGTAGATCCTGGTCGATGATCTGGCGGATGAAATGGGATGGCGCGCTCTTTTCCTGTTCTGTCATTTTTGCTGCTTCACTTTATGTTGCTGGGGCCTGTCAACTCTGTTCTGCAGGATCTACTGTCCCGCATTGGCCTCGCGCTGATGGATAAATTCAATCGCCTTGTCGAGTCGACGCAGGGTCGCCTCTTTGCCGACCAGACGCAGGGTCACATCGATACCCGGCGAAGCCGCACGACCGACCACTGCGACACGCAGGGGTTGCGCCACCTTGCCCATCTTCAGTTCCAGCGCCTCTGATACCTTCTGCACCGCTCCATGCAGGGATTCGTCAGTCCACTCCCCCAGGGTCTCAAGCTCTTCACGCATCCGCTCCAGGGGTTCCCTGGCAACTCCGCGCAAGTGTTTCTTCGCCGCCTGGGGATCAAACTCTTCAAAATCCTTGTAGCAGAAGCTGACCATCTCCGCCATCTCAAGCAGGGTCCTGGCGCGCTCCTGATGAGCCTCGGCCACCTCTGACAGATCGGGCCCCTCAGCCGGGTCTATACCCAGATCACCCATATGAAGACTGAGCAGATGGGCGATCCGTTTGGGATCGTCCTCTTTGATGTAGTGCTGGTTCAGCCAGAGCAGCTTTTCGGTATTGAAGCTGGAGGCCGCCTTGTTCACTGCATTGATATCAAACAGGTCGATCATCTCGTCGATGGAGAAGATCTCCTGATCCCCATGGGACCAGCCGAGACGAACCAGATAGTTGAGCAGCGCCTCCGGCAGGAAGCCATCCTCCCGATACTGCATCACGCTGACGGCACCGTGGCGCTTGGAGAGCCTGGCGCCGTCATCCCCCAGAATCATGGGGACATGGCCATATTGTGGCAGCTCGGCACCTATTGCCCGCAGGATATTGATCTGTTTCGGGGTGTTATTCAGATGGTCATCACCGCGAATCACATGGGTGATCTGCATATCCATGTCGTCCACCACCACGGTGAGATTGTAGGTAGGTGAACCATCGGTACGGCGGATAATCAGGTCATCCAGCTCCTCATTATTGAAGTTCACACGGCCGCGGATCAGGTCATCGACTACAACCACCCCTGTATCCGGATTACGGAAACGGATCACATGGGGCTCGTCGGGACTGATCTCCTTATCCCGGCAGTGGCCGTCATAGCGGGGTTTCAGCTTCTTCGCCATGGCGTCTTCACGCAGCTGATCGAGCCGCTCGCGGGAGCAGTTACAGCGATAGGCCAGTCCCTTCTCCAGCAACTCCTCGATAACCTGGTTGTAGCGGTCGAAACGCTTGGTCTGATAGAAGGGACCCTCGTCATACTCCAGTCCCAGCCAGGTCATGCCTTCTAGAATGGCATTCACCGACTCGGCGGTGGAACGTTCCAGGTCGGTATCTTCGATGCGCAGGACGAACTTGCCGCCATGCTTACGGGCATAGAGCTAGGAGAAGAGCGCGGTGCGGGCACCACCCACATGCAGATAGCCAGTGGGACTGGGGGCGAATCGGGTACGTACGGTCATCGATCTCACAATCACAAATAGGGGAAAAGCGGGATTCTATCAGACCCGACAAGTTTCGGCAGTGCCAGTTTGACGCCTCCAGACAACCGCTTTAGAATTCGCCCCTCACCCCTGAGGGCGCATAGCTCAGCTGGGAGAGCGCTGCAGTCACATTGCAGAGGTCACAGGTTCGATCCCTGTTGCGCCCACCATTCCCTCTGTTTCATCAATACTCTATACCCCCCCCCTACTCAGCCTGGGCCTCTCCCTCGAGGGAAGAGGGAACCGGTGGCTCAGGAACGAAAAACCCAGAGAGATCGTTCAGACAACTGACCAGGCGCTGGTTGTGTTCTCGAATTGAGCGTCCCCCTCTCACCTCGCGGGAGAGGGCCGGGGAGAAGAGAGATAAAACCGTGAGCGCAGCGAACCCATCCACGCAAAACTAAGGAACCTCTGATTAATTCGTCATTCCGGCGAAGAGCCTGTGCCGGACTCGATCCGGTACCGGACAAAAGCGCAAAGCGCGTTGAACGACTGAAAGTCGAC
>JBNKMQ010000306.1:0-27194 GCA_050293225.1 Sedimenticolaceae bacterium
CGGTTGTGTGCTGGTGAAGTCTGGCAAGGTGGTTGGCGAAGGCTACCATCGTCGGGCGGGAGAGCCCCACGCAGAGAGAAACGCCCTCGCTGTCGCTGGAGCAGAAGCTGAAGGGGCAACAGCCTACGTCACCTTGGAACCCTGTTCCCATCACGGCCGTACACCTCCCTGCGCTGATGGATTGATAGAAGCGGGGGTCAAAAGGGTGGTGGCCGCCATGGCCGATCCAAACCCATTGGTCTCTGGCCAGGGCTTCGACAAGCTGCGTGCTGCCGGCATTGAAGTCGAGACTGGTGTGATGCAGAGCCATGCCGAGGCCCTCAATCCCGGATTCATCAATCGCATGCGCCATGGCATGCCCTATGTTCGCTGCAAACTGGCCATGAGTCTGGACGGCAGGACCGCCATGGCCAGTGGCGAGAGCCAGTGGATCACCTCTGCCGCCGCAAGGGAGGATGTCCATCGTCTGCGGGCTCGCAGTGCGGCGATTCTCACTGGATCGGGAACCATGCAGGCGGATGACCCGTCGATGAATGTCCGGCTGACAGCGGATCAGTTGGGGCTGGCGCCTGACCTCCAGCCACCACACCCGCTAAGGGTTGTGCTCGATCCCGAGTTAAAGACCCCCGTGAATGCAAAGATGTTACAGCAGCCGGGTCCGGTGCTGCTGATCTGCGGCGATGAGGCCCGTCTTCGCGCGGGACCGCTGGAAGCCGCTGGGGCACAAATAATGACCCTGCCGGTAGCGAAAGACCGCCTGGATCTGCATGAGGTCCTGCGCTTGCTGGCGGCGGAAGAGGTGAACGAGGTGTTGCTGGAGTCGGGTGCCGTCCTCGCCGGCGCCATGCTGGAGGCGGGTCTGATCGACGAGCTGATCGTCTATCTGGCGCCTCATATCATGGGCAATAGCGCCCGGGGTCTCTTGCATCTACCGGAACTCCAGCAGATGAGTGATAGAATAGCGTTGACGATCAAAGAGGTACGTCAGGTAGGCGAGGATATCCGTATCACCGCCATCCCTGCAGCGAGGCATTAGGACCCCATATGTTTACCGGCATCATCGAATCCATCGGCAGCTTGCGAGAGATTGTACAGCGGGGCGGGGATGTGCGCCTGACGGTGGATACCGGCTCCCTCGATCTGAGTGATGTAAAACTGGGGGACAGCATCGCCACCAACGGGGTCTGTCTCACCGCGGTGGCACTGACCGGATCGGGTTTCAGTGCCGATGTCTCCCGGGAGACCCTCTCCCTCACAACGCTGCATCAATTAAAACCCGGCAGCCGCGTCAATCTGGAGAAGGCGCTGACCCTAAGCAGTCGATTGGGCGGACATCTCGTCAGCGGTCATGTGGATGGCATTGGTCGGGTTGTGCAGCGGCATGGTGATGCCAGATCTATCCGTTTCCAGATCCAGGCGCCAGACGATCTGGCGAAATATATCGCTCACAAGGGATCGATCTGTGTTGATGGCACCAGTCTGACTGTGAACGCAGTGGAGGGCTCCAAGTTTGAGCTGAATATCGTGCCCCACACCCTGCAGGAGACCATCATGCAGGCCTATCGCCCCGGAACTGAAGTCAATCTCGAGGTCGATCTGATCGCCAGATATCTCGAGCGGCTGATGATGGGAGAGCAGGCTGCGGAAGGAACTGCGAGCGGTGTGACGGAGGCATTGCTTCAGTCCCGCGGGTTTCTGCGCTGAACAAAACGACCAAATGCAATGTCGTAGGGATTCAGTCCCTGCCTAGTCTCTGATCGTCGATAGGGATCTATCATTCACGAATCTGATTTGGGGAATAAAGTGTTAAAGGGACGTTATCGTTTTCCAGCTATTCTGATTTTTATACTCTCCGTGGCTTTGCTGAATGGCTGTGCGAGCAAGCAAAGATCGCCTGAAACTGAAGCGGCCAGATTGGAGAATATCTCGCGCAATATCGACAGACATGAGCGCTGGGCGGCGGACTATGAAGAGATCGGCAGTCAGGAGATGGCTCAATACCATAGGGAGATGGCGGACAAAGAGAGAGAGCGTTACCACTCCAATATATCCGAACCCGCCCATTTCTGGTTTGAGGTTCTGTTAGATGTGCTCTTCGACTGACGGTTAGTCTATTCCTCGAACCAGTCCCACCCTGCAATTAAATTGCAGGGTGGGAGGATATGCCGATCAGAAACAGCTAACTAGTGCGGCGTATCAATCATCATAATCATGCTGATGCCGTCTCGGCACAGTGATCTCCAGCTTTGCAACCGGTCCCTGCCAGCGATGGACCCGTGCGTCCAGGTCACTGGGGCCGCTGATGGGATCGTCATCACCGACGACGCCTCTATGTAGATGAACGGTCTGGTTGTGGTCCGCTGCAACGGTGGCAACTCCTCCGACGCCTGCATTGCCGCCGGGATCAGCAGGGACACCGGGTGAGTTGGGTGCGCCACCGCCGGTAATGATCTCGTCGTTGGCCTCGGTACCGGCATCATAGGCTTGGAGGTAGTAGGTATAGGTACCACTCTTCCAGGGAACCTTGAGACCGTCCAGTCCCACGAAGCCGTCATTGGTCGGCAGCAGCATCGCACCCAGCGAGAGAAATCCTGTCGCTCTTCCACGAATGTCTATGCTGGCTTCAGCAGATGCGCCTGGAGACAACAGACCACCAGCCGGGTTGTCGACATAGTTTCCCCCGACCGATTCAATCTGCGAGATAAGACCCGAGGTGTCACCACCCTCGGCCATCGCCTGCAGCTCGAAAGAGGCCGCTTCGCCAATCTGGAACAGGTGGGTATTTTTATCGTGGGCAGCCACCAGAAGGGGAGTGAAGTAGATGGCATTTGTCAGGTTGGTGATTTTGACGCTGACTTCTCTGGCAAAGGCGCTGTTACCGGCCAGCAGTCCTGCCGAGACAATCAACGCAATGGCGGTTTTTTTCATCATGATCTCCTCGTTATTCATTGCCTGAAAGTGTCAGGCCACGGAGGGAAGTTTGGGGCAAGACTCTCCTGGAACCCTCACGAAAAAATCACAATTTCCTCACCTTTCTCCATTAAATAGCTTAAATTTTTCCGTAACTTGGCGGATATATTACTGGATGCTGAATTTCTTGGGCTCTGGTAGAATGATCCGTTAACTCTAAATAAAATGAAGAAGTCATGGCGTTAAACACGACAGAAGAGATCCTTGAAGACCTGAGGCAGGGCAAGATGGTCGTCATCATGGATGACGAGGATCGAGAGAACGAGGGCGACCTGATTATGGCGGCGGAGTCTGTCACGCCCGAAGCCATCAATTTTATGGCGCGCTACGGCAGGGGGCTGATCTGCCTGACCCTGACCAAAGAGCACTGCACCCAGCTGCGCCTGCCCCTGATGGTGACCACCGACGATGAACTCTCTGCGACCAATTTCACTGTCTCTATTGAGGCGGCGAATGGCGTTACCACCGGTATCTCAGCGGCTGATCGGGCGACTACTATCCTGGCAGCAGTGGCGCAAGATGCCCAGCCTCAGGATCTGGTCCAGCCCGGCCATATCTTTCCCCTGATGGCGCAGCCTGGCGGAGTGCTGGTTCGTGCCGGGCATACCGAGGCGGGCTGTGATCTGGCGCGTCTGGCCGGTATGTCTCCCTCTGCGGTGATTGTCGAGATCCTGAATGAGGATGGCACCATGGCGCGTCGTGACGATCTGCAGAAGTTCGCCACTGAACACGATCTCAAGATGGGAACCATTGCCGACCTGATCCAGTATCGTGTGAGCAATGAGACCACCGTGGAAAGGGTCAGTGAGTGCCACTTTCCCACTAACTATGGCGACTTCCGTCTCACCGCCTATCAGGATGTGGTCGATAATGAGCTGCATCTGGCGCTGGTGAAAGGCCATCCCTCCCCGGATCGGCCAATTCTGGTCAGGGTACACATGCAGAACAGCCTGTGCGATCTATTCGAGACCAAGTTCAATGAGTGTGGCTGGCCTTTGAGAGGCGCGATGGAGATGATTGAAGAGGCCGGCGAGGGCGTGATTGTCGTTCTGCGTAACCACGATACCCCGAGAGAGATCGTCCAGCGTATGATGGAGATGCAGACGTTGGATAGCGAAGAGAGCAGGTTCGTGAAAAAGGACAACAGCAAAGAGCTTCGAACCTATGGTGTCGGGGCGCAGATACTCTCTGATCTGGGTGTGCGCAAGATGCGTGTGCTGAGTGCGCCGAAGAGTATTCATGGCCTGTCAGGTTTCGATATGGAAGTCACTGAATACGTGGCAGGTAATTAACGCGGGACAATGTTCTGCTCTCTGAGCAAAACGGTCACTGCTGGGAATTCTACTAATTAGTTTTTTCTTTCTGGGTGAAAATGATGAGTATCAAGACAATCGAAGGGGCGCTAACCGTTGAGAAGGCACGTTTCTGCCTGGTCTCGGCCCGCTTTAACAGCTTTGTTGTGGACAGCCTGGTTGAGGGCGCCATCGATACCCTCAAGCGGCATGGTGCCAGTGAAGAGGATATCACCCTGATCAAGGTACCTGGCGCCTTCGAGATGCCGGTGGCCCTGGAGAAGATTGCACAGAAGGGCGAGTATGACGCCATCATCGCCCTCGGTGCTGTTATTCGAGGTGGTACCCCCCATTTCGACTATGTCGCCGGGGAGTGCGTAAAGGGCATGGCCCAGGTCAGCCTGAAACATGGCGTGCCCGTCGCCTTCGGTGTGCTCACTGTGGATACTATCGAGCAGGCCATTGAGCGTGCCGGTACCAAGGCGGGCAACAAGGGGGCCGAAGCCACCCTCTCGGCCATCGAAATGGTCAACTTGCTAAGACAGATCGGCTGATGAGTCAAAAGAAGAGTCAGGCCCGCCGCCATGCGGTACAGGCCATCTACCAGTGGCAGATGGTTGGACATGATATCGGCGATATCGTCAATCAGTTCCTCGAAGAGCAGGAGCTGAATGAGTTCGATGTGAACTACTTTCAGGAGTTGTTGCGGGGTGTTCCGCAACATCTGGATGAGGTTGACGAGTTGCTCAAACCGGCCCTGGACAGGGTGATCAACAGTGTTGACCCGGTGGAGAGAGCTATCTTGCGACTGGGTGCCTTCGAGCTGGCTTTTAAGCCGGAAGTGCCCTATCGAGTCGTGATCAATGAGGCCGTGGAACTGGCCAAGGTCTTCGGTGCGGAGATGGGACACAAGTATGTCAACGGTGTCCTCGATCGGGTGGCGAAAGATGCTCGAGCGGTAGAGATCAAGGCCAAACAGAAGCGCTGAGCCATGTTTGGTATCTACGCTTTGTTGTCTCGCTGAGGAGTCCGGCTGAATTATCAATCAAGCCACCGCTATGATCTTGTGCTCATCTGCTCCACTATAGTCTTATAAGATGAGTATCCCTGGTCATCCACAATCCCATGACGGCTCAATCGACAAAATCTGAGTTCGACCTTATTCAGCGCTACTTCTCAGGACTGACACAGTCTCGCAGTGATGTGTCTCTGGGAATCGGGGACGATGGGGCATTGTTGCGCGTGCCAGAGAAGATGGAGCTGGTGGTAAGCATCGACACCCTCGTCTCCGGCGTCCACTTCTTTGCCGATGTCTCTCCCGAAGCTTTGGGACACAAGGCGCTGGCGGTCAATCTGAGTGATCTGGCAGCCATGGGCGCCGAACCTGCCTGGGTGACTTTGGCGCTGACTTTGCCTGATGTCGATGAATCCTGGTTGCAGGGCTTTGCGCAAGGATTTGCCAATCTTGCCAGACAACACAATCTTGCCTTGGTTGGAGGGGACACCACCCGGGGGCCGCTGGCAGTAACAGTTCAGGCTCACGGCTGGGTACCACAAGGCAAGGCTTTACGCAGGGATGGTGCCCGTGCCGGTGATGATATCTATGTCACCGGTGTCCTGGGGGATGCCGCCCTTTGCCTGCTGGCGAGTCAGGAACCTGGAGCCGAAGAGATGGTCGAGGCCCTTAGAGATCGACTGGAGCGACCACAACCCCGTATCGAGGCTGGCCTGGCCTTGCGGGGGCTCGCCACCAGTGCGATCGACATCTCCGACGGATTGACGGCTGACCTGGGGCATATCCTGCAGGCAAGCGATCTGGGGGCGACTGTTTCAGTGGCTCAGATACCCTTGTCGGCGTCGGTGTCCGAATGGTTACAGGGGGAGGGGAATTGGACGACAGTCCTGGCCGGTGGAGATGACTATGAACTCTGTTTTACCGCCGCTCCTGCTGATCGTGATGAAATAGATGGATTAGGTCAAAGCCTTGGTCTGTCGATGAGCCGCATTGGAAATATCGAGAGTCAGCCAGGCCTGAGAATCGTCCAGGGAAATGGACAACCCTGGCAGGGATCCGTCAGGGGATTCGACCACTTCGCCGACAACTCAGAAGAGTCGAGTAGATGATGAAAGCCGATATGCGTAAACCAACGCACCTGCTGGCCTTTGGCTTCGGCAGCGGACTTCTTCCCAAAGCACCAGGGACTTTCGGTACATTGGCGGCTATCCCCATCTATCTGCTGATCCAGCCGCTATCCCTCTGGATCTACCTTCTGCTGGTCAGCGCGGGTTTCCTGGTTGGTATCTGGATCTGTGATCAGACCTCAAAAGACTTGGGGGTTCACGACCACTCCGGGATTGTATGGGATGAAATCATCGGCTATTTGTTGGCTATGGCTTTTGTGCCACTGAGTCTTTGGTGGGTATTGATCGGCTTTGGTCTATTCCGTCTTTTCGATATTCTGAAGCCTTGGCCCATCGGTTGGCTCGATAAACGGATTGGTGGTGGTCTGGGCATCATGCTGGATGATCTGGTTGCAGGACTCTTTGCTGGACTGGTGATGCTGCTTATGCAAATTGGAGGGATCTAATGCACGGAATTGTACGTGCTCTGACCATTCTCGCCTTGCTCTGGAGTTGCACCCTGCTGGCGGTGGAGCAGATCTACGTGGAGGCCCTCTTTTCGGGGCAGGCTATGGTGAAGGTGGATGGCAAGCGTCGCCTGCTGAAACTCAATAAACCCTCGCCAGAGGGGCTTTTATTGATCTCTGCCAGCAGTAGTGAGGCGGTCATAGAGTACGAAGGTGAGCGTCAAACCTACCCCTTGGGCTCGCGTGTCTCAACCAACTTCAGTAAGCCGAAACAGGTCAGCGCCAAGATCTGGCGGGATCAGGGCGGCAGTTATAGAACTGTAGGAACGATCAACGGGCGAACTGTCAATTTTCTTGTTGATACTGGTGCTTCGGCCGTAGCTATGTACCGCAGTGACGCCAAGCGGTTGGGTATTCAATATCGCCTTGAGGGCGCACCAATGTATGTGAATACCGCAAACGGAACCGCCCCTGCTTATGAGATCACCCTTGATCGGGTACAGGTGGGGGATATCTTACTGCGTCAGGTGCGTGGGTTTGTAATCGAGAGTAGTGGCTCTGGACATATACTCTTGGGTATGAGTTTTCTCAACCGGGTGACGATGGAAAACCAGGGCTCTGTCCTGATGCTGCACCGTAAATTCTAGTTTCTGTTTTCGGTTGTAGACTGGCCTGGCCCGGTTACTGCTCGGTGGCCTTGTCCCGCTCGATCAGTGCATAGGCCGAGTGGTTGTGGATCGATTCGAAGTTCTCTGACTCCACCGTGTAGGCGCTGATACGATCTTCCTTGTTCAACTGGACCGCGATATCCCGCACGATATCCTCGACAAATTTCGGATTGTCGTAGGCGTGCTCGGTAACGAACTTCTCATCCGGCCGTTTCAGCAGGCCGTAGAGCTGGCATGAGGCCTGCTCCTCAACCAGATCGATGATCTCTTCGATCCAGATAAAGCCGTTGGTTCTGGCCTGTACTGTGACGTGGGAGCGCTGATTGTGCGCGCCGCGCTCGGAGATCTTCTTCGAACAGGGGCAGAGGCTGGTGACCGGCACTACCACTTTGATGTCGATGAACGACTGGTCGCCGTGTATCTCGCCGATCAGGGTGACGTCATAGTTGAGCAGGCTCTGGACGCCTGAGACAGGGGCGGTCTTGTTGATGAAGAAGGGGAAGTTCATCTCGATATGACCCGACTCTGCCTCCAGCCTTTCGGTCATCTCCGCCAGCATATCCTTGAATGAGGCGACGGTGATTTCAGTCTCGTGGCTGTTGAGGATCTCCACGAAACGGGACATGTGTGTGCCTTTGAAATTGTGCGGCAGATTCACATACATGTTGAAATTGGCAATGGTGTGCTGTTCACCCTCGCTACGGTCCCGTATGCGCATGGGATGGCTGATATCTTTGATACCAACTTTGTTGATCGCGATCTGCCGCGTATCTGCGGAGCTTTGAACATCAGCGATCTGCGAGTCTTTCATGGGCGTTTTCTCAAGCATATCCAATATTTCCATCCCTTTATTCAGGGATTTTTTCATAAAATCTCAATGATTCGAGCCTATCCTGCCTCTAAGGGGAGGACAACGGACAGAAGATCGGGTATTTGGTGAACCTGGCTGCCTGAATCTTGTTGAGTGGAACAGGCAATTATCCCAAGCAATATCCTGTGGCGCAAGTAAGGTGGTTCCGGGGCGGTTTGTTGCAGACCCTTAGCGGGTGCGGCCGATGATATATTCCGCCAGCCAGCGCAGGGGATCGGCCTCATCGCCAAACAGACTCAACTGCTGCAGGGCGTCATTGAGCAGATCCTGGGCCTTCTCCCTGGCGCCATTGAGACCCAGCAGGGCGGGGTAGGTGGCCTTGTTCTGGGCCACATCCTTGCCCTGGGTCTTACCCAAGGTCTCCGTGTCTCCCTCCACATCGAGGATGTCATCCCGGATCTGGAAAGCCAGGCCGACACACTTGGCATAATGGTCCAGTGCCCGAGTCTTCTCTTGTCCAAGGTCGGGATTGAGCAGCGTCGCCATGTGCACCGCAGCGTGAATCAGCGCGCCGGTCTTGTGGATATGCAGGTTCTCCAGCTCTACCAGGTCAAGGGATTTTCCCGTCGACTCCAGGTCGATGGCCTGTCCACCGGCCATGCCTCTGGAGCCGCTGGCGCGGGTCAGGGTCTCCAGCATCTTCAGGCGTGTCTCCGCATCGGCCTGCATCGTCTCTCCGCAGCAGAGGGTCTGGAAGGCGAGCGTCTGCAGGGCATCACCCACCAGAATGGCGGTAGCCTCATCGTAGGCCTTGTGGCAGGTGGGTTGGTTGCGTCTGAGATCGTCGTCATCCATCGCCGGTAGATCGTCGTGCACCAGGGAGTAGGCGTGGATCAGTTCGATGGCGGCTGCCGGGCTGTCGAGTCGCTCCGGCTCGACGCCAACTGCCTGACCGGTGGCATAGACCAATACCGGACGAATTCGCTTGCCGCCACTGAGGGCGGAATACCTCATCGCCTCATGCAGGCGGGGCGGTGAGGTTTTACTGCTGGGAAGCGCATGCTCCAGGGCACTCTCAACCCGTTCACTGCAAGCCTGTATAAAATCTTTGAGCGGTTCACTCATCGGCATTTTTAAACGGCTCCAGGTCAGATTCGCTGCTCTCACCGCTGAGGATGCGAACCTTTTGCTCCGCCTCCTCCAGCTGCTGTTGGCAGACCCGGGTCAGAGCCACTCCCCGTTCAAATGCCTCCAGGGAGGTCTCCAGGGGCTGCTCACCCTGTTCCAGGGATTCGACCAGGGTCTCCAGCTCTTTCATCGCCGCTTCCAGGGCGGGTGGTTGTTTTTTTCTCGGCACTTTTTCTATCGTCTATTGATCGGGCCTGTAAACCTAACTCAGCCCCAACACCAGGGTCAATGGAGAGAGTTGAGATTTGTTTGAGATTCATAAGTTAATCTTTCTTCCAGCGTGGAGATAAATCGTCAGTCAATACTCGCTCCAGCTCAGACAGATGTGTAAAATCCCGGCTCGTGAATTGATTGCAGAGAGAGATCAGAATCGAGCATGAGCGGTAAATACGACGCGTCGGATATCGAGGTACTCAGCGGGCTGGAGCCGGTTCGTAAGCGCCCCGGCATGTACACGGACACCAGCCGTCCCAACCACCTGGCACAGGAGGTGATTGATAACAGCGTCGATGAGGCGATCGCGGGGCACGCAAAATCAATCAGTGTCAGCCTGTTCAAGGATGGTGGTCTAGAAGTGGTGGATGATGGACGCGGTATGCCGGTGGACATACATCCCCAGCAGGGCATCCCCGGGGTCGAGGTGATTCTGACCAAACTCCATGCCGGCGGTAAGTTCTCGAACAAGAACTACAAATTCTCCGGTGGTCTGCACGGAGTCGGTGTCTCGGTGGTGAATGCCCTGTCGAAACATCTGGAGATCTGGGTCAAGCGTGATGGTCAGGAGTACAATATGGCCTTTGCCGACGGCCACAAGGCCTCTGACCTGGAAGCGGTGGGGAAGGTCGGTAAAAGCAACACCGGCACCCGCCTGCGATTCTGGCCTAACGAGCAGTATTTCGATAACGCTAGATTCTCCCTGCGCCAGCTTCGCCATGTCCTGCGGGCGAAAGCGGTCCTTTGTCCCGGACTCAAAGTCTCTCTGTATGACGAGAAGAGTGGTGAAAAGGAGTCCTGGGTCTATGAGGATGGACTGCGGGACTACCTGCTGGATGCCCTGGAAGGGGCTGAACTCATCCCCAGCGAGACCTTCGTCGGCGATATGTCCGGTAACAGCGAAGCTGCTGCCTGGGCTGTAGGCTGGTTGCCGGAAGGGGGAGAGCCGGTTGCCGAGAGCTATGTCAATCTGATCCCCACCGCCCAGGGCGGCACCCATGTGAACGGACTGCGTAGTGGCCTGACCGATGCGGTGCGGGAGTTCTGCGAATTCCGCAATCTGCTGCCCCGGGGTGTGAAATTAACGCCTGAAGATGTCTGGAATCGAGTGGTTTATGTGCTCTCGGTCAAATTACTCGATCCGCAGTTCTCCGGCCAGACCAAGGAGCGTCTATCTTCGAGAGAGTGTGCGGCCTTCGTCTCGGGGGTGGTGAAAGACGCCTTCAGTCTCTGGTTGAACCAGCATACCGAAGCCGGTGAGCGGATCGCAGAGCTGGCCATCAACTCCGCCCAGAGCCGTATGCGGGCCGGGCGCAAGGTGGCGCGAAAGAAGGTCACCCAGGGGCCGGCCCTGCCGGGTAAGCTGGCGGACTGCAGCTCGGTGGATCCCTCCCGCAGTGAGCTGTTTCTGGTGGAGGGTGACTCCGCCGGCGGTTCCGCCAAGCAGGCGAGGGATCGGGAGTTTCAAGCGATCATGCCCTTGCGCGGCAAGATCCTGAATACCTGGGAGGTCGATTCTGCAGAGGTGCTTGCCTCCCAGGAGGTGCACGACATCTCGGTGGCAATCGGTGTGGAGCCGGGTAGTGACGATCTTTCCAGCCTGAGGTTCGGCAAGATCTGTATCCTGGCAGATGCGGACTCCGATGGTCTGCATATCGCCACTCTGCTGTGTGCCCTGTTTCTGCGCCACTTCAGCAAGCTGGTGCAGGAGGGACACGTCTATGTGGCGATGCCACCGCTCTACCGCATCGATGTGGGAAAACAGGTCTTCTATGCCCTGGATGATTCGGAGAAACAGGGTATTCTTGACCGCATAGAGGCCGAGAAACTACGTGGCAAAGTGAATGTCCAACGGTTCAAGGGATTGGGCGAAATGAATCCCCTGCAGTTGCGTGAGACAACAATTCACCCGGATACCCGGCGGCTGGTCCAGCTGACGGTGGATGCCGGCGATGATACACATAAGATCATGGACATGATGCTGGCCAAGAAACGGGCTGCAGATCGAAAGAAGTGGCTTGAGAAGAAGGGGGATCTTGCAGAAGTTTGATGATTTATACCTAAGGAACCTCTGAATAAGTCTGGGCCGAACAGATTGTCGGTCAAAATGTGCCGATTCAAGGCGCAGATCTTCGTAATAGCAAGCTATTGCGAAGATCTGTAACGTCGAAGCGGTGCATTCTGGCGGCAAGATGTCGGTCCATGACTTGTTCAGAGGTTCCCTAAAATTTGGATGGAGAAATGAGGATTATTAAAACTAAAAAAATCCGCATGCTGACACGATTGGCAGTGATAGGAATCTTGGCCTTTGGGTCTGTCGCCTCCCTCGAGGCTGAAGAGAATCTGGCTGAGGAGCAAAAGAGACTTTTAGCGGAAGAGATACAACTGCTGGACGATTCTCTTGCTGAGATGAAGACATTGGCACCCAAACTGAGGGTTTCACTGCGCAGTGTACGCAAGCAGGCGGGTTTCAAAATTCGAGAGAGCCATAAGGTTGAGCGTAACCTATCCAGTTTACAGAAGGATATGGAGCGCCTGATCGCCATGCATCGTCGCCAAGCCGTCAGTCAAATGCGTGCCCATTTTCTGGTGGATGATCTACGCAGAAAAGGGGAGGGACTAAAGGAGTCTCTTGCCTATATTGAAGTTCACCTACAGAAACAGGCAGATGGGGACAGTGGCTTGATTGAGTTATTGCAACGCTACACTTTGTTGGTGGATAAAAGTCTTGCAATGTTGCAGGAGAAAGGTTTTTAGAGCGTTAATCAGGTCAACTGCGTAAGTCATTAAGCTAGTTACTTTGACTTTACGCGTCTTACGAAAAAACCGTAAAACCTCCACTATGCAACCTAGATATCTCATCTTGATTATCGCCCTGTTGTCGGGTCTTCTGTTATGGCTCTTATTCGCCTGGCAACCTGCCAGTGAAGCAGAAAAGACCTTAGCGATAAACAAACCGCCCCAGGGTGGGGATTTCACTCTCCAGGGCCCTCAGGGTCCAGTGGCCTTGGGAGACTTCCGCGGCAAAGTTGTGCTGCTCTACTTTGGCTATACCTGGTGCCCTGATATCTGTCCGACCACCCTTGCCGTCTTTAGCACTGTATTAAATGAGATGAGCGAAGCAGAGAGCTCGAAAGTTCAGCCCATCTTCATCAGTGTGGATCCAGCCAGAGATAGCATAGAGCGCCTTCAGGAGTATTCTCGCTATTTCCATGAAAAGCTGATCGGGGTCACTGGAGAACCGAAGGTGGTGGCTGAGGCCGCTGCCCAGTACGGTGTCGTCTATCGGCAGGCGAGTCCCGATGAGGCGGGGAACTATGCGGTCGACCACTCTGCCGATAGTTATCTGATTGATCAACAGGGCAAGCTGGTTAAACGTCTGCCCCACGGTACCAGTGGGGAGAGTCTGTTGGCCGAGATAAAAGCCCTGTTATAGCTGGCCTTAGGAGAAACGTAGAAGAAAGCCGGCGGACTCCAGATAGGCGGCTTCCTGGGTCAGCTCGGTCTGGGTCAGCGGGTGTTCATTCAACCAGCCATCGGGGAACACTAATGAGAGGCGATTCTCCTCAGCCTCAAGTCTGGCCATCGGCTTGCTAACGGTAGATCTTGCCCGGTGCATCAACACCGAAAGCCGCAGCAGAATACAGAGCTGTTTGGTGCAGTCTATTACCTCGCTGGGCAGGGCCTCGAAGACGTCGTTGGGAAATTTACGTCTGTGCCCCCGGATCAGAGCAGCCAGCACCTTCTGCTCCTGACGGGAGAATCCTGAGAGATCCGAGTTTGCCATCAGATAGGCACCATGTTTGTGGAACTGGCTGTGAGAGACGGTAAGCCCGATCTCATGCAGACGGGCAGCCCATTTAAGCATTGCCAGATAGCGCGAGGCACCGAGCTGCCAAGGCCTTGCTACCTGTTCATACAGGGCGATGGCGGTGTTTTCCACCCTTTCCCCCTGGGCCTCATCAATGCTGTATCGGGAGATCAGCGCTTCAACGGTCCGGTCCCGGATATCCTCATGATGGCTGCGACCGATCATGTCGTAGATCAATCCTTCTCGCAGGGCCTCAGCGGAGACCTGCATCTGTTCGATACCGATATGGCGGAAGAGTGCGAGGAGTACGGCTACCCCGCCGGGGAAGACAGGCTTTCTTTGCTCCGAGAGGCCTTTGAGTTCCAGCTTCTCGATACTGCCGGCGCTGATCAGGTGTTCCGCAAGGGTCTCAAGTGAGTCTTTGGTAATGTCTGCCTCGCTCCAGCCCTCTTGAATCACCACATTACGAATCGCTTTGATGGTGCCGGAGCTGCCGATTGCCTCAACCCAACCCCCTTCTCGAAATTGGTTACGTACCGGACGGATCTGTACCGCGCAGGCCAGTTCCGCTTTGAGCATATTCTTGGCAGTGATCTTGCCGTCGCTGAAGTAGCGGCGGGTCATGCTGACACAACCCATGTGCAGGCTTTCACGCCGGTGTGGGGTATAACCTTGTCCGATGATCAGCTCGGTACTGCCGCCGCCGATGTCGATGACCAGCCGGCGATCCTCGCCCGCGGCCAAGCCATGCGCAACGCCAAGATAGACCAGGCGGGCCTCTTCGCGACCGGCGATGATTTCGATGGGGTGGTTGAGGGCCTTTTCTGCCTGATTGATGAAGTCATCATCGGCATGGATCTGGCGCATGGTATTGGTGCCGACGGCACGGATATTCTCGGGCGCGATAGAGTGCAGGCGCTGGGCAAATCTCTGCAGGCAGGCGAGAGCCCTCTCAGCCACTACCGGAGAGAGTCGTTTGTCCTCGGTCAGCCCCTCTCCCAGACGAACCGACTCCTTGAGACGGTCAATAATCTGGATATGACCATTATCAGTCCGTACGACAATGAGATGGAAACTGTTGGAGCCTAGGTCTATGGCCGCGCTGGCCTCTCGAAGATCGGTATCCGCGTTGGGGTCCGGCATATTTTTATTAATCTGTGTGAAAATTGATGGGCGCATGTTATCAGGATTGATACGGCCAGAATATCCCGCGGGTTTTATCCGTTGCCAGGGCTTGAATCAATCGGTGACAATGGGGGGCGGTCAGCAAAGGTAGTGAGGAATGAAATTCTGCAGTCAGTGTGGGGCTGAAGTCGAGATCAGCATACCGGAGGGCGATAATCGTCCTCGGCATGTCTGTATCTCCTGCGGTGTTATTCACTACCAGAATCCGAAGATTGTCGTCGGCTGTATTCCGGTTTGGGAGGATAAGGTTCTGCTCTGTCGGCGGGCTATTGAGCCTCGCTACGGGTTCTGGACAGTCCCCGCCGGCTTTATGGAGAACGGTGAAACGAGTCAGCAGGGGGCGGCGAGAGAGACTCAGGAAGAGGCCTGTGCCGATGTAGAGGTGGAGAACCTCTACACCTTGTTCAATTTACCCCATATCAATCAGGTCTACCTGCTGTTTCGCAGCCGTCTGCTCAATCTCGATTTCGCAGCAGGGGAGGAGTCCCTCGAGGTTGGGCTATATGAAGAGGCAGATATCCCTTGGGACGAGATCGCCTTCCCGGTGGTGCAAGAGACCCTTCGACTCTATTTCAGTGATCGGAAGCGCGGCCGTTTTCCCCTCAGAGGTGGGACTATCGAAAGACTGCCGGGAGAGGGGCGCCACTTCCGCATTCTGCTTGACGATGATACAGGCTAACTGAGACCGCTGTTTCCGAATGAGGGAACCAACCTGACGTTGTTCGCCACCAGACCGCCATCGTCCTTGTCGCTCTCATCGATGTAGAATTCCAGCACCGAGTCACGATTCATCATGACCTCATCGGTTACTTCATCCGCCAACTCGTTGGCATGACAGAACACGCTCTCATAGGGTGAATCTTCATGCCTGGGATCGGTGATCCAGAGATTCTGGTCGATCTTCTTGAGGAAGCGGAGGAATCCGTAACCCTTCTCCGGAAACCACTTGGCACAGACACCCCGCACACAGGAGCCAACTTCACCCCATTCATTGCGCGGTTCATAGGAGATAGGCAGCAGGTCTGGGATGGTGAACCCCGAGAAGTAGTCGTCCACCTGACGGCGCAACTCCTGGGATACATTGCGAAAACCCAGCAGTTCAACCCTGCAGCCTCGATCCTGTAGGGCAGTGACGACCTGTAGAAAGTCGCCATCGCCGGTGACCAGCAGAACCAAATCGAGTTTCTCCGACTGCAACATGGCATCCACTGCCATATCCAGGTCGGCATTGGCCTTGGTGGTGGTATTGCCCTCTTCGTCGGTATAGCGACGAACGGTTTTTACGATCACCTTCCAGCCGAAGTCGCGCACCATCTGTTGATAGGTCTGGGCGCGACGTCGATAGTCCGGGTCTTCCCTTGCCCGCTCCTGGTCGTAAGCGAGATAGGTGTTGAGTCTGATCAGATTGCCGCCATAGCGGGCGGAGAAGAGTCTCAGAATATCGTACCTGAGCTGATAACCCCCGTTATAGCGAACATTTTCAGCGTCGACAAAGACGCCAACTTTTATGTTGTTTTGCACTAAGCTAATCCTTGAATTCAGAGTAGGACTAAAAAAACGTTAAGTGTGTAGCGAGGCTTTTATTGTTATCTGTCCAGCAGACTAGACCGCTACAGGCACTGAAGAGAAGTATCAGTTTGTATTATATCGTGAATTTTGCCCTTGATTGAGCGCCATTTGTAAAAAGTGGTGTAGTTCATGTTTTCTCTTCATGAAAGCTCGCTTAAGCATAATGACCATTTTTCAATGGATTTTCTCCCCCGGATTCTGGCAATGTATGCTTGAAAATAAATTTCCACGGTTTGGATATCGGCCATATGTCATCTGACCTCCCCAAGATCGACCGTCTCACTTCTGGTGAACTCTTTCTGCAACCGGACAGATTGGAACCCTGCAGTCTGGTGATTTTCGGTGCTGCTGGAGATCTCACCCGCAGGAAACTGATGCCTGCGCTCTATAACCTGATACAGGAAAAGGTGCTTGGAAAGGGTTTTTCAGTGGTGGGTTACAGCCGTACGCCACATTCAGACGACGCCTATCGAGAGATACTGCACAAGGCAGTTTCCGAATACTCACGCAGCCAACCGGTGAATGAGCAGATCTGGCAGGATTTCAGCCGCACTATCTCCTATGTGGCGGGTAACTTCGAGGACCCGGATGGCTACATCGCACTGCGGGAGCGCCTGGAACAGATAGAGCGGGAGCTCGGCAGTGAAGGGAATCGTCTCTTCTACCTGGCGACTCCGCCCTCGGCCTCTCCCATCATCTTGCATGGTCTAGAGGAGGCGGGGCTGATCTCCGACAGTGGAGAAGCTACTCCCTGGACCCGGGTCATCATGGAGAAACCCTACGGCAAGGATCTTGAGTCCGCCATGGAGCTCAACCACATCGTCGCTGAGGTGTTGCAGGAGAACCAGGTCTATCGCATCGACCACTACCTGGGCAAGGAGACAGTGCAGAACATACTGGTCGCCCGCCTGGGTAATACCATCTTCGAGCCCCTGTGGAATCGAAAATATATCGACCATATTCAAATCACCGCATCGGAATCGATCGGTGTCGAAGGGCGTGGACGTTTCTACGATCAGACGGGGGTAGTGAGAGACATGGTGCAGAGCCATCTGCTACAGGTGCTTTCACTCTGTACCATGGAGCCGCCGATCTCTTTCACCGCCGACGATATCCGCGACAAACGGGTCGAGGTGTTGCGTTCTCTGCGAACTTTTACCGCAGAGGATGTCTTGACTCATACCGTGTTCGGTCAATACCGGGGCTATCGGGATGAGGAGAATGTGGATAGCAAATCCCGCACCCCAACTTACACGGCCATGAAATGCTACATCGATAACTGGCGTTGGCAGGGTGTGCCTTTCTTCCTGCGTGTGGGCAAGCATCTGGCCAAGCGGGTGACTGAGATCTCGGTGGTCTTTCGTCCGGTACCGCTCTGTCTCTTTGGCAGGGATGATATCTGCCAAAGCCTGGAGCCGAATGTACTCACCATCCGTATCCAGCCCGATGCGGGTATGGCGCTGAAGATCGCCAGCAAGCGACCGGGGGATGAGATGGACGTGAGCAGTGTGGAGATGGATTTCAGTTATTCCGAGACCTATGCCAGTCCGATCAAGGACGCCTATGAGAGATTGTTACTCGATGCTATCAAGGGGGATGCGACCCTGTTCGCGCGCAGAGATGAGGTGGAACACGCCTGGCGTTTTGTTACACCGATCCTGGATGCCTGGGAGTCCTCGAGCAAAAGACAACCGGTGTTCTATGCCGAAGGTAGCGAAGGACCGGTTGAAGCAGACGATTTAATGGATCGCTATCATCGACAGTGGCGGGAGATTGATCAATGAGTGGAGAGAGAAGAGTCTTTGAGTCTGACGCCTTTGATAGTGCAGCAGCAGACTGGATCAAACAGAAGATCGATCTGGTATTGAGCGAATCTGAGCCGTGTCACCTGATGTTGGCGGGGGGGGGTACACCCCTTTCGGTCTATGACCGGCTTGCCGAGATGGACGATATTCCATGGTCAAAAATCCGGGTCTATTTCGGTGATGAGCGCTGTGTGCCAACCAATTCCACCGAGAATAACGCCTACACTGTGCTGGCCAGACTCTTTCCTCAGGGGGTGCCGGAAGGCACCCCTGTCTATCCCATGTGTGCAGAGATGGATCCTGACGCCGCGGCCTCTGCCTACGCTTCAATCCTGCCGGAGAAGATAGACATCCTGTTACTGGGCCTAGGGGAGGATGGCCATACCGCTTCAATCTTTCCTGGGTCGGCAGCTATGGATGAGGAAGCGCGACAGGTTATGCCGGTCATCGGGCACAAAGTTCCTCTGCAGCGTCTGACAATCACACCACCGGTAATCAGGAATGCGAAGTTTCTCCTCCTCATGGCCCGGGGGGATGAGAAGGCGGACGCCGTTCGCTGGGCCCTTGGGGAGGGACGTGTGCCGGCTGCATTGGCAGCCCATGGCGATTGGTATCTGGACAGGGCTGCAGCACGCTCCATGCCACATCTTCAGAGTCAGCAAGAGGTAACGGAATGAATCAATCAGCGGGGAGTTGTCATATTGGCCTGATCGGTCTGGGTGTCATGGGACGCAATCTGGCCCTGAACATGGAGGAGAAGGGTTTCCCGGTGGCCGTGTGGAATAGGAATGCCGATAAGGTGGCGAAATTTCTCGCCGAGAATGAGGGTAAGCAGTTTGCCGGGGATGGGGATCTTACAAAGTTCGTCGCGCTGTTGAAACGACCCCGGCGAATCCTGCTGATGGTGAAGGCGGGTGATCCGGTGGATCAGATGATCGAGCGGTTACTGCCCCTGATGGAGGCGGGAGATATCATCATGGATGGTGGTAACTCCTGGTTCGAAGATACCCAGCGCAGAGAACGCCTGCTCAGAGATAAAGGTTTCCACTTCGTCGGCGTCGGTATCTCCGGTGGCGAGGAGGGGGCCAGACATGGACCCTCCATGATGCCTGGGGGATCTGCGGAATCCTATGCAGAGGTGGGTCCCATCTTCGAGGCGATCACTGCCCAGACCGAGGCGGGTGCCTGTGTCACCCATGTGGGACCGGATGGGGCGGGACACTTCGTCAAGATGGTCCATAACGGCATCGAGTATGCCGACATGCAACTGCTGGCGGAGGTCTATGATGTGATGCGTCGTGGCCTCGGCCTGGCGGAACCGGGTATGGCCGAGATATTTGCCCAGTGGAACCAGGGACCCATGGAGTCCTTCCTGGTGGAGCTGACCTCCCAGGTGCTGCGAGTGGTCGATAGTGAAACCGGCCAGCCCCTGGTGGCGCAAATCATGGATAGGGCCGGTCAAAAGGGCACCGGTCGCTGGACGGTGCAGGCGGCACTGGAGCAGGGGGTTGCGGTTCCCGGCATCGCAGCCGCAGTAGATGCCAGGGTGCTCTCGTCCAAAAAGAGCGAAAGGGTCAAAGCGGAGGCGTCTGTTTCAGGTCCTGAAATCACCGAGGTTGCCGATCCCCAGGCCCTGTTGGCGGATCTACATGGCGCCATCTATGCGGCAAGGATAACCGCCTATGCCCAGGGGATGGATCTGATCCAGAGTGCCTCAGAGCGTTACCAATGGTCGGTGGATCTGTCGGAGACGGCCCGGATCTGGAAGGGGGGCTGTATCATTCGGGCAAGACTTCTCGACCCGATTCGCCAGGCCTATAGCGGTGAGGTGCCACTGGCCAATCTGATGTTGGACCAGGAGCTGGGAGGGCAGCTGCAAGCATTGCAGGGCGCCTGGCGACGGGTCGTCTCCTTTGCCGCAAGTACTGGAATTCCGGTGCCTGTGATGGGGGCCTGTCTCAACTATTTCGATAGCTATCGCACAGGACGACTGCCGCAGAATCTGACCCAGGCCCAGCGCGACGCCTTCGGCGCCCACACCTATGAGAGGGTGGATCATCCCGAGCGGGGGTTTGTACACACCGACTGGTAGATCTTAATACGGACCCGGTTCAACTAATCCAGCAGAATAGAGCCATCCGCCTGGTAGCGAATGACATTGACATTGGCGAGGGTGACGTAGGTTGAATCAGCACCCTTTTGATTGTGTAGGATCTTGTCGCCGACGCTTACATGAAGGGATGGACCTTGATCATCGGTGAAGATGATCCAGCCTTGCTGCCACTCTCCCTGACGCAAACAGTTACGAAAGTTCTTCGTGGGACAGACGGTTACGGTAGTCTCCCGCCGGATAGCTTCGCTACGCGCATATTCGAGGTGACTGGCAAGGGAATTCTGTTCAAGCAGTTGGGTTTCACCTTGATCGGTGAGTGAGTCTATTAGCGGCAACCCGATATGGAACATAAAGAGGCTGGAGATTAGGGCCGCCAACAACTCGAGAGATACGAATCCTTCGATACTTTTGAGATGCCGGCGGTGGTGGTTTTGCCAACCAGTTTCAGCCATAGATGCCTCCCGAAGCGTTTGTGGGCAGACAGTGCCTCTAACTCTGTATCGGGAGAATGGCGCGCTTTCTGTAGAAAGCCGTGAATTTAGTTCTGGTAAGAGAGAGGGGCGCTCTCAATGGCAGGAGAGGCGATAAACGAGGTTTTCGAAGGTCTCTGGACTCCTCCCCGACGCTGATAGCGCTGAAGGGGGAGGAGAGGGTGTTGGTCTATTTGAAGAAGTAGCGTACGCCGGCAGATAGGGTGTCGAAATCCCCGCCGACATCCAGTTCCAGTCCGGCGGAGAGATTCGGCATGAAGAAATAGTCGCCACCCAGGGTGAGGTAGGCGTCATCACCCAGATCATCGATATCCATGTAGGTCAGCTTGGCGCGGGCCTCGACATCGGGGGTCAGCATACCGCGTACGCCACCGCTGAGCTCAAATCCGATCTCATCGTCGATTCCATCGACATCCCACCTGGCTATTCCGAAGGTGAAATTACTGTCCCAGTTGGCGTGGATGGGCAGGATATATCCTCCGCCCAGATTCAGCACAGTGGCATCGACACCATGATCGTAGTCGTTAAAGCGTAAATTACCGAAGGCGTAGATCTCGCTGGTAAATCGGTAGGAGCCACCAAGATGGAGACCGTCACCATCGAGATGCTGCTCGTCGATATCGGTATCGATAAGATAGCGCCCCTCGGCAAAATTGTAGTTGGGGCCTGCCGCTGAAAGCTGTCCACTCAGGGCCAGTGCAGCCAGGGCGGTGATCATTTTTGCTTTGTAGGTCATGGTGTATGGATTCTCCGTTACTCAACAAGCTGGTCATTTCATCTTCTTATGAGCTGAAAAATAGCATGGAATCTCTCGCTGTTTTGTGATTGAAGCCTAATAAAATCATAAAGATATTTGGCATTTTCTTAAGCTGTGAAAAAACTGACAACAAATTGACGTCCCGGGTTTAACTGCGTCAGATTTAACAACCTGAATCTGATGCAAGACTCAGGCAGTCCTCTGGCTGGCATCAGGCTGACCGGCTGTTATTTTCTGCACATAGCTTTTAAACTTGCCCATTCGTTTTACAGCAGTAGATAGAATAAGAGCCGATGAGTATCGATGAGATCAAACAACTAATCCCTGTCGAGGGAGAATGGGGCTGGATCATCCAGGTCTTCATTGTCGTATTTGGTGTGCTCCTGGCCAATTTCCTCCTGCGTCGGATGCTCAATCGTCTGCATCGGCAGCTCAGTCGTACCAAGACCCCCTGGGACGATGCCCTGATCGATGCGGCAAGGCGTCCCCTGGGCTGGCTGGTGTGGATTCTGGGTCTGACCTTTGCGGTGGAGATCGTCAAGGGGGTGTCGAATCTGCCGCTGTTCGAAATAGCTGACCCGCTGAGGGATGTGGGCGTGATTGGCTGTTTCGCCTGGTTTTTGATTCGATTTATCTCCAGGGCCGAAAAGAATCTGATTGCCGCCAAGAAGGCCGACGGTAAGGGTTTCGATCGAACCACCATGGATGCCATCGCCAAGCTGCTGCGGGCATCAGTGGTGATAACCGGTGCCCTGGTCGCCATGCAGACCCTGGGATTCAGTATCTCCGGCGTGCTCGCATTCGGTGGTATCGGCGGTATCGCGGTGGGTTTTGCCGCCAAGGATCTGCTGGCCAACTTCTTCGGCGGACTGATGATCTATCTCGATAGGCCCTTTGCCGTGGGTGACTGGATACGTTCACCGGACCGGGATATCGAAGGTACCGTGGAGAAGATCGGCTGGCGTCTTACCTGTATCCGCACCTTTGATAAGCGGCCCCTCTATCTGCCGAACAACATCTTTACCAATATCGCGGTGGAGAACCCCTCGCGTATGAGTCATCGGCGAATCTACGAAACTATCGGTATTCGCTATGACGATGCTGCCCATATGAGTGAAATCGTGGCGGATGTAAAACAGATGTTGATAGAGCATCCGGAGATCGACAATAGTCAGACCCTGATCGTCAATTTCAATCAGTTTGCCCCTTCATCCCTGGACTTCTTTGTCTACACCTTCACCCACACCACCAACTGGGTGAAGTATCATGAGATCAAACATCAGGTGTTGCTGAAGATCTACGACATCATCGTAGCCCATGGGGCGGAAGTGGCCTTTCCGACTTCGACAGTGCATCTGCCGGATTCACTGCCGGCAGCCGTCTCAGATGCTGAGACGGTTCCTGTCTCCCCATGAACAGAGTGAGTGGGTACTGCATCTGAGACTGAAAGATTCCCCCTGATCCAGTCAGTGCAATTGAAAACAATTGTAAGCAGTTGGTTCTCAAACCTCTAAATCTCTCCCGGCTCATATATCCTCAATTCATCTTTTCGTCACGGGGCGCTCATGCCCTGTGCGAAAAGGCTGAGATATGGACAGGCTGCAAACTCTTTAAACCGTTCAATCTCGGTGGTTCACGTCATGGACGCAACTCTTTTGGCGTGGTTTCAAAGACAATAATGTTGGGGAGAATCCTATGTCAGTTGCAAAGGTCACAGAGATTATTTCATCGTCTTCCAAGGGCTTTGATGATGCGGTAGCTCAGGGCATCAAACGTGCGAACAAGACCTTGAAAAACATCAAAGGTGCCTGGGTCAAGGACCAGCAGGTTACGGTAAAGGATGGCAAGGTGTCGGAGTATCGCGTGGTTATGAAGGTCACTTTCGTTTTGAAGTGATGATTTATCGTCCTGTATATCGCTATCTGAAAAGTAGCCGTTCATTTTAAGTTTATTGGAGTAGCACAATGGGTTTGTTAGATTTTGCTGTTGATATGGGGAAGAAGCTCTTTGGTGGTGATGACGATCCAGCCGAGAAGATCAAAGAGCAGATTCAGGCCGATAATCCCGGCATCAAGAATCTGGATGTCGGTTTCAAGGATGGAAAGGTTGTCTTGTCGGGGGATGCGGAAAGTGCTGAAGCATTGGAGAAGACGGTACTCATTGCCGGCAATGTGAAAGGGGTCAGTGAGGTCTCTGTGGATCAGGTCAATGCGCCGGCGCAGGAGGCCAAGGTGGAGTACTACGTGATCGAGAGCGGCGACACCCTGTCTGGTATTGCAAAGCGTTTTCTGGGTAATGCGATGGACTATCCAAAGATCTTCGAGGCTAATCGGGAGGTGATCAAAGATCCCAACCTGATCTATCCGGGACAGAAGATCAGGATTCCTCTGGGCTAGTCCTTTCGGGTGCGATTCGATCCGGAAAAGATAGTGATCGGTCGCACCCACTCTTGATTTATCTCAAAATCATCTCCCTATCCCACGTTTGATCTGTCACCATTTCCTCATATTCATCTGCTAGCTTTTATCGATTACACTTTTCGCTGTTGCAATATTAATAGTGTTTAACAGGCCCTGGCAGAAGAGGTGATTATTGTTTGAGTCTATGTTACTGACGGCCTTCGTGATGGGGCTGATCAGTGCTTCCTCCCTGCCGATGGGTGCTATCACCGCGCTTTTCTGGCGTCCCAGTGATCGCATGACAGCGATCTTGATGGCGTTTGGTGGAGGAGCCTTGCTGGCAGCATTGACCATAGATCTGGTGGCATCCTCTGTTGAAGAGGGCCATTTTTATGCGCTGGCGATAGGTGCAATCTTCGGTGGGCTGTTGTTTATCGGCCTCAATCAACTGGTTAATGACTACGGTGGATTTCTGCGCAAGGCCTCTACCACCATCTACTATCTTCGGCATCAGCAACATCAGCATATTCGACAGATAATTTCGCGCATCAATCAGGTCAGGCTGTTTCATGATCTGCCCCAGGCCGATTTCAAAGCGATCGCCTCCTCAGTCAAGATAATAAAGTTCCGCAAGGGAGAAGCCATCTATCGCAAGGGTGATCCTTCTGATGCCTTCTATATTATCGATGAGGGTGAGGTGGATCTGTTCGATCCCGCCCTGGGGGACCGTCGTGTTGAGCAGGTGGGCAGACACGGTGTCTTCGGCTGGTATGCCTCGCTCTCATCAACCCCGAACGCCTATAACGCGATAGCGGCGAAGGAGACCACTGTCTGGTCAATTCCGAAGCAGGCGATCGATACGCTGCTGCTGAATTCTCCCCATTTTCAGCAGGAGGTCCATCTGCTCTTGCGCAGTGAGGTGCTGGTAGATTATTTAACGGGTCTTCATGATATGAGCCAAGAGACTGCCAACGCCTGGGTGGACAGGGCGGCGCATTCACTGGTCAGAAGCGGCAGGTTACCTGCTGCGATAGAGGTGGATCGGAAGAGGGATGAGTTTCTACATAGGTTTCAGCGTATCAATCGATTTTCCCTGTTTCGCGATCTTCCCATTGAAGAGCAGCAGTTGATCAGCGGCAATCTGATCTACAAACGATATGAACGTGGCGATACCTTCTATCATCAGCACACTCGCTCCGATCGGGCTTTCATCATTGCCCAGGGAGAAGTTAGCCTAATAGACCCTGAAGCGACTCTGAGGAAGCCAACCAGTTTGGGAGAAAATGACGCCTTCGGTGGCTACTCAATGGCTACGGGATCCAAACACTCGGTATCGGCTGTGGCGTCGGAAGATTGCGAAGTGTGGGAGTTACGCAGAGGTGACTTTCTGGATCTCTTGTCGAAAGCACCGGTGTTTGCCCTGCGCTACCGGGAGTTCCTGCAACAGGGAGAGGCGCGCCAATATCTGGAGCATCGCCACTTGAATGCCGAGCAGGCGATGCGTTGGACTAAAAGCGCGTTGCGGAGTATCGATACCGGTGGTGAACAGCCTTTAGCTGCTGATGTCGCGTTGGAGATTCAGGGCAATCACGCTGCGCCTTTGGCGATCTGGCTGGGTATCACGCTGGACGGCATCCCGGAATCCCTGGTTATCGGTTCCAGTATGATCAACTCATCCATCAGCCTCTCTCTCATCGCCGGCCTGTTTCTATCCAACTATCCGGAGGCGTTGTCCAGCTCTAACGGTATGCGGGAGCAGGGATTCGGCTACAAGCGCATCGTGCTGATGTGGAGTTCATTGATGCTGCTCACGGGCGTTGGCGCGGCTGCTGGTAATGTCTTCTTCGTCAATGCCAGCCCGGCGGTATTTGCCTTGGTGGAAGGGATCGCAGCGGGCGCCATGCTCACCATGATCGCTGAGACCATGTTGCCAGAGGCCTATTTCAAAGGCGGATCGGTGGTTGGTATGTCCACTTTGAGTGGTTTTCTGGTGGCGATCTTTTTTAAAACGCTGGAAGTGGCTTGATGGGTTGATTCCTGTGCGCTGAACCTTATCCCGAGTATGGCTCTCTATCTGCCAACAAGGGTTTAGCTGAACTAAAGACAGGTGGTGTTGGAGAGGTTTTGGTGGGGTAGGGCGTAGTGACCTAAAAATATCGAGATCGCTATTCTCATGGGATCAAAGGTACCTGAATATCTTGCATTGCCCGATCTGGACGATCCTTTGTTCTATCCAAGCATTTGTCGAAGAAGGGGTGCTGCGTTTTTAGATTTTCCAGAGTTCTGGATTTTGCTGGCAAGTGGTAGCTATTTCGGGATTTATAGAACACCTACTCACTACATACGAGACTGTGGAATACACAAAAGCGGCTGTTAATATGCTGCACTGCAATAGGCGGATATCAGCCAGGAGCAGACATCCAACTCGGTAGTTTAGGATAGAAGTTATCACCAGTAAGCGGACCCGTCGGCAGACATCAGATCGTAGTAATTCGCAATAGAGATTCCGTATAGCATCAATCCATTGGTGAAACTGCCGTTATTCAAGCCTGTTTTCGCAGCCTATTACTTTAAAATTCTATCGATACGTTGCAGCGACAGGTGCTTGATTTTTTAACTATTCTGGGCCTTAATGAACTACTCAACATGCCTCACATGCCAAGGATTTTACTTCTCAGGTATGGGGCATTTTAGATGATATTTCAGAGAGTTATCATTGAGCCGAGAAACGGGATCAGGGACGTTGGCAGAAATCTCATTCATACAAACTCGCCTTGTAAATACCTTGGGCATTCTGCCCAGATCAATCAGATCACACGTAATGCTATGCAGATTCCGTCAATCGCACGATATGCCGCGTCCGCAGTATTACCAATACAGCCGACGCGGTCTAACATACTGTTAAATGCCATGGAATACGTAGAACCAATAAACGGTGCAAGCATTCAAGACTGGAAAACATTCCATGATGAATTCCAGAAAAAGCTAGGGTTCTTTGATGGGTATGGAAGAAATCTTGATGCTTGGATAGATTGCATGTCGGACCTATATACAAATGGCGAATATAAAAGTCTGACCAAGTACAACCTAAATGAAGGAGACAAACTAATACTCAATGTCCTCAATGTAGAGATCTGGCGAGAAGTAAGTCCGGAGACATTTGAGGCTTTCATAGATTGTTGTATTGAAGCAAATGCAGCAAGAACTAACTTTTATATGGTCATCAAGTAGTGCATTTAACAAGTACAGGCAGCAGGAAAAACCTACGCTGTGAGCCTCCCCAAGAATAGTTGACACCCTACTTACAACTAGAGGTGTCAAATGAGACGAAACC
>JBNKMQ010000307.1:0-8773 GCA_050293225.1 Sedimenticolaceae bacterium
GGCGGCGTTTTTTTTTTCGGCCAAGAAAAACCCCGAGCGAGTCGGGGCTGTATGTTTGCCGCTTTCTTAACAGGGCGTTACATGAAGTGTTTGGTGACGCCTAAACCAAAGAGGTGCACATTCGACTCATATTCGCCATTCACAGCGGGCGTACCGTTGGTCTCGTTGGCAAATTCGCCGGAGTGGGCGGTGGTTTGATTGACGGTGCGGTCATCGAACTTCACATACATGTAGCCGGCATCCAGGGTCCAGCCGTTGTTGAAGGTGTGTCCAATGCCGAAGCTGAACAATTGTCGATCGGCATCGGGAACTCTCGGGCTGAAGTAGTCGTCACCCTGGGGGGTCTCATCAAATGTATATCCGGCCCGCAGCTGAGTCGCTTGGCTGATGTCATAGGTAGCTCCCAGGCGGTAGGCATTGACGTCTTTCCAGCCGTTTTTACTGTCGACCAGGGTGAAGCCATACTCTTCCTGGGTGACATGTAACCTATCGAAAGAGCTCCAGCCTGTGCGGGTAACATCAAACTCGACAGCCAGTTTGTCAGTGGTCTGATTCCTCACGCCCAACTGCAGACGATGGGGTACTGTCAGCTCGGCGTGAACACTGTTAGAAACATACAAGGGTAGCGCCCCTGCAGGAAGGTCAACCGATCCTTCTACAGGAATATCGGTCTCAGAGTGGTAATTGCCACCAAAACTCCAGTTGCCACTGGTCACGATCAGGCCCAGGTTGATACCGATTCCCTTGCCGTCACCTTTGAGCTTGATGGAGGGGTTTGATCCCGGCGATCCGGCATTGGCCACGCCGTCAAAGATGACTTCACGCATCCAGTAGTAGTCGAGACCGGCTGAGAAACTGACATTCTCATTGACACGGTAGGCAGCACTGGGGGAGAAGGCGATGACCTCCAGTCTGGTCTGTGTGGGGATGGTGGATCCAGGGGGATACTGGGCGTCAAAAGTGCCTGCCGCCCATTCGGTCTCCAGGCCAAATGGGGCATTCACCGCGATACCGACTGACCAAGTCTCATCCAGTGTCGAGTGGGCACTGATCGCCGGGATGCCGACGATATCGTCGGCGCTGCTGTCAACACTGCCTGCCGCCTGGGTGGTAACACCCAATTCGGGTTTGACGAGCAGGGCGCCGAGTGAAACTGAACTCCCCTCATGAAACGACATTGTGGCCGGGTTGTAGGCGATGGCCCCCTGGACCTCGGTATTGGCCACAAGGGCGTTGGAGAGTGCCAGACCCGAGACATTCAGTTCTGGTACCGCAAAGCCAGAGGCATGGGCCGATTGGTTCATCGTTAATATGGCGATGCCGCAGGAGAGCGCCAAACGAGAGAGAGAAAAGGTGTTCTTAAAGTGCATTCACTGACCTCCGCCTTGGATTTCTATTATTGTTGACTCAATATCTTTGCTAATGCAGAAAACCGAGTCTGTTCCGGTTCTTAAGTCTTTATTAACACCTCATATTGGAGATGTTTTTCAAGAGGCTAGAGGATATTTAGCCGAATTACCACGATTTTGACTAATTTTTTTCATTTGGATGTCTATTCTCAGCTAAGGTTGGATTTGCTCGTCGATCTACCTGAGCCTCGCCTTTCTGCGACCTTTAGTCTTCTCCCATAGATTGCCAAGATATGGTATAAATTGTCTTTATCACTATAGTGAGCTACTGAATTAGGCTAAATAAGAATATGGCGGATCGAAGATTACAAGTATTCCATACAGTCGCACGACTACTCAGTTTCACCAAAGCGGCTGAAACGCTCCACATGACTCAGCCGGCGGTGACCTTTCAGGTGCGTCAGCTTGAGGAGTATTTCAATACCCGGCTGTTTGACCGAACCCACAACAGGATCAGCCTGACAGATGCGGGTAACCGCGTGTTTGAATACGCCGACCGGATTTTCGATCTCTATGCGGACATGGAGAACTCCGTACGAGAGATGACTGGGGAGATCCGCGGCGCGCTCATCATTGGCGCCAGTACCACCATTGCCGAGTACATGTTGCCAGCCCTGTTGGGAGACTTTAATACCCGTTTTCCCGAGGTGACAATACATCTGCGGGTCTCCAACTCCGATGGTATCGTCTCGATGGTAGAGAACAACACCATCGATCTGGGCGTAGTCGAGGCGCCGGTGGGGAATAAGAACCTGGTGGTTGAGATCTGTCGTCTGGATCATCTGGTGGCCATCGTGCCCCCCAATCACGATCTGGCAGAGAGGGAGTCTCTGCATATTGATGAGCTGCTGGAGTACCCGTTCATTGTGCGGGAAGAGGGCTCAGGCACGCGGGAAGTCATTAATGAATACCTCAACCAACACTGTAAAACGACCTTGAATATCTCCATGGAGCTGGGTAGCCCGGAGGCGGTCAAAGGTGCTGTAGAGGCTGGCATGGGCGTCTCCGTCGTCTCCAGGGCGACGGTGCAGAAAGAGCTTAAGCTGGACACACTGCGTGCAATCAGCCTCACCCCAACTCTGGAGCGCCCCTTCTCCTTCGTACATCAAAAGCAGAAGTTCCGCCTGCGTGCGATGGAGGAGTTGCTCGATTTTGCCCGGGATTATTGTGAAGATCATGCTGCAGAGACCTTGTGAAAACACCGCTCTCGTTTCCTGGTTAAGTTCCATCTTGCTAGGGGAGCAGACCCTTGCAGTTTGTGCCTAAACAGAAAAACCTGAGCAAAGCACAACGGCAACTGCTACAGCTTTTTGATGGGCTGGATGATCAGAATAGAGAGACGCTGCTCGCCTTTGCAGAGTTTCTCAGTGCCAGGGATAGTGGCGACGAGAGGGTCGAGGATCTGGCGGCCAAAGCGCCAAAGCCGATAGAGAGGCCGCAGGAAGAGTCTGTGGTGAAGGCGATCAAACGCCTTTCGGAGACCTACTACATGCTGGAGAGGGAAGTGTTGTTGGACCAGACTTCTTCATTGATGATGTCCCATGTCATGCAGGGGCGCGACGCGATCTCTGTCATTGATGAGTTGGAGATCGTCTTCGAAGAGCACTATCAACGCTACCTTCAAGACCGCTAGGGCCTGTTAGGACTAATCCAATGTGCCCTGTTGAGCCAGAAAAAGCGCCAATCAAGGCGCACCCCAAGGGCACTTCCTTCGGGGCGTTGGATTAGTGTTAACTGGCCCTAGAATATTTTCTTTGCTGAGCATCTGTAGAGAGTAAAACATGCAGGTCATAACCGAATGGTTCAAACGATATTTTTCTGACCCGCAAATCGTCTTTCTGACGCTCTTTCTCGTCATCTTCTTTGGCGTTGTTATCACCATGGGCGATATGCTGGCGCCGGTACTGGCCAGTATTGTTATCGCCTATCTGTTGGAGGGTGTAGTCACCTTGCTGGAGAAGCGGGGGCTGCCCAGGTTGCTCTCGGTGATTATCGTCTTCATCCTGTTTATGCTGTTTGTCGCCCTGGTACTCTTGGGTCTGCTGCCGCTCCTGTCGCGTCAAATCAGCGATTTCGTACAGCAGCTACCGGCCATGATATCCATGGGCCAGAAAGCGCTGATGCAGCTGCCGGAGCGCTATCCTGATCTGATTCCACAAACTCAGGTGGATCAGCTCATAGGCCAGATCAGGAATGAGATCGCCTCTTTCGGACAGCAGGCGGTCTCCTGGTCACTGGCTTCGGTGGTGGGGGTGATTACGCTCATTGTCTATGTGATTCTGATGCCGTTGCTGGTCTTCTTCTTCCTCAAGGACAAGCGTCTGATCATCGGTTGGATGGTGAGTCACTTACCCAAGCACAGGAGCTTCGCCGGTACTGTGTGGAAAGATGTGGATCGGCAGATCGCCAACTATGTGAGAGGTAAATTCTGGGAGATCGTTATCATCTGGTCCGCCAGTCTGGTGACCTTTACCCTGTTGGGTCTCAACTATGCGTTGTTGCTGGCGGTGATGGTGGGGCTTTCTGTCATCATTCCCTACATCGGTGCGGCGGTGGTGACGATACCTGTGCTCTTTGTGGCTTGGTTTCAGTGGGGATGGGGGCCCGATTTTATCTGGCTTTCCGTGGCCTATTTCGTGATACAGGCGCTGGATGGCAACGTCCTGGTGCCCCTTCTCTTTTCAGAGGTGGTGGATCTCCACCCGGTGGCGATTATCGTCGCAATTTTGGTGTTTGGGGGATTTTGGGGCTTCTGGGGAGTCTTCTTCGCTATTCCCTTGGCCACCTTGGTTCAGGCTGTGCTGGAGGCCTGGCCGAAACCGGGGGAGAGTACCCAGTCCGGATAGATTGAGCAGCCGGATCGGCCAGATTGGCCGATCCGGCTGCTCAATTGTAGCAAGGCCCTATTTTTTAGAGCTGAATCCAATGATCGGGTAGAGCGGGCACCAGCTGATCAGGCCAGTCAGCAGAGGAACTGCGCCGATGGCTGCCCACCAAACCGGTTGAGGACTAAGGACGAAACCCCATACCAGCAGGGCTGCGCCGACGATAATACGCAGTATGCGATCGATACCACCAACATTTTGTGCCATTTCAAGCTCCTTAAATTTGAGTCAGAGAGGGAATATTCGACATGAACCGCTCAATTTCCGGTCCATCTAATATGCCTTCATGGTAGGAGAGGGGGGGGGCCGTGTATGTGACTAAGTCACACACAAGCTCATTTATTATGACATACCCTGGTTGTCTTGGGTCTTTTCTGACAGTTTCAGCCTGTGGCTGATGTGAACTACCCCCCGGGTCACCGAGATCAGGCCCTGATGCTCAAACTCCTTCAATATCCGGCTGACCACCTCCCGGGAAGTTCCAAGGTCTGAGGCGATGGCTTGATGTGTGATGCGGATGTCTCCCGCTTCGCTGGCAATCCCGGGTTGCAGGAGATAGCTTGCCAGTCGCCGGTCGACGCGGCGAAAGGCGATCTCCTCCACAACACTGATGACATCTCCCAGGCGGTCGCTGATCAGGCTGAATATGTAGTTGCGCCAGACGGGATAGAGGTCTGTCCACCTCTTGACCTCGGCGGTGCTGACAACGAGTGCCTCTATTGGTGATTCGCAGACAGCGATGGCGGGGAAGGGTCTGCCGCTGATGATGCAGGAGGCGGTAAGAATGCAACTCTCACCAGGACCGATGCGGTAGAGGGTGATTTCGCGTCCGTTCTCCCCCAGCTTATAGACCCGTGCGGTCCCGTTTAGGACCAGGGCAAGGTGACCACACTGGTCGCCCTGGTGGCAGATTGATTGGGGTGAATCCAGCTTTACGTGATTGGCATGATTAAAAAAGAGATCAATGAATCCTTCATCAGCCCCCTGTAAAAAGCTGAATTCCGCCAAAGCAGCTTGTTTAATCTGGTTGTTCGAGATCAATTTGTACGGTTCAACGATTGATAGGTTAATTGGCCAGAATGGCTTTTATCGGAATATTATGGCATTTGGTCCGCTAAAACTCCGCTGAATCCTATCCGGTTGGTATACTATTAGGAGCAAACTTACACCATAATCGACTGTGCTGTCACAATTAGATTTCGGTCGGAGAGTGCTTTTATGGAGAGTGATGCTTTGGTCAATCATCCTGAAGATCTCTGAAGTGGTCGGTGTCGGAAGATCTGGTAAGAGTATGCTTGTCCTAAACGTGAGTGATTTTGTCGTAATGGCGCCCTGGTAAGTAACATTTATGTCTGATCCGCATAATGAAGAGCGAAAGATACAAGAGGAGAGGGTCCGTCTTCTATATTCGAACGGCATCACTCTGATTCTTGCGAATCTGATCGCCGGTGCGCTCTTTTTCTACCTGAATGAGGCATGGAACTCTCCCTTCGATATGTTCTGGGGAGGCGTCTTGGCCTTTGTGCTGCTAGGCCAAATCATTCTGACCATTTTCGTTCGTAACGTTACTCTGGTTAAACTGCAGTCCTGGCGCTTTGCCTACCTTCCTGGTGTTGTGCTGCTCGGAGTGCTCTGGGGATACGCGCTGTTCCACGTGATCGAGTATCAGAACTACGACGATCACGCGATCGTGGATCTGATTCTGGTAGGAGCTATATTCCTGCTCACTACACTACTACTGACGGTGGATTTCTTTTTCAGCGCGGTTTTTGCACTCTCAGCTCTGGGAATCCTCATATTCAATCTGTCTGACCATAGTGAATTACTCTCTAGTGAATTGGCCGCAGGTTTTATTGCTTATTCATTCGCGTTACTCGTTTTGACTGTTTGGATGACCTATTTTCAACAGGGGTACCTGTTGATGGCTGCGAACAGATCTTTGCTGCACGACCGAATGGTTGCAGCGGAGATGACACTGACAGAGATGCGCAATCGTCTGACCGATGAGAATGACCAGCGACAAACCGTAGAGCAGGAGCTGTTTCTCGCTAAGGAGGCTGCGGAGAGCGCCAATATGGCGAAGTCTGAATTTCTTGCCACCATGAGCCACGAAATTCGCACCCCGCTGAACGGCATTCTGCCTATTTTGGAGATGTTGCGGGAGACCAAGCTCGATACTGAACAGAAGCAGTTTGTGACCACGGCCCTGAACTCTTCCCAGATACTGCTGAGTATCATCAACGATATTCTCGACTTCTCCAAGATCGAGGCGGGCAAGCTGGATCTTGAGTATATCGACATCAACTTGATCAGCATCATCGAACAGGTGACCTCGTTGATGCAGAATGCAGCTGATCGGCGAAGTCTGAAGCTGAAATACAAGATCGACAACAATGTCCCGCAGAATGTTCGAGGTGATTCGATCCGGCTGCGCCAGATATTAACCAATCTGGTCAGTAACGCGGTTAAGTTCACCGAGCATGGCGAGGTTTGTGTTGAGGTCTCGCTACGCCAGTCCACACGTACCGAAGTCGATCTTCTGTTTGCGGTAAGGGATACCGGTATGGGGATGACGAAAGAACAGGTATCCCGCCTGTTTGAGCCATTCTCCCAGGCAGATGCATCCACCACCAGAAAGCATGGTGGCACTGGTTTAGGCTTGGCCATTTGCAAAAAATTGACCGAATTGATGGGCGGACGTATCGGCGTCAAATCTGTCAAAGGGCAGGGTTCCTACTTCTGGTTCATCCTGCCGATGCGCAAATCCCTGCAGGATATGCCATCGAGTCGGCGCAATCTGCGCAACATAAGAACCCTGATGTTGGCAGACAGGAGCGAGGATGATCTCAAGCGTGTTGTCCTGAATCTTCAGAATGCCGGTATGTTGCTGGAGTTTGCAAACGACCAGTACGACATGATGAGTAAACTGAAGACTTCGGCAAATCTTGGCCTTAGCTGGCGCTATGAACTGATGATTATTGACGCCGGCATATATGCCACCAGCCTGGTCCAGATGATTGGTAATGCCAGGGAGATTCACCATATGCGTGATGTCCACATTCTGCTGGTAAATGCGGAAGAGAGCGAGCAGGAGGCGTTGGAGAGTCTTGGGGTAGAGGTGATTGTTGGAGCAGTTAAACCCAAGGAGATCAAGCAGCGCATCGAACGCATGCTGGATGTGGAACCGAGTTTCACCGGCACCACGTCGCCGGATGATGAGCCAGTACCACGCCTGCCGGATGATCACCTGAATTGGCTGGACAAGCAGGCGACAGCCGGTGGTGTAGGGCAGAAAGAGCACCTGCAGGAAGAGGAATCCAAGTCAGCCGAGCATACAAAACTGGTTGGGCGGGTGTTGGTGGTAGAGGATAATCCGGTTAACCAGGCTGTTGTGAAGAAGATGTTGGAGAAGGCGGGATTGACCCCCGAGACCGCCAACGATGGCATAGAGGCCATGGACCTGCTAAGAGATGAGCAGTTCGATGTGGTGTTGATGGACTGTCAGATGCCGAGAATGGATGGTTATGAGGCAACAGAAGCGATTCGAGATCGAGAGACGCGACAGGGATTGATGAGGATGCCGGTAATTGCAATGACGGCAAACGCGATGGCTGGAGACAAAGAGCGCTGCCTGGCCGTAGGTATGGACGACTATCTGTCAAAACCGGTAAAACCGTCGAATTTGGAAAATATGCTGCGCCAATGGTTGCCGATGGAAGAGATTGTGATGGAAACTAAGCAGCAGCCTGATCTTGCGATTCAAGCGGCTCAAGCAGCGAAGCGGCAAGAATCCAAGCCCGCTGCAAGTGAAACTAAGCGTGATTTTAAAGAGGTAGCTATGAGCTCGCACAGTGTCATTGATAACGGTGTCCTGCAGGAACTGTACGAGATCATGGAAGAGGACTTTGTCTCGATCATCGAGAGTTACCTGAAGAGCGCGCCTGGCCTGATCCACGGCATTCGTGATGCAGTTAAAGATGGCGATATGGAGGCCTTGGTTAAGTCTGCGCACCCACTCAAATCGAGCAGTGCCAATGTCGGCGCGATGGAACTCTCCGCTCTCGCCCGTGAGTTGGAATTCAAGGGACGTGAGAACGATCGAAGTGACCTGGTGCTCTGTTATAACAAGGCCGCAGAGGTTTTTCGCAAGACCGTGAGCGAACTACGTGAGATCTCCGAGCGAGGGACTGTCTGATTGCCTCAGGCTTAACAGCAGTCCTCGCTTTTACTCCATAGGCTAAACGAATCCCTCTATAGGTTCTCCGATGCAAAGTCTGCCAGGCGGGAGCGTTCTCCCCGCTGTAGCGTGATATGTCCGCTATGAGGCCAGTTTTTAAAACGATCCACGGCGTAGGTCAGACCTGAAGTCGTCTCCGTCAGGTAGGGTGTATCGATCTGCGCCACATTGCCGAGGCAGACAATCTTGGTGCCGGGGCCGGCGCGGGTGACCAGGGTCTTCATCTGTTTCGGCGTCAGGTT
>JBNKMQ010000308.1:0-4118 GCA_050293225.1 Sedimenticolaceae bacterium
ATAGCTGCCTCCACTATATATATGTTCGGTCAGGATTGGTTTTATACGATTCTCTACAACGATTATATGGGGTTTGGTTATCTAGCCTACATCGGAGTGATTTTTGGCTTCCTTATGGATGTTGCTTTCAATAAAGCAAGAGTAACTACCGAGATAATAAATGGCATCCTAAATGCTATCGGCTCAGCACTATCGGTGGCTTCGTGCTAAGCGCTGTGTTTCCTATTGGCGCTTCCAGGTCTCGTATTTAGCTGTGTGTGTTTACATGCTTTTATTTTTTGGATAGATGCTGCCGAGACCTGAAAGGCTGCTCATCTGCAAGTTCGGCTTTACCCAGACGCGAAAAATTAGAAGAATTTATAACAAATATTCACAAACTCACTTATAAATTCGTTTGTAAATATATCCATTAACTCATTGTTAATACGGATATATTAGATAACCATCCCTCTGTTCACAGCCAGAAATTCTAAACCCCTACCCCGTTTTACGGTCTATACTTTGTAGAATTCATAGTAAATTACTCGGTTATTGAGATGCGTCGATTCGGTCAACGATTGATGAAGTGGATCTCGGACTGGCTGACGAAAGAAGGACCGCCACCCAGGTCTCCACTATGCGACTTCGCCAGGCTCAGCTATGAGCTTAGGTTGGGGGATGTTTTGCTGGTGGAAGGTCGTAGCCGGGTCAGCCAGGTAATCAAGACCATCACCCAAAGTACCTG
Source organism: Sedimenticolaceae bacterium (assembly GCA_050293225.1). Classification (GTDB taxonomy): domain Bacteria; phylum Pseudomonadota; class Gammaproteobacteria; order Chromatiales; family Chromatiaceae; genus Thiodiazotropha. Next base: position 725 of record JBNKMQ010000308.1, read on the forward strand.
GACTCACTCAGCCCTCTACATCGGTAGGATCTACGATATCCGCGATCCCGTTCTGCAACAGCGGGTGCGCATGGCCTACACGGGGGATCTCTCCGAGCCCCTGTTGGTGGAGGCGTTATTGGGTAAAGGCACGATCATCGTCCCCGTCTCCAAATACCGCCACGACCATCTGCGTATCTGCCGCCCCTCTGGCTTGGAGCCGGAGGACGCCCACCGGGTGATCGCCTTCTCCCTGGATCACCTGGGTCTTGACTACGATGTGCGCCACCTGTTCGACCTGGCCCGCTTCTTCTTCCCCTGGACTGTTCTGCCAAGACGCTGGCGCTCAAGTCTGTTTGAACACAATGCCGGCAAGCCGACCCGAGCGGTCTGCTCCTCCCTGATCGCCTCGGCTTTCAACATGGTCAACTTCCCGATCCTGCCCTTTATCGATCGGGATGAGGACGGCAGCGTAAGATTCTTCAAACGCAATCCCAGACTCTTCACACCGAAGGATTTCGACTACTCCCCCTACTTCAACATCATCAAATACCCCTTCCTGGGGATCGATGATCTGGGTGTCTACCGCAAGCTGCCCTGGTGTGACGAGACCATCCTCTATAACGACGATGAGCGTGCCTTTACCGCCCTGACCCGCGTAGTAGAGATGCCTGACAAAGTGCCCCGTACCATTTTTCGCTTGAAACCAAGAAAGAGGTCCAAGGCGTACAAAGATAATAAGAGAGAAGAAGAAGCAAAACTTATCGAGCCAAAGATCCAGGAGGCTGACTCATGAGCATACTCGGTATCACACTCATTCTTGTGACCCTGTGGGGATTGGCCTACGGGGCGGCCCGCTCCATCGTCTGGATGCTGGTACCACCCATTCTGCTGATCAGCCTGCAACTGGCCGGTCTATTGACTCCTATCTTTGCCATACCCCTATGGCTTGCCTACGGCACTACCGTCTTCTTCTATCTGCTGCCCGATCTGCGTCAGCAGTGGATTACCAGCCCGCTGCTGAAGGCCTTCCGCAAGGTAATGCCGGCCATGTCAGACACCGAAAAGGAGGCGCTCAACGCCGGTAATGTCTGGTGGGATGGGGAGCTCTTTTCGGGACAACCCGATTGGAACCATCTCCTGAGACAGACACCCTGCGAACTGAACGAACGGGAACAGGCCTTCATTGATGGTCCGGTGCAGGAGCTGTGCGACAAGCTCGACGACTGGCAGATCACCCATAACGACCAGGACCTCTCGCCGGAGATCTGGGAGTTCATCAAACGCAGCGGCTTCTTTGGCATGATCATCCCCGAGTCCTATGGCGGCCTCGGCTTCAGCGCCTATGCCCACTCCCAGGTGGTGATGAAGATCGCCAGTCGCAGTGTAACCACTGCGGTGACGGTGATGGTGCCCAACTCCCTGGGACCGGCCAAACTGCTACTGCACTACGGCACCGACGCACAGAAGCAAAAATACCTGAATCGTCTGGCCAGCGGTGATGAGATCCCCTGCTTCGCCCTCACCGGTCCCAAGGCGGGCAGTGATGCCGGTGCGATTCCCGATCGGGGTGTGGTCACCTATGGCGATTACAAAGGACAACAGACCCTCGGCATCAATCTCGAGTTCGACAAGCGCTATATCACCCTCGCCCCCATCGCGACCCTCATCGGTCTCGCCTTCAAGCTGGAGGACCCGGATCATCTGTTGGGGGATGAGGAGCATCTCGGCATCACCGTTGCACTGATTCCCAGAGAGACCCCCGGTGTCTCCATCGGTCGTCGCCACATGCCGTTGAACATCCCCTTCCAGAACGGCCCCATCACCGGTAAGGATGTCTTTATCCCCTTGAACTGGGTCATCGGCGGCGAGGATGGCGTCGGCAACGGCTGGCGTATGTTGATGGAGTCTCTGTCCGAAGGACGTGGTATCTCCCTCCCTGCCCTCTCCACCGGCGCTGGTAAGCAGGCGAGCCGATACACCGGCGCCTATGCGGCGGTACGCAGCCAGTTCGGCACCCCCATCGGCGCCTTCGAGGGAGTGGAAGAGGCTCTGGCCCGCATCGCCGGTCTCACCTATCAGATGGATGCCGCGCGCAAGCTGACCCTCAGTGCGTTAGATGATGGACAATCTCCCTCGGTGATCTCCGCCATCGTTAAATATCACCTCACCGAACGCTATCGTCAGGTGATCAATGACGCCATGGATGTGCAGGGTGGCAGCGGTATCTGTCTCGGTCCCGATAACCTGATCGGACGCGCCTATCAGGGAACACCCATCGCCATCACGGTAGAGGGGGCCAACATCCTGACCCGCAGCATGATCATCTTTGGTCAGGGGGCGATTCGCTGTCACCCCTATGTGCTGAAGGAGTTTGAGGCCGCAGAGAACCCAGATCCCGAGGCCTCCCTCCAGGCCTTCGATGAGGCCTTCTTCAGCCATGCGGGATTTGTCCTGACCAACTTCGCCAGAACCTTCTGGCTCGGCATCACCCACGGGCGTCTGTCGGAGAGTCCGGTCAAGGGTCCGGCCAAGCGCTACTTCCAGCGACTCAACTGGATGGCCTCCTCCTTCGCCCTCACGGCTGACATGGCACTGATGACTTTGGGTGGTTCGCTCAAGCGTAAGGAGCGCCTATCCGCCCGTCTCGGCGATATGCTGAGCGAACTCTACATCGCCAGTGCCACGCTCAAGCGTTTCCACGAAGAGGGTATGCAGTCGACAGACCTGCCCCTGATGCAGTGGGCCATGGACGACTCCCTCTACCGCATCCAGCACGCCCTGCGCGCTTTGTTGAGAAATATGCCGTTGAGGCCCCTGGCCTGGATGCTGAGAGTGTTGATCTTCCCCACCGGCCTGCCCTTCCATAAGCCCACCGATGCCCTGGAACATCAGGTGAGCCAACTGATACAGCGCCCCAGTAAGGCCCGTGACCGCCTCACCCATGGGGTCTATCAGACCGACAAGCAGACCGAGCGGGTGGCCCAGCTCGAGCTGGCCCTGAAGGCAGTGGTTGAGGCCGCCCCCATCGAAAAGACCCTGCGTCAGGCCAAGCGGGCTGGACAGTTACAGTCCGTTGACGATGAGCAACTCCTGGAAGAGGCGATCTCTCTCGGCATCCTAAGCCACAGCGATCAGGAGAAGCTGCTGTTGGCGAGACAGCTGCGTAACCAGGTCATCCAGGTCAACTCATTCCAGGGACTGGGTGGAGAGAATCGAAAAAGCGGCAACAAGGTCTCCCTGTTGGACAGACTGGGTGTGGCTTGAGAGAGGTCGGCAGATTGTCGGTTTCTAATTGATTAACTGGCAATCGCTGCAAGAGAAGAGAAAGAACTTTGTAAGTTATGAGTGTTGAGTTTTGAGTTTTGAGTTTTGAGTTTTGAGTTGTGGAGTGCGCGTTGCACAGGTTTTCTCA
>JBNKMQ010000309.1:0-4192 GCA_050293225.1 Sedimenticolaceae bacterium
GAGTACAACTGCCGCTTCGGTGATCCCGAGACCCAGCCGATCATGTTGCGCATGCAGTCTGACCTGGTGGCCCACTGTCTGGCCGCTCTGGAGGGACGACTCAACGAGGAGACCACCAGCTGGGACCCTCGAGCCTCTGTCGGCGTCGTTCTGGCGGCTGGAGGATATCCTGGTCCCTATGCAAAAGATCTCCCCATCAGCGGTCTGCCAGAACCCGAGAGCAGCGACGCCAAGGTTTTCCATGCGGGTACCGCCTTACTGAATGACCAGATCGTCACCGCAGGTGGACGCGTCCTCTGCGCAACAGCACTCGGTGACAGCGTCACCCAGGCCCAGGCGAGGGCCTATGAGCTGACCCGGTCGATCCACTGGGACGGAGTCTACTTTCGCAGCGATATCGCCTACCGCGCCATCGCCAGAGAGACCCAATCCTGATCAACAAAAGCGACAGCCTCAACGACATACCCCAGCGCGATCTCTTTCGGATCGCCTTTGGGGCAATCGTTATCCTGGTTGCCTACCTCTCATTCGGTCAACTGAATGAGACCCCTGTCGCCAACATCAATGACAAGTTCGGCCATTCCGCCGCCTTCCTCTGCCTGGCATTTTTGCTCGACTTCGCCATCCCTGAAACCGGCTGGGGCTGGAGAAAGGCGTTGCCGCTTCTCGCATATGGCCTGCTGATAGAAATTGTCCAATATCACCTCCCCTACCGGGAGTTCTCACTCTGGGATCTGGCCGCCGACGGCCTTGGACTATTGATCTACCCCATCAGTTACCCCCTGCTAAAACGCCTTCCCATCTTGGCACCACGCTGGAATAGTGTTACCAATTAATCCAGGAGAACGAGAGACAACCCATCTTTCCCGCCAAACCGAATAGCGTAGAATCCTACTAATGAAACAAGAACAACAGAGCGCATTCAAGTACGACTACCTGGAGTCAGACCCCAAAGCGATCCAACGATCGGTCTCCAACCACCTCGTCTACACCATCGGCAAAGATCCCCTCACGGCCACCGATCACGACTGGATGATGGCCTTCAGCCATGTAGTCAGAGACCGCCTCATCGAACGCTGGATGGAGACCCAGAGAAGCTACTATATCCACGACACCAAGCGGGTCTACTACCTGTCGATGGAGTTTCTCATCGGCCGCACCCTGCTCAACAGCCTGCTGAATATGGATATCCATAACGCCTGCAGCGAGGCGCTGAACAAGCTCGGGATTGAATTGGAACAGCTACGCATGCTGGAGCACGACGCCGCCTTGGGAAATGGCGGCCTGGGCAGACTCGCCGCCTGTTTTCTCGACTCCATGGCAAGCCTCAACATCCCCGGCTACGGTTATGGTATTCGCTTCGAATACGGCATGTTCCGACAAAAGATCGAAGACGGCCAGCAGGTGGAGCTGCCGGAGAACTGGCTCACCCAGGGCAATCCCTGGGAGTTTCCCCGCCCGGAGGTCTCCTACCGCATTCGTTTTGGTGGCCGCGTGATGGAGTACCAGGACCAGACCGGGCGGCGTCACTTCGACTGGATAGAGGGGGATGTGGTCAGAGCCCAGGCCTACGACACCCCCATCCCCGGTTTTCACAACGACAGTGTGAATAATCTACGCCTATGGAGCGCCAAGGCCTACGAGGATTTCGACCTCAATCGTTTCAACCTGGGCGAGTACACCGATGCCGTCGTGGGCAAGACCCATTCGGAGAACATCTCCAAGGTGCTCTACCCCAACGACACTTCGACCATGAACAAGCTACTGCGCCTGAAGCAGCAGTACTTTTTTGTCTGCGCATCCCTGAAGGATATTCTGCGGCGTTTTTTCATCGATCACGACGATCTCTCTGAGCTGCCTGATAAGGTCGCCATCCAACTCAACGACACCCATCCTGCCGTCGCCATCCCAGAGTTAATGCGGCTGTTGATGGACAAGCACCAGTTGGAGTGGCAACCGGCCTGGGAGATCACCACCCGGGTCTTCTCCTACACAAACCACACCCTGCTGCCGGAGGCGCTGGAGACCTGGCCGGTGCAGATCTTCGAACAACTGCTACCCAGACATCTGCAATTGATCTACGAGATCAACCGTCGCTTCCTGCTGATGCTTGGCCATCTCAACCCCGGGGACATGGATCTCCTGCGACGTCTCTCCATCGTCGATGACAGCGGTGAGCGACGCATCCGCATGGCCCATCTGGCCATCGTCGGCAGCCATCGGGTGAATGGGGTCTCGGCCCTGCACAGCAAGTTGCTGCAGGAGAAGACCTTCAAGGACTTCCACCGCTACTTCCCGAACAAGATCGTCAATGTCACCAATGGCATTACACCCAGGCGCTGGCTCTATCTATCCAACAGAAGGCTCGCCAATCTGATCACCGAGGCCATCGGCCCCGATTGGGTGCAGGATCTGGATCAACTGAAAAACCTGGAGCCACTGGCTGAGGATTCCGCCTTCAGAGAGAAGTTCGCACAGATCAAACGGCAGAATAAGGAGCATCTCGCCGACAAGGTCGGCTACTACCTCGAACGGGAGATCGACCCTGCCAGTCTGTTTGATGTGCAGGTCAAACGGATCCACGAATACAAACGTCAGCTGCTGAATCTGATGCGCGCCATCGACATCTATAACCGCCTCACCGACAACAGAGAGCAGAACTTTGTCCCGCGCACCATCATCTTCGGCGGCAAGGCGGCTCCAGGCTATAGCATGGCGAAATTGATCATTCGACTGATCAATGACGTGGCCGATGTGATCGACAACGACCCCGCAGTCAGTGATCGACTGAAGATTCTCTTCATCCCCAACTATGATGTCACCACTGCCTCGGACATCATTCCGGCAGCGGAGCTCTCGCAACAGATCTCCACCGCGGGCATGGAGGCATCCGGTACCGGCAATATGAAACTGGCCCTCAATGGGGCTTTGACCATGGGCACCATGGATGGCGCCAACGTGGAGATGCGGGAGCATATCGGTGTGGATAATATCTTTATCTTTGGCCTGACCACCGGGGATATTGAGCGCCTCAACGGCAGCGGCTACCACCCCCGCCGCCTCTATGAAACCAATGACACACTACGTCGCGTCATCGACATGATCGCCAACGGTTACTTCTCGCCTGAAGAACCGGACAGATATCGCGCCATCACCGACAGTCTTCTCAATGTCGATCACTTCAAGATCCTGGCCGACTTTCAGGCCTATCTCGACATCAGTGATCAAGCGGATCAGATATACCTCGACCCGGAGCGATGGAACCGCATGGCGGTACTCAACACTGCGCGCATGGGCTATTTCTCCAGCGACCGCACGATTCAGGAATATGCGCAAAAGGTCTGGGATGTAAAACCTGTTCCCAAATGATCCCCACTGACAAAACGCCACTCTTAGTTTGACCTGGGGCTTACCTGACAAATCTCCAAATATGAGTCAGCAAAATTACTTTTGCTACACTCACATAGGCGTCATCAGTTGTTCACAAGGAGAAACAGAGTGAAGCATGCCCTAATTGTTATCTTACTTTTTGCTGCAGGAAATTTAATCGCTGCCGAAGATCCAGACACCGGCGGCCTCTACGAGAAAATCCCTCTCGCCACCTATCAAGTCACCCCGGACGAGGTTAAAAGCTCTGTACTCGAGATAGTACTGAGGAACTGGGAGATCGACAGCCACACAATGAACACCATCAGAGCCCACTATAAGAGTGCCGAGCTGGAAGTCATTATCGACAAAGACTTTGTCACCTTGAAAGAGGTAACCACTGGCGGAAATTTTAATGAGAAGTGGCTAAAGACACTGGTCAAATACATCGACCAGCGCCTGCAATACCATCACTATCTTCGCTTGATGACTGAGCGACCTAAACCACCCACCTCTATAAGCATACAGTGACAAAAGACAGAGTGGCCTCACGGTCACCCAATTCTGAGTTTTCTAACTCTCACTATCTACGTCATATCATGTGACGGGTTACCTGAGTTGCAAGGTTACTTAGCCGAAAATTATTTGCTTAAGGCAATTGGTTGTATTTCGGATTGAACCTGCTACTAACTACCACTGGGTTGATCCCCCTCTCCCTGGCCCTCTCCCGCAAGGGGAGAGGGAATGCGCTGATCCAGTTTAGAGATTAACGAATAGCCTATTTTTCCTAACGGACAAGAAACCTTCGATGTACTGAAATAGAACG
>JBNKMQ010000310.1:0-4334 GCA_050293225.1 Sedimenticolaceae bacterium
ATATCGAGTGCTCCGCCATGTCCACCAAGGCCCTGGGTGACACCTTCGACATCCATGGCGGCGGCGCTGACCTGACTTTCCCTCACCACGAGAACGAGATCGCCCAGTCGGAGGGCGCTACCGGCCATCCTTTCGTGAAGTACTGGATGCACAATGGTTTCGTGCGCATCAATGACGAGAAGATGTCCAAATCCCTGGGTAACTTCTTCACCGTGCGGGAGATCCTGAAAGCGTATCGGGCGGAGGAAGTGCGTTACTTTATCCTCACCAGCCAGTACCGCTCGCCGCTGAACTATGACAGCGAGCACCTGGACAATGCCCGCGCCGCCCTGACCCGATTCTATACTGCCTTGCGGGGCCTTCCCGCAGCCAAAGCCGCCGGTGGCGAGGCATTCGAACAACGCTTCCGCGAGGCGATGGACGACGACTTCAATACCCCCGAGGCCCTGGCGGTGTTGTTCGACCTGGTGCGGGAGATCAACAAGCTGAAAGAGAGTGATGTAGACGCTGCGGCGGGTTTGGCAGCTGTGTTGTGCGAGCTGGGCGGGGTACTAGGCATATTGCAGGACGACCCGGAGAGCTACCTAAGGGGTGGCGCCTCTACGGCTGGCGATGGTCTGAGTGATGATGAGATCGACGCTATGATTCAAGCAAGACTGGATGCGCGAGCTGACAAGAACTGGGCCGAGGCCGACCGCATCCGCGACGAGCTGCAGGCGGCGGGAATCATTCTCGAAGACGGCTCCCAAGGCACTACATGGCGGAGAGGGTAGTTTTAAGGAGTGCAGTTTGCATCCCCTAGGAATTACTCATAACCGGCAATCCTGGCCAGTACCCACCAGAAAGCAAATGCTTTACGGTTTGCGGTGATGTGTTGGCTGTTATGCTCGCCATAACTGGCTACTCCGCCTGGGGTGGAGCGGTTTTCGTACCAATCGACGCCCTGGGTATGGTTTGACTGCCAATCTTCGTAGAAATTACCACCGTAAGTGGCGGAATTGCCATTGTCGCCGGTATCTTCGTAGTAGCTCCCGTCCATGGCATGGGTGTCAATGGAGTAGTAGTCGATACAAAAGTAACCATGGGTATTGCAGTAGTTTGTGATCAGTGCAGCCTGTTCACGGGGATTGCCGGAACCGGTATTCGAATCGACATTGGCATGCCCTGTCATGAAAATAAAAGTGACGGGAGTGGTGCGGGTATGGCCGACGCCTGATCCTATCTTGCTGCCTCCTACACCGTACTCATCTATCATTGTTTGCATCGAACTCAAATAGTCAGCTACCGAATGGTTGGCAATGTCGCACCAAGACCAAATCATGACATTGATAGCTGCATTCGCTGGATCATCGAGATAGTTACGTACCTGGTAGCGCCAGGTTGTCCAGTCGGCGTCGGCTTGGGACAGATCCTGATAGGCGCCACCGATTTCATTGTCGTGAAAATCGAGTTTGTTTGCATCGGGCAGCGAATTCCGGGTGATGCCAAACTTACTTTCATCTCCAGTTTTATAGTCGGGTAAGCCGAAGACGCCGTAGCTGATATGGGTGCCGTGGGATGTGTGGTTGTAAGCAATGTGCAGCGTGGTTCGGGCGGTATCAATGTAGCTGTCGGGTATCGCTCGTAGCACGCTTTCCTTTGCCACGGTCTGATCTGCCACGTACGTGGAAGAGGTTGTTCCATTGTCATCGATACCACCAGCGGGGCTGTTGGTAATGCTATCGCTGCCACCACATGCTGAGAGAAACAGGCTCAGCAGCAGTGCTGCCAGGGGGGATCTGTGAGACTTGAGGAATGACATATCGAATCTCCAGCTACTGCATCCGATGATAATACCTTTGAATTACTAGGGTCTTATAGCGGAAAGTCATCGCTATGTATGTGATTCAAGTCGGTATTTGTCTATATGCGGGGGATTTTTTGGTCGAGAATACGGCTATTCGTCCTTGCCGTAGGGGAAGTAGGAGTGACCGAAGCGGATCGCCAGTACGGTGATTGCCAGAACCAGAGCCGCACAGGCCGCCGCCAGCATGCGCCAGTTGTCCATCGCCTTCATGTCGAGAATGATGTAACGCGCCAGGGCGACGATGGCGATATAGAGAGGGATTCTCACCGGCAGCTTGCCGGAGTCGAGATAGACCTTCACCATGGTGAAGACCTCGAGATAGATGAAGAGCAACAGCAGGTCGGCCAGGGTGGCGGTCTGGGCTCGCACCATGACCATGATCTCGGCACCGGTCGCCATCAGGGTGGCCAGGGTGATGACGATCAGTCCCAGGTCCTCGATCCACTCCAGCAACTGTTTGGCTTGTCGTTTGATCATGCAGGGTTTCCCGTTGATATGGATCGTTGAACTTTGACGCTAGGGCATATTGGATTAGTGTTAACAGGCCCTAGTTTGCGGCGCTATGCAGCTCCGCCGCCTGCAGGGTGTTCTCCAGCAGGGTCGCGATGGTCATGGGACCGACGCCGCCGGGCACCGGTGTGATCCAGCTGGCCTGCTCGCTGGCGGACTCGAAATGCACGTCCCCCACCAGTTTGCCCTCGTCGTTGCGGTTCATGCCTACATCGATGACGATCGCGCCCGGCTTGATCCAGTCCCCCGGTACATACTCCCCGCGGCCGATGGCGACGACCAGAATATCGGCGTTGCGCGCCTTCTCTGCCAGATCCTTAGTGCGGCTGTGGCAGACAGTAATGGTGCAGCGGGCCGCGAGCAGCTCCAGGGCCATGGGGCGGCCGACGATGTTGGACTGGCCGATGATCACCGCATCGAGCCCCTCCAGCTTCTGACCGGTGCGCTCCAGCAGCGTCATCACACCCTTGGGGGTGCAGGGGCGTAGGATAGGCATCTTCAGGGCTAGGCGTCCCACGTTGTAGGGGTGAAAACCGTCCACATCCTTGGTTGGCAGGATGCGCTCGATCACCGACTCCTCGTCGATATGATCCGGCAGTGGAAGCTGTACCAGGATGCCGTCAATCGCCTCGTCGGCATTGAGTTGGTCGATCAGGGCCAGCAGCTCCTCCTGGGAGGTGGAGGCGGGCAGGTCGTGGGAGACGGAGTGAAAACCCACCTCGTCGCAGGATTTACGCTTGTTCCTGACATAGACCTGGGATGCGGGATTCTCCCCCACCAACACCACAGCCAGACCCGGTGGACGCTGGCCGGCGGCGACCCGCTCCTCCACGCCCTGCTTGATCTGCTGCCTGAGGTCCGCCGCGATGGCCTTGCCGTCCAGAAGGTTTGCGCTCATGTCTGCTTCCAGTGTCTATTTTGAAAGGAGCGCATGATACCGAATCACTGATGACCTGTCAGTTACAATGGCCGCTGCCATTGACCTGCAGGGGCATCGTCAGTATGATTCCGCTCTTCGCGCGCCCGGGTGATGAGATTTCGTTCTCCGGGACGGTTATCGGGGTATAGCGCAGTCTGGTAGCGCGCCTGCTTTGGGAGCAGGATGTCGGGAGTTCGAATCTCTCTACCCCGACCATTTTTTAGGAACATCTGAGCCTTTCAGCCGGCATGCGCCGAGCCACGAATTGATCAGAGGTCCCTTTAAGCGCCCGTAGCTCATTTGGATAGAGCATCGGCCTTTGAGCGCACGCCGGGAAAGGCGTGCAGATTAGGAGCCTTTATGGGGAAAACGAACCCATAAAGTGGATCGCACTGTATCGGGGAAACCTTAACAGGTCAGGCTGATGGCAATCCCGAGGAAACCTTAGGGGATCCGTAGAGACTATACGTGCGGCACCTGAGAGGGTGAAGAGATAGTCCAGACCACAAACTCCTAATATTGGGGGCGTCGAAAGGCGTAGTTGGTAAGCTAAGCCGAGGGTAGCAGGTTCGAATCCTGCCGGGCGTGCCAATCGCAAGCAGCCGCTCAGCGGAGAAGGCGACAGATCAGGGAAGAGACAGTTTAATGGTGGACGTAGCTCAGTTGGTAGAGCTCCGGATTGTGATTCCGGCGGTCGTGGGTTCGAGACCCATCGTCCACCCCATTCAACCATGGGCCATTAGCTCAGTTGGTAGAGCAGTGGACTCTTAATCCATTGGTCGTAGGTTCGAATCCTACATGGCCCACCATACTTTAATAGACCCGAACCCAAGTGTTCGGGTTTTTTGTTTCTACAAGGGAGATTCGAACCTACGACTTCAAACAAGCCAGGTTCGACAGCCGAGCAACGCGAGGCTGAACGTAGGAGCGAAGCGACTACGGCCCGAAGGGCGAGGCGCAGCCGAGTAATCCTACATGGCCCACCATACTTTAATAGACCCGAACCCAAGTGTTCGGGTTTTTTGTTTCTACAAGGGAAATTCGAACCTACGACTTCAA
>JBNKMQ010000311.1:0-6889 GCA_050293225.1 Sedimenticolaceae bacterium
AGATCAGCGGATGATTGCTTTCTTGTCCTCGCCCGTAGAAATGATCTTGCCACACCCCGCCTGGGTCTGGCCGTGTCAAAGAAGATCTGTCGCAGGGCGGTTGATCGTAACAGAATCAAGCGGGTCATCAGAGAGAGTTTCAGGCAAAATCAATCTGAACTCGTTGGTCTCGATCTTGTCGTTGTCGGTAGGCGAGGCCTGACCAAGGCCAATAATCAAAGTTGTTCTGATTCCTTGCAACAGCACTGGCAGAGAGTCGCGGAAAAATGCGTCAATTAATCCTCATTCTGATCAGAGCCTACCAGATGATCTTCAGTCCGTTTGTCGGACAGCACTGTCGTTTCTACCCGAGTTGTTCCGCATATGCCATTGAGGCAGTGGAACGACACGGCGCCGCCAGAGGTCTCTGGTTGGCAATCAAGCGTCTCTCCCGCTGCCACCCCTGGCACGAGGGGGGAGTCGATCCTGTACCTGAACCCAAACAAAAGCCGTTCCATGGATAACATACGTCTCATCCTTTTCTTTACCCTGGCCTTCCTCGGCCTGATGATCTACCAGGCCTGGCAGCAGGACTATGGCACCACAGAGCAGACAGCTGTGACTCAATCCCAGGATGCTGTACCTGTGGTTGCGACTTCACCCTCTCAAGTTGAAGGAGGTGTGCCCAATGTGGAGGTCGCCGCATCAACTGGCAAGGCTTCGACCCCGGGTGAAGATCAATCAAAGGTCGGCGATATCATCAGGGTAGAGAGTGATTTGTTGCAGTTGGAGATATCCACCAGAGGCGGAACTGTCGCTCGCGCCTTCCTGCTCAACTACCCGGTCTCCCTGGAACAGCCGGATAAAAAGGTTGAACTGCTCTCGCCCGATGTGCCGGATATCTACATCGCTCAATCCGGACTAATCGGTAGTGATAGAGCCAGGGCCCCCTCGCATGAAGATATCTACCAGTCCGAGGCGAGCAGCTACAAACTGAATGAGGGTGCCGATGAACTGGTGATCCCCATGGTTTGGCAGAGCGGTGATGGCATCCAGGTGACCAAGACCTTCACTCTGCGTCGAGGCAGCTATGTGATCGAGGTGAATCATCATATCGACAATCAATCCTCCCAGCGCCTGGCGGTGAGAGAGTATGGGCAATTGCAGCGAATGAAGCCCAAGGATGAACGCACAGGTTTCACCACCTATACCTACACCGGTGGCGTCTACTACAACCCCACTGAGAAGTATGAAAAGGTCGACTTCGATGAGATGGCGAAGAAGAGCCTGAGTGTAGATGCAGATAATGGCTGGCTGGCGATGATCCAGCACTACTTCCTCTCTGCCTGGGTACCACCGAAGGAGCAGGTGAATCACTACTACACCAATGCCCTGCCGGGATCGAAATATCTCATCGGCAGCTATTCTCCCACGATGACTGTGGAAGCCGGCAGTCAGCAGGATATGGGAAGAAAGCTCTATATCGGGCCTAAGTTGCAGGATAAGCTGGAATCGATCGCTGAAGGGCTTGAACTGACCGTAGATTATGGTTGGCTCACTGTTATCGCGAAACCGATCTTCTGGTTGTTGAAGAACATCCACAATATCTTAGGAAACTGGGGTTGGTCGATCATTGTTCTGACGCTTTTGATCAAGGCGGCCTTCTATAAACTGTCGGAAACCAGTTACAAATCGATGGCCAACATGCGCAAATTCACTCCGCGTATGCAGGCGCTGAAAGATCGATATGGTGATGACAAACAGCGCCTGAATCAGGCGATGATGGAGATGTACAAGAAGGAGAAGATCAACCCGCTGGGTGGTTGTCTGCCGATCCTGGTGCAGATCCCGGTCTTCATCTCCCTCTACTGGGTACTCTTGGAAACGGTGGAGTTACGCCAGGCACCCTGGATCTTCTGGATCGAGAGTCTGTCGGACAAGGACCCCTACTTCATCCTGCCCTTGATCATGGGTGTCTCCATGTTCATTCAGCAGAAGCTGAATCCGGCACCACCCGATCCTATGCAGGCGAAGATCATGATGACACTGCCCTTTATCTTCACCGTTTTCTTCGCCTTCTTCCCGGCGGGATTGGTGCTCTACTGGGTGGTCAACAATCTGGTCTCCATCCTGCAGCAGTGGTATATCACCCGCAAGATCGAAGCCCAGTCGAGTTGATGATCTGAGCCGAAACCATGCAGCCCCGTGACACCATCTCAGCGGTAGCGACTCCGCCGGGTCGCGGGGGCATCGGCATTGTCCGGGTCAGCGGTGAAAAGGCAATGGAGATTGCCCGCCAACTTCTCGGCTTCGAGCCAACGGCGAGAAATGCCCGCTACACCTCGTTTACAGATAGTAAAGGCGAGGTGATCGACCAGGGTATCGCCCTCTACTTTCCCAAACCCCACTCCTTTACCGGCGAAGATGTGCTCGAACTCCAGGGCCATGGCGGGCCGGTGGTGATGGAGATGCTCCTGCGCCGAACCCTGGAGTTGGGTGCGCGCCTGGCTAGTGCGGGTGAGTTCAGCGAACGGGCCTTTCTCAACGACAAGATCGATCTGACCCAGGCCGAGGCCATAGCTGATCTCATCGATGCGGAGACAGAGGCGGCCGCCCGCCTGGCGAATCGAACCCTGCAGGGAGCACTCTCTGATCAGATCCATAATCTGGTGGAGCAATTAACTGCATTACGCCTCTACGTGGAGGCGGCAATCGACTTTCCCGAGGAGGAGATCGACTTCCTCAGCGATGGAAAAGTAAGTACTGACTTACAATCTATCATCGATAAAACAAGAGCTATCCTAAAAAATGCCCAGACTGGAAGATTGCTGAGAGACGGCATGACCCTGGTTATTGCCGGCCGTCCCAATGCGGGTAAATCGAGTCTGCTCAACGCCCTCGCCGGGGTCGATTCCGCTATCGTCACGGAGATACCTGGTACCACCCGGGATATTCTGCGAGAGCGGATCTCCCTGGATGGGATACCCTTGCATATCATCGATACGGCGGGTCTGCGGGAGAGTGAAGACCCTATCGAACAGGAGGGGATTCGTCGGGCCCGGGATCAGATTGAACAGGCCGACCGAGTGCTTTGGGTTTACGATGGGGTGGCCGATCCGGAGCATTTCGATTTGGATACTCGAGATCTTCCTCAATCCGTGCCCCTCACCCTGGTGAGAAACAAGATCGATCTGGCGGGGGAGTTACCACGGGTTCGCGATATGGATCTGGGTACAGAGGTCTCATTGGCTGCTAAGAGTGGGCTGGGTCTGGAACTGCTTATCGATCATCTTAAAACCTCCATCGGCTATCAGGATCAGAGCGAAGGGGAGTTTATCGCCCGACGGCGTCACCTGGATGCCCTGGAACGGGCACTCGATCAGCTCTATCAAGGTGAAGAGATGCTAAAGAACCACCAGGCGGGTGAATTACTGGCGGAGGATCTACGACAGGCCCAGCAGATACTGGCGGAGATTACCGGTGAATTCACTGCTGATGATCTTTTGGGCCGAATCTTTTCCAGTTTTTGTATTGGTAAATAGTCTCAGATCGAAGATTTATTGACCCCGCACATTGTAGCGGTAGAACAACTGGGGCTAACTGTGGTGGAATAGTGATGAACCAACCGTCTGGAGATGACTATGCTGGGCGAGTCCCACGACCTTTTGCATGAATTTCCCGAGTATGCGGAGAAGATTGCCGAATTACGAAAAAACAACGACGCCTTTCACCATATGATGGATGAGTACGACTGGCTGGACACCCACATCCGGAGTCTGGAAGAGTTGCATAATCCAGTCTCTGATTTTCACATGGAAGAGATGAAAAAACGCCGTATGGTTTTGAAAGATAAGTTGTACTCGGTATTACATGGCTGAACAAAGATCATAAGTATTTAGTAAAAAACTTACTGATCTTATTTATCGATATTTATGACCTGAGACCGTCTTGGTTTCCAGGTATCAGGGTTGTTCCGTCCTTTGGCAAGCAGACTAAGGTCTACTGTTTCGGTCTGAATCTCTTCACCTGTTTTGCGAAATCCCTAAGCATAGGTTTCACTTCGTTGCCATAGCGCATGCGAATGTAATTGTTTGTGATCTGTACGACCTGCTTGGCTAGATCTGGTCTTTGGGCGATAACCCTGTTTGAAAAATCCAGAGGGCCTTCATGGGGTGGTTTGTCAATGCCGACAGCTTTAAGTTTTTGGCAGTAGTTTCGGTAGATTCTAGCTAAAGGGTCCTGTTGAACGACTCCTTTGCGAAATAGATTGAGGGCAATAATAACGAGGATAAACGAGATTACTGCGACTAAGATCAGCCCCCAATATCCTGCTGTGAGAAAGTCGAAACCAAGACGCCGCATAATGCTGAATTGGCGATCTTTATCAAACCCTAAAACCCACAATCTCCATTGAAGCCCGGAAGTGTCTAGCAGCATGCCTAGTTGCCTTAGACTCTTGCCGATAAATGAGTTGTCATCGATTTTGAAGACAACGGGTGACCCGACTGAAGAAAAATTTGGATCTATCGCACTGCGTACACGTTCTGGTGCGACAGCAGCAGTTGGGTCTACTCTCTTCCAGCCCTCATCTTGCAGCCAGACTTCTGTCCAGGCATGGGCATCGTACTGGCGAATCGTATAGTACCCGCCTAGTTGATTATATTCACCGCCCTGATACCCAACGACAATTCGTGCAGGGATTTCAGCCAGTCGCATCAGTTGTGTGAAAGCCGTGGCGTAGTGCTCACAAAATCCTTCTCTTTCATCGAATAGAAACTGGTCAATGGGGTTTCTATCATAACGGGGTGGGTTGAGTGTATAGATGAATTTTTCTGAGTTGAAATAATTAAGCGCCTTCTCTATCAGTTCGCTATTACTATTCGTCGTTGCACGCCAATTTGCAACAAGCTCTCGTTGTTTGTCCGTTACATTATCTGGTAACAGCAGTGCGCGTTTACGCATCTCAGAGATGAGCGTCACCGGCTGGAGACGTGTATATGAGATTGCCTCATACTGCTTAGGTTGCGTCACCGGTTTTTTGGTGTAGAGGGAAAAGTCTAAAGCAAGTTTTGATTCTTTTGGTACAAGAACCGGTAGATCAAGGGTGAAGAGCAGTTTCTTTTTGTGTGGCTCAAGAATGATCTCATATTCAATAGGCTCACCAATAGGTTTTATATGTGAGCTAAGCATTGGTATTGGTCGGCTCTTATCCGTCTTCCAGGTTGTGCCATCGGTATCCCATAAGACAAGTCCACGCCAATAGAGATCAAAACGAGGAGGCGCTTGCTGGTTGAATATTGCGCGAAAGGCGATATCGTCAGATTGAATGAGTTGGCTTATGCTACCGGGCCTGATCTCATTGCTAAGACCAGTCAATCCACTACCTTCATTGCCGAAAGCCCACAGTGGGTGACTTAATCTGGGAAACATGATGAACAAGATGATTGCGATAGGCAGTGCCTGAAGGGTTAAAGTGAATGTCTGTCGATAGGTTTCAAACATTCGTTTTGATTGTGTTACCCGGTTTATTTCAAGCAGTAAACTGGTATGGCCAACCATAACAAGAATCAGATAGATGAGTAACAGAGCTGTCTGGTCATACAGAAACTGGGTAACTATAACGAAGTAAGCGATAAATATGGTGACATAGAGATCTCGCCGTCGTTTAACTTCCAGCGTCTTTAATACCAGCATGACTGACAATAGCGATATACCCGCATCTTTACCTATTAGACTCTGATGTTGGTTATAGGTAAGTAATACACCGGCGATAGTCAGTAAAAAAAGGACCCAGCGCCCAGGTTGTAGTTGTGGGATTTTTAAACTGTATAGGCGTAAACCGAGAGTCGCGAAGAGAAAGAGCGTAACGATAACAGGGAGGTTTACGATATGCGGAAGTATTACCAATCCCGTGAGGAGATAGAGTTTTAACTGCAGTATTGGGGTTAGCGTATGATCTTTAGTTTGTCGCATGCTACTCCCCAAAAGTCGCTAATGCGGCTAAACATCTCTGCTTGTGCTTTTCACCCTTGCCCATAGGTATTTTATCTTTTGGCAGCGTTAGCGCGTAGGAGTAAGACTGCCTCTCAGCTTGCAGGACAAAGCGGCATAAAAGACTAAGCTTGGTTTCAATATCGACATCCGGCAGCATGTCCCAATCTAGTTCAATTCTTTCTGTACGATCCCCGCCAAACTGTTTACTCATCAAGCCGCGCTCTCGGGCATAGGATTTCCAGTCAATGTGTCGTGGCGAATCTCCATGGCGATAGCTTCTTAGACCGACAAAGTCATCTGCCCCCATTCCTCTATCACCATCCTCGCTGGAGCTGTAGTGACTGGCAGTCGGGGGCGTACCAGACGCTGCAGGCTTTGGATAGACTATACAACTGGTTTGAAAAGTCGCGTAACTCCAGGCCCTGAAAAAACCAAGTGGGTAAACAGTATCAAGGCATATTTCCGGAAGATGGAGGTATCCTCTGTGAACAGCAGGAATAGAGAGATAGATTACCTTGTTTGAATTCGCTTCAAGGTCTGCAGAATCTCCAATCAGTTTTTTATGTCTGAGTGTTATGCCAAACCTGCGAAGTGAGGATGGGTTTGAAACAAGCAAACTAAATTTCGCCTCTTGGCCGGCGTAAACAGGTAAGACCTGTCCGGGTTTGATTACAACGCCGAGTAAGTTTCTCCAGGTGTGGAGAATAGCAGAGAGCCAGATTCCACCGAGTAAAAAGGTGATCAGATATGCGAGATTGCTGCCGTAGTTAATAGAACCCGCCAGCATCAGTATTAATACCAGAGCAAGCAGCAAGCCCTGACGGGTAGGCAGGATGTAGATACTACGCGCGCGTATTACCAAGCTACCATGACCATCGGTTCTGGCGCGTCTCTTGAAGCGTTCTACCCAATTACT
>JBNKMQ010000312.1:0-2332 GCA_050293225.1 Sedimenticolaceae bacterium
CCGAAGTCACTCTGAGCCGAATCGAACTGGACGGTCGTCCAGTGATCTACTGCATGTGGCGTGACATCTCAGAGCGCAATGCCCTGCAGTCGCGTCTGGAACTGCTGGAGGATACGCTCAACAGCTCGGGTGACGAGGTACATATTATAAACAGCGAAACCCTGGGTTTCGAATATGCCAACGAGGTCATCTGCCAAAACCTCGGCTACTCGAGTGAAGAGTTGCGCAACATGACCCCGGCGGATATCGATCCGGACTTCTCAATCCCGCGCCTGCACGACCTGATGGAGGAGCTGAAAAGGGGCGGCAGCAAAACCTTTGAAACACGCCATCATCACAGAGACGGCACCACCTACCCGGTGGAAATCAATATTGTCATGGTGAACCACCTTGGCCAGGATTACGCACTGGCCATCGCCCGTGACATTACTGAGCGCAAGGCTCTGCAGTCGCACATGGAACTGCTGGAGACCGCGGTCAATGACTCAGCAGATGGCGTGCAACTGGTCGACGAGGAGACCCTGCGCTTTGCCTACGTCAATGATGTCGTTTGCGAGAAACTCGGCTACCGACGTGAAGAACTGGCGCAGATGACTCCGGCGGATATCGATCCTGATGTATCGCCTGAACAGCTCAGGCAGATGATGACAGATACCCGGATGGACGATCACATGATCTTCGAGACGCGCCATCGCCACAAAGACGGACACTGCTTTCCGGTGGAAGTTACATCATCATTATGCGAATTTGGCGGTCGCCGTTACGCCCTGGCCATCTCGCGCGACATCACCGAGCGCAAACAGGCCGAGGAGGCCCTGAGAAGAAGCGAAGCCCGTTTCCGCATGCTGTACGAATCCACCCCGGCGATGATGCACGCCATCGACACCGAGGATAATATCATCTACGTCAGCGACGCCTGGTTGGATAAACTCGGCTATACACGGGATCAGGTCATCGGCCACAAGTCTTTGGACTTTCTCACCGAGGAGTCCCGCCGCTTCGCCCTCGAAACCGTTCTTCCCACTTTTTATGAAAACGGTCACTGTGAAGATATTCCTCATCAGTTTATCACCCGTGACGGCCGGATCCTTGACATACTGCTGTCGGCCATTGCCGAACACGATAGCAATGGAAAAGTCGTCCGTGCCTACGCCGTACTGCAGGATGTCACTCAACGCAATCTGGATCAGCGCCGGATCGAGGAACTGGTATTACAGCAGCAGACCATTCTGGACAATGAACTGGTCGGGATCGCAACTCTGAAAGATCGCAAGTTTATCTGGACCAATCCGGCCCTGGAGCAGATGCTTGGATACTCGGTGGGCGAGCTCCAGGACCAATCCACAAGATTCATCTATCTGACCGACGACGCCTATCGAACCCTGGGCGAGGATGCCTATCCGGTTATCCATTCGGGCAAGGTCTACCGTTCACAGAGAGCTTTCCGACGCAAGAATGGTACACCGGTCTGGCTCGATATCAGCGGTTCGATATTGGATGAGGATACGGGTGAGAGCCTTTGGGCCTTCGTTGACATCAGCGAGCTGCACCAAGCGCAACTGGAGCTTCTCGCCGCCAAGGATGCAGCGGAAGCCGCCACCCGCGCCAAATCCGACTTCCTGGCCAGCATGAGCCACGAGATCCGCACACCGTTGAACGCCATCATTGGCATGCTCTACCTGGCGCTCAAATCCGATATGCCTGCGTCCCTGCGCAACCAGCTCACTAAAGCCGACGGGGCGGCAAAATCCCTGCTCGGCATCATCAACGACATCCTCGATTTTTCCAAGATCGAGGCCGGCAAGCTGGAAATCGAGGCGATCGAATTCGACCTGGAGAGGGTAGTGCAACAACTGCTCGACACCCTGGTGATTCAGGCTGAGAAAAAGGGCATCGAGTGCATTGTCCGCTACGATATCGATATCCCCACACGCCTGATCGGCGATCCGTTGCGGCTCGGCCAGATCCTGCTCAATTTATGCAGCAACGCGGTCAAATTTACCGAAAAAGGCGAGGTCGTACTTGCCTTCGCGGTTCAAGAGAGATCAGAGGAGGAACTCGACCTCTATATCTCGGTGCGCGATACCGGCATCGGCATGGACAGCGAGCAGCAGGAAAATCTGTTCCAGAAGTTCACTCAGGCAGACCAGAGTAACACTCGCCGCTTTGGCGGCACGGGTCTTGGCCTGACCATCAGTAAGGATCTGGCCGAACTGATGGGCGGGGATGTGTGGATCGAGCACTCGGCGCCGGGGCAGGGGACTACCATGGGCTGTTCGGTGCGGCTTGGTATGATGCAAATGACCAAGACCGGCAGGCAAAACCTGTTGGG
>JBNKMQ010000313.1:0-2254 GCA_050293225.1 Sedimenticolaceae bacterium
TAGCGGCAGGCGGTCTCGATCATGCTGGCGAACTGACTGTCACGCTTCTCGCCGCTACCGACATTGCCGGGATTGATACGGTATTTGGCCAACGCCTCGGCACAGGCGGGGAAATCGCTCAGCAGGCGATGGCCGTTGAAATGGAAGTCACCTATCAGCGGGACATCAACTCCCTGGGAGAGGAGTCGGTCGCGGATATCAGGCACCGCCCTGGCAGCCGCTTCGTTGTTGACGGTCAGACGTACGAGCTCAGAACCCGCTGCGGCAAGATCGGCAATCTGCGCTGTGGTGGCTGCCACATCCGCTGTGTCGGTGTTGGTCATCGACTGCACCACCACAGGCGCTCCACCCCCTAGCTGAATACCGCCCACTGAGACTGCCCGGGTCTGCCGTCTATTGATTACCACGCTGATCTTGCCTCGTTTCGATTTCTGGAGGTTGAGGATATCAAAATCCCCTCTCCGAGATTAGTTGTAAATGGTGGTGTATTGGACTTACAGATGAAATACCCCTCTCTCTCAGGCGTGAATATTCCACTGAGCATCCGTCAATTCCATCACAGCCCGGCATCAGGGCTTCAACTAGCCTGAAGAGGCACAAACCATAAGGAGATCAGAAATGGAACGACCCAATCACTGCTGCCCCGAACTGCCAGACGGAAAGAAGTGCGACTATATCGATTTTGTCTATCGTCTGACACACCAGGCGAACGTTGACGACAACAACCGGACTCACCGGGTGCCGGTTGAAGTCGCACTGCACATCCGTCTCGAGCGCTGTACAGAGGCCATGGAGCTGGGCAACCTTGTCTATAGCACCACCCTGCTGCCCCAGGA
The DNA here is from genome assembly GCA_050293225.1 of Sedimenticolaceae bacterium. Classification (GTDB taxonomy): domain Bacteria; phylum Pseudomonadota; class Gammaproteobacteria; order Chromatiales; family Chromatiaceae; genus Thiodiazotropha. The sequence goes on from JBNKMQ010000313.1 coordinate 837, forward strand.
GCGGGTGCGTCTTTTCAGCCTCGACAGGCGCTCCCGCTTCACTTTTGACAGCGAGACTCAGCTCTCCTACCGGCATGAGCGGATGGCGGAAGAGCAATTCTATATGGATTCATTCGATCGCTTTATGTCGGACCTGGAATCGACAGACGCCAGCAGCTCATCTTCCAGCTCATCGGGCTCCGCCTCCAGCTCAGGCAGCACCAGCGGTATCCTGGGCTCGATCTTCAGCGGCCCATCGGTCAGCGTATCGGGCAACTACAATGCCCAATCGACCCGTTCATTCCTGCGCGAGCTGAATGTCCACGCGGAGTCATCCCACAACCGGGCTGTTCAGATGACACGGGAGTCCAATTCCATCTCCATCGGTGAGGTCTCCACCCGACAGCACAGCGAGGGAGAGAGCGAGAGCCATCTGGAGAGCAGTAGCCGGACCTTTCACAATCCCAACCAGTGCCGGGCGGTGAGCTATCTCTTCTATCAGGTCAATAAAGTACAGACGGTGAAGCTGACGATTCAGGCAGTTCGCACCAGGGTAATCGACCCCGCCGGTGACAGCTCTGTGGTAAACCGCCCCATTCCCAGAGACCCCCAACTCACCACCCTGCCTGCCGGGGTGTTGGCCAACTCCACAAAGCTGCCTGAGATACAGGCATCCTACGTCGCCACAGAACAACAAGCCCATCCCATCTCCAGCTTCAGTCGGGTGAATCTCGCCTCGCTGAGTGCTCTCAATATCAACCAGGAGCCTATCAATCCAAGCATCGGAGATCAGGCGAGCAAGGCTGTACAGGCCGATCTGCAGAAAAACGGCATCCTCGACAGCAAAGGCAATGTCAGCAAAGAGATTCGCACCGAACTGGAGTTCTCCTTCCGTACCAGCCTGCCGACTCCCGGCATCGTGGTCAAAGGCTGCCTGGACGACTGCCAGACCTGCGAGCCTGCCCTGGAAGAGCGCATCAAAAACGAACTGGAGCACCAGCGATTGAAGAATGAGCTGTTGAAGAAGCAGATCGATCTACTGGAGAAATCCCAGGAGTATCGCTGCTGTCCGGTAGCGGAAGCGGAGACGGAAGAGTCCGAATAGAGAGAAAACCGCATAGCGATAAACAAAAAAGCCCGGCAGTTGCCGGGCTTTTTTTATCCAGCAGCAGTTTCTACTTCAGCTTACCGATACCAAGCATCTTCAAAATATATTTCTCATAGATCGGCTCAGAGGTTCCCTTCTTCATCTTGCGGATAAAGTACTTTTCAAAGGCGATCTTTGCCATGTGCACCCACTTACCCTTCTTGAACCAGGCCACATTACGCGGTGGGATCTGAGGCAGAGCGACAAAGGCCGCACCGGTATCGCCCATATCCGCCAGGCAGATGGCATTCCAGGTCGCCAGGGTGGTGCCCTCTTTACCCGACAGCTCATC
>JBNKMQ010000314.1:0-17256 GCA_050293225.1 Sedimenticolaceae bacterium
CCGGCATTCGCCGGGATGACATTGTTTTTTGCTGTCTTCTCCGTCATCCTGGCGAATGCCAGGATCCATACACATCTATCCGACAATACAAGCTACAATCCGATAGCTATTATGTTTTCCAACAGAAAATTAAGATGAACAGAACAGAACAGATGGTGGCCTGGCTTGAGTCGCTGCCGGAGTTGAATGAGTTTACTTTTGAGCCCGCTTCCGGTGATGCCAGTTTTCGCCGTTACTTCCGTATCAGCATAAAAGACACCAGCTTCATTGCTATGGATGCACCGACCGACAAGGAGGATACCGGGCCCTTTATCCAGGTGGCCAGGGTATTAGAATCAATCGGGCTCAATGTGCCCCATATCTACAGTGAGAATCGAGAGCAGGGTTTTCTTCTGCTCAGCGACCTGGGCAGTGAGCTCTATCTGGATCGATTATCTGATCATAACGTTGGGCAACTCTACAGCGATGCGATGGAGGCGTTGGTCACCATGCAGGCTAGTGGCTCAGTAGAAGCGCTTCCTCCCTATGACCGGAATCTCCTGATGCAGGAGATGGAACTCTTTCGTGAGTGGCTGGTGGGCCGACAACTCTCCATTGCTTTGACCGATGCGGAACAGCAGATGCTGGATGAGACCTTTCGCATCTTGGCAGATAGTGCCCTTGAACAACCACAGGTCTTTGTTCATCGAGACTACCACTCACGTAATCTGATGATTAGTCAGCGTCAGACCCCTGGAATCATCGATTTTCAAGATGCAGTCCTCGGTCCGGTGACCTATGATCTTGTCTCTCTACTCAAGGATTGCTACATCAGTTGGCCGAGGGATCGGGTAGTGAACTGGGTGGATAATTATTTTGATCTTGCTCAGCAAAAAGGCGTACTTCAGAGTGAGCATCAAGCCGTTTTACTCCGCTGGTTCGATCTGATGGGGGTTCAACGTCATCTCAAGGCCAGTGGCATATTCGCCAGGCTGAACCAGCGTGATGGCAAGTCCGGTTATCTGAAAGATATCCCACGCACCCTCGAATATATCCTCGGGATTTCCCCTGACTATCCTCAGCTTGAGGGACTGGTCGATCTACTGCGCGGGAGAGTCCTCCCGGCCATCCAATCGAATCCTGCTTTTATTCTCGAGTAGCAGCGCAACCGCTACTCTTGATTTTCATCTTTGAGTCCCGACTGGTGATTTCGGTACAACTTCTGGCTAAACGGGGATTGTCTGAAAGGGGTCGGTATCCTCTGAACCTGGCTCGTTCCAGCGTTGTTGTTGCTTTTTTGTTGATCCAGCTCAAATTGGATGAAGATTTTTTGAAATAACCGAGTCCCCAGTATGGTGATATAAGAAAAAAAACAAATATTTTTCGTCTTAAATGCATCTTCTAGAGTAGGTATAACTTATAAATAACTGATTATTATAGATAATTACGTTATTTTTCATCCCGTGTTGTGCCTCTGTTTTTCTATAAAAAAATTACAACACCTACGAATTCAGCTTTGTGTTTTTTCAACTATTTGGCTCTTCAGGGGAATGCATGTAATCCTAACTATATGTATTAATTGATAATTACAGTATTTGTCGTGCTCTTGTTGTATTTTTAACACAGCAGGAAATCATTGTATCTTTTTTACAAAAAAAACTTGCGCTGCGAGTTTCTGTTGTCTAATATCTCTCCTACGAAATGTAGTAACCATTTTTTAACCACTCATTGGAGCTCACTCAATGAAAAAAGTACTCTCTCTGGCAATCGCCGCTGCTCTGGTTGCACCTGCTGCCGCCATGGCTGACGCTACCCTTTTTGGTAAGGCTCACTTCATCCTGCAGAATGTTGACACCACTCCTGGTACCGGCATGGACAGCACTGATATGTGGAGTGTGGACAGTGTCCATTCTCGCGTTGGTGTGAAAGGCGCTGAAGATCTGGGTAACGGCCTGAAAGCTGTTTACCACTTCGAGTTCAAAGTAAACCACGATGGAAGCGGTCTTGGCGATCGTAACCAGTTCGTCGGTCTGGCCGGTGGTTTCGGTACCTTCTTGATGGGTAAGCACGACACCCCCATGAAGATGTCTCAGGGCAAGTTCGACCAGTTCGGCGATCTGCCTCATGGTGACATCGCTGGTGTTATGCCTGGTGAAGACCGTCTCGGCAACGTAATGGCTTATGTCTCTCCTGCTATGGGCGGCCTGACTATCGTCGCGGCTACCGTTGCTGGTGAGAATGCTGCATACGAGCTGGACGGTCCTGCTGATCACATCTCTATTGCTGGTCTCTACGGCAATGGCCCGATCTTCGCCTCTCTGGCTATCAACTCCTATGACCTGGGTACTGTAAACGCTGATCCTAAGCTGATCCGCGGTACCTTCATCTGGGACGGTGGCACCTGGCAGGCTGGCGGTATGGTCAGCAAAATGGATCTTGACCTGGGTGTTGATGGTGATGACTCCCTGCAGTACGGCGTAAGCGGTAATGTCAAAGTCGGCGCTGGCAAGATCAAGGCTCAGTACCTGATGGGTGAGTCCGAGCGTATCGGCGTCGCGGCTGCCGTTCCTGGTTTTACTCCTAACGTTGGTATCACTAACGTTGTTGGTACTGGCACTGCTGAGAACGAAGTTACTCAGATCAGTGTTGGTTACGAGCATGCCCTGAGCAAGCGTACTACCGTTCATGCTGGTTACACCAAGTATGAAGAGGACGGTACTGGCTACGAAGAGGATGCTCTGTTCGGTGGTATCATCCACAACTTCTAATCGTTACTTAACGATCTGAAGCTAAAGACGGGGCCTTCGGGCCCCGTTTTTTATTGCCTGATTTTTACCTTTCATGCGTTCATTGGCCGCGATAGGGGAAGGCATGTCCACTCAAATTTCGATTGTCTTCGAACTGTTTGTGCGTTTGTATCTCGATTCCTGTTGAATCAGGTTCAAGTTCTAAGGCGGGCAACAACTTTATCCGTTATCCTACGAGTACAGGAATCTATCTATGGTGTGAGATACCTGGATCCCGGCATACGCCGGGATGACGATAAAATATGGTGGAGTGAAGAATTACTGGATTGCGGTATCGGTCGAGTACTTCTCAAGCTCAAAGCCAGGGTAACAGCTTCATCCGTCATTCCTGCGGATGCAGGAATCCATATGTTTTGTGAGGTTCCTGGATCCCAGTATGCGCCCGAAGGAAGTGCCCTTGGGGTGCGCCCGAAGGAAGTGCCCTTGGGGTGCGCCCGAAGGAAGTGCCCATGGGGTGCGCCGGGATGACGAAAAATATCAGGACTTACTATGAGTAAGCTGCCTGGGGTTTATTTAGGCTGAACAGTCTTCGGACCAGACTCCGTTCCCAGGATCAACACATCGGCACCACGCAGGGCGAAGATACCGGTGGTAACCACGCCGGCAATGGCGTTGATCTTCTGCTCCATCTCCATCGGCTTCATGATCTCCATGTTGTGTACATCGAGAATCATGTTGCCGTTGTCGGTGGTGAAGTTTTCACGCCAGACCGGTGTGCCGCCGAGTTTCACCAGCTGTCTGGCGACATGGCTACGGGCCATGGGGATGACCTCTACCGGTAGGGGGAAGGCGCCCAGGATATCCACCAGCTTGCTCTCATCGGCGATGCAGACGAACTTTTTGCTTGCGCCGGCGATGATCTTTTCCCGGGTGAGTGCGCCACCACCACCTTTGATTAGATTCAGATAGTGGTCGGATTCATCCGCGCCGTCGATATAGACCTCCAACTCGCCGGTGGCGTTGAAGTCCAGTACAGGGATTCCATGACCTTTAAGCCGCTCGGTGGACGCCTCTGAACTTGAGACGGCACCCTCGATCTTGCCTTTGACACTAGCCAGGTAGTCGATGAAATGGTTTACAGTAGAGCCGGTGCCGACGCCGATGACGCCGCCGGAGACATAGTCCAGGGCCGCTTTTGCCGCCTGCTGTTTGAGTTCATCTGCCGTCATTTGATCCTCTCCTTATCGTTATCTGCGCTATCACCCGTTAAATAGAGGGAAAAGCGTAATGTTTTTATTCGGTTTCGACCGAGTGTGCGTAATAATACCTATGCGGCTGGTGAAAGTCAGTCGTTCACACAAATCTGTTATGAGATAGTCGAATGACGCAACGCTATATCGAAAAGATTCTCAGGGCTCGGGTCTATGATGTGGCCAAGGAGACCCCCCTCGACCGGGCCGAGCTGCTGTCGAGGAGGCTTGGAAATCATGTCTACCTGAAACGGGAGGACCTGCAACCGGTATTCTCGTTCAAGCTGCGTGGCGCCTATAACAAAATCGCTAATCTTCCCGTAGAGGTGAGAGATAAGGGTGTGATTGCAGCCTCTGCGGGGAATCATGCCCAGGGAGTTGCCCTGGCAGCGCAAAAGCTGAAGATCCAGGCCCTTATCGTGATGCCTAAGACCACACCACCCATAAAAGTGCAATCGGTGAAGAACCTGGGTGCAAAGATTGTACTAACGGGTGACTCCTATGATGAGGCCTATATCCGCTCCCAGGAACTGGCGGAAGAGCAAGGACTGACCTATATCCACCCTTTTGATGATCCCGATGTGATTGCAGGGCAGGGGACAGTGGCGATGGAGTTGTTGAGACAACACCCAACGCCACCGGATGCGGTTTTCATCCCGGTGGGTGGTGGTGGTTTGATTGCCGGTATGGGTGCCTATATCAAATATGTCTATCCCTCAGTCAAGGTGATCGGGGTTGAACCTGAGGATGCCCCGTCACTCTATACTGCGCTGAAAGAAAAACGTAGAAGCAAGCTGAAGCAGGTGGGTATCTTTGCCGATGGTGTGGCAGTCAGGCAGGTGGGCAAGGAGACCTATCGCCTTGCGCGCAAGGTTGTGGATGATGTCATTCTGGTCTCCACCGATGAGATCTGTGCCGCAATCAAAGATGTCTATGATGATACCCGTTCCATCTCAGAGCCTGCAGGGGCACTTTCGATTGCCGGGCTGAAGCGTTATGTAAAACAGCAGGAGGTGAAGGACCAAACGCTGGTAGCAATCAATAGCGGCGCGAATATCAACTTCGATCGACTGCGACATGTGGCAGAACGGGCCGAGTTCGGCGAGCGCAGAGAGGCGCTGTTTGCGGTGCAGATACCTGAACGTCCTGGTAGCTTTCAGCAGTTTTGTCGACTAGTGGGTAAACGAAGCATTACCGAGTTCAACTATCGTTTCAGTGACGCATCGGTTGCACAGATATTTGTTGGCATGGAGTTGTCTGGTGGCGATGAGGAGCGAGAGACTTTGTTCGCCCGCTTTGTGGAGAAGGGATACTCCATTGTGGATATGACAGATAATGAAACCGCTAAGCTGCATATCCGTTACATGGTAGGTGGTCACGCTCGTGGTGTGGAGAATGAAACTCTGGTCAGGTTTGAGTTTCCAGAGCGGCCTGGCGCCCTCCTCTATTTTCTGACTCAGCTAGGAAAATCCTGGAATATCAGTCTCTTCCATTACCGCAATCATGGCGCTGCCTATGGTCGGGTGTTGATGGGAATCCAGGTGCCGCCGGAGCAAAAGACAGCCTTCAGGCAGGTATTGAAGAAGCTCGACTACCCCTTCTGGGATGAGACGGATAATCCCGCTTATCAGCTCTTTGCGGGTGTGGAGTAGGCCATCAGCAGATAGATCAAGCAGGCAAAAAGAAACCCCGCGATGCGGGGTTTCTTGTTTCAGGTTGAGTCAATCAGGGACTCAGGCCTTCTTCTTCCGCGGCGTAACCTTTCTTGGTCTTGCTGGCCGCTTCTTGGCTACCTTTTTCTTAGCCACCTTTTTCTTAGCGACTTTCTTTTTGGCTACCTTCTTCTTAGCGACTTTCTTCTTGGCTACCTTTTTCTTAGCCGCCTTCTTCTTAGCGACTTTCTTCTTAGCCACCTTTTTCTTAGCGACTTTCTTTTTGGCTACCTTCTTTTTAGTTGCCTTCTTCTTGGCAACTCTCTTCTTCGCTACTTTTTTCTTAGCAACTTTCTTCTTAGCCGCCTTCTTCTTCGGTGCTGCCTTGCGTTTCGTTGTGACCTTCTTACGTGCCGTGGTCTTTTTGCTGGTTGCTGTACGTTTAACTGCTGCCTTCTTTTTGGCGGCCTTTTTCTTTGCCATTGTGACTGTCCTCCCGAGACATCTACCCATTAGATGAACAGAGTATAATTCAGCTTAAAAAAAAATCCAGAAATGATGTGCATCTTTTGTTAATTATTTCAGCTTGTTGCTTGTGATGGAGTTAACGTAAGTGCATTTTTTGCATATCTGCTATCAAGCAATTGATGTTTGAGTGATTGATATTCAGGTTTGATATTGCTTGAAGTCATAGATTCCTGCTTCGGTAATCACTGCATCAAGGGGTATATCCCAAGGCTGTTTGACAAGCTTATCTACTTGTTGAAAGTCATGTGCTATACCGATCAACCTGGGGCCTTTCCAGTGTGCATGTTGGTTTGTAAAGGCAAAAGTACGGTCATAGTAGCCACCTCCCATACCTAAACGGTTACCAAAGTGGTCAAAGGCGACTAAGGGTACAAGCACTAAGTCTAATGCCCAGGGCGAAATGGTCTTTGTATGATCAAGCCTGGGTTCAGGGATACCGAAGCGGTTATTGATCAGTCGATCACCCTTACGATAGCGAATAAATCGCATGCTATTTACCGGATGGTCATTAAGCAGGGGCAGATAAGTCTGCTTTTTGCGCTCCAGTGCCAGTTGTAGCAGTGGTGCAGGGTCCATTTCCCCTCGACATGCGATATAGAGCGCAATATTCCGGCTATAACGGAAGGGTTTATGGCTTGAGAGGTGGCGAGTCAGCAGTTTGCTATGCAGTTTGAGCGTCTGAGGGCTAAGTTGAAGCCTTTTGGCGCGCATCTGTTTGCGAATTTGTGCTGATTGCATAGGCAGGAGGGTTATGGTGATGGAGTGACATCCCCCACCTGTGCCGTCGCCGACCTTTGTTCTTGAACCAGTTGGTTCAAGTGGGGCCAACAGAAGTGCTTCAGGCTTTCCGCATGAGAGCGGACATGCACACCGGCAGTTTCATTATGACCCCGGGGTAGAAATTAGGCTCAAGAAAATACCCGGGTAGCTAACGAACACCGCAGGGGATGTCATACCTTTAGGCTAAACCTAAATCGATCAAAGTTCCAGTTGATTGGTCGAATTCAAAGCGATTTCGATTTTTTCCTGCAGACGCTGTATGCGGCGGGAGATGGTTTGGGAGGAGTCATCCTTAACTTGCTTATCGGAGAGTAAGTCATTGGCAATATTGAGCGCAGCCATCACTGCGATGCGCTCAGTACCGATGACACGGCCTTTCTGCTTGATCTCCTGCATCTGGCCATTGATGAATGCGGCGGCCTGAATTAAGGATTCCCGTTCCTCAGGCGGACAGGAGATACGGTACTCCTTGTCCAGGATATTCACGCTAACGGCTATCTGATCACTGCTCACTGGGTGGTTTCCATTGCTTTCAGGCGGGTGATCATCGCTTCCACGCGGGTTCTGGCCAACTCAGTCTTTTCGATTAGAGTGGCTCGCTCTGCTACCAGTGAGTCCTGGCGTGCGCGCAACGATTTATTCTCATCTTTCAGGAAGGAGCAGGCATTAATCAGCTCTTCGACCCGCTGTTCGAGTTTACGCAGGTCGTGATCTGCTCCGTCCGCTTTCTCTTGCTCAGTCATGGCTTCAATATAGTGGGCTGGCTGTGGTGGGTCAATCTCTAGCAACTGCATGTTATGATTCGCGTCTAATCATAGGAGAATAAGCGGAAAATTGCATGAACAAAAGCCCTGATATGCCCAAATATGACCGCTTTGATCAGGCATTGGACTCGATTGGCGTGGATGTCGGGGCAAGTGAGGCCCATGGATTGCTCTGTGGGTTGTTATCCGCCGGTGCTTCCGAGGCTCATGTGGAGTGGATGGAAGGCCTCTTCGCAGACAGGCCATCGAGCGATCTGGTGGTACGTGAAGCGCGACAGATGTTTGGTCAACTCTACCTGGCGAGTCGTGAAAAACTGGCCGATGAAGCGTTGGATTTCAGTCTCCTGTTACCGGATGAAGAGCGTGCGCTGAAGATAAGGGCCAAGGCTTTGGTTAACTGGTGTGAAGGCTACCTCTATGGCCTCGGCTTGGCAGGTATCTCTGAACAGCAGCTGGTAGGAGACGCAAAAGAGGCACTCAACGATATCTCGGAGTTCACACGCCTGGATCTTGAAGCTATCGATGAGGATGAGGGTGCTGAAACGGCCTACATGGAGCTGCAGGAGTTTCTGCGTGTGACAGCGCTGCTGATCTGGGAAGAGTTGGCGGCCGGACGAGAAGATCAAAATAAAGAGATAAGGTAACGACCGATGGTGGCAAGCGAATATAAAAGGCGCCGGCGTGAACTGATGCGTATGATGGGGCCCAACAGTATTGCGATTGTGCCTACAGCACCGCTGCTGGTACGTAATCGCGATGTTCATTATCCCTATCGCCCCGACAGTGACTTCTTCTATCTGACAGGTTTCCCTGAGCCGGAAGCCGTCTGTGTACTCATTCCAGGCCGCAAGGCGGCGGAATATATCCTCTTTAATCGTGAGCGTGATCCTCTGAAAGAGCAGTGGGATGGCCCCCGTGCCGGACAAGAGGGGGCCTGCGAAGCGTTTGATGCAGATGACTCCTTTCCCATCGGGGATATGAACGACATCCTGCCCGGTATGCTGGAGCAGTGTGATCGGGTCTACTACGCTATGGGTTGCAGTCCTGAGTTGGATAAGCGTCTGCCGGAGTGGATCAACCATATCCGTTGTGAATCCCGTGGTGGATCCCAGGGGCCGAGTGAGATCATTGCCTTGGATCACTATCTGCATGAGATGCGTCTCTATAAAAGTCGATCTGAACTCAAGGTGATGCGTCAGGCAGCGAAGATCTCCGCCCACGCGCATAAAAAGGTGATGCAGGCGTGCAAGCCCGGGGTCTGGGAGTATCAATTGGAAGCGGTATTCAAAAAGGAGTGCGCCTACAAGGGCGCTGTTGAGCAGGCCTATCCCCCGATCGTCGGCGCGGGAGCCAACGCCTGTACCTTGCACTATATCGATAACCGGGATCAGGTGGATGACAAACAGATGCTGTTGATCGATGCCGGTTGTGAAGTGGAGTGTTACGCCTCCGACATCACCCGCACCTATCCCACCAACGGCAAGTTCACCCAGCCGCAACGACAGCTCTATGAGTTGGTGCTGGCGGCGCAACAGGCGGCGATCGATAAGGTCAAACCGGGTAACCATTGGAATGACCCCCACGATGCAGCAGTTCGTACCATCACCCGTGGCCTGATTAAGCTGGGGATATTGAAAGGGACCCTGGCCAAGCTGATCAAGGAGGAGAAGTACAGGGCCTTCTTTCCCCATCGAACCGGACACTGGCTGGGTATGGATGTACACGATGTAGGCGACTATAAGGTCGATGGTGAGTGGCGTCTGCTTGAGCCGGGTATGGCATTGACCATCGAGCCAGGTATCTATGTGCCGGCTGGCACTAAAGGGGTCGCCAAGAAGTGGTGGAATATTGGTATTCGCATCGAAGACGACGTGTTGGTAACCAAGGATGGCAATGAGGTGTTGAGCAAAGATACCCCCAAGACGGTGGATGAGATCGAGAAGACAATGGCGCAGCGTTATGTCGGTTGATTTCGATATCCTGATCATTGGCGGCGGTATGGTGGGCGCAAGCCTGGCCAGGGCGATGAGTGGCCAGGGGTTAAAGATAGGTATTGTTGAGGCCTTTCCCATTGAGTCGGCATCTCAACCCAGTTTTGATGATCGCGTGATCGCCCTCTCCTGGGGTAGCCGCGTCATTCTTGAGGCCATCGGTGCCTGGTCGGCACTGTCGCCTGCGGCTGAACCCATTCGGCACGTCCATATCTCTGAGCGTGGCCACTTCGGCTTTCCCCATCTCGATCATGTGGAAGAGGGGGTCGATGCCTTGGGTTATGTCGCCACCGCAAGGGCTATGGGAGAGGCGTTACAGAAGGATCTGGCGAAAGAGAAGGATATTACCTTCATCTGTCCTGCCAAACTCAAAAGTTTTGTTACCAAAACAGATGCAGTCGAGACCCTGCTTGATCTGGAAGGGGAAGAGAAAAGTGTCAGCGCCAAGTTGTTGGTTGCCGCTGATGGCGGTGACTCCCAGGTGAGGGAGTTGCTCTCTATCCCGATGAAAGAGAGCGGCTATGACCAGACCGCTATTATCGCCAACCTGACCTCGTCCAAATCCCATGAGGGTATAGCCTATGAACGCTTTACGGACACTGGGCCCTTGGCGATGTTACCCATGACGGATGAACGTATATCCATGGTCTGGACGGCGCGGGATGATCAGGTCGATGGTCTGATGTCGCTCTCCGATGAAGCTTTTCTTCAACGTCTGCAGGATCGCTTCGGCTATCGCTTGGGTAAACTGGAGACCATCGGTAAGCGTGTCTCCTATCCCTTGAAACTCAGGCAGGCAGTGGATCAAACATCACAGAGAGTCGCTTTGATCGGCAACGCAGTGCACACCATCCACCCGGTTACCGGACAGGGTTTCAACCTGGGATTGCGGGATGTTGCAGTATTGGCTGACCTGCTATGCGACGCCGCCGCTGATCAACGGGATCCGGGTGATGACAATCTACTTCAGGCCTACGACAAGTGGCGCAGGCGGGATCAGCAAGCAGTCGCCCTGATTACCGATAGCCTGGCCAGGATGTTTGCCAACCCCATGCGTTCTCTTGGGGTGGCGCGTAACCTTGGTTTGTTGGGACTGGACGCCATGCCGACTCTGAAGCATCTGGTGGCGAAACAGTTCATGGGACTCAACGGCAGACTGCCGCGACTTGCACGGGGGATCTCCCTTGGCTGAACAACAATCAAATAACCATATCTATGACTTGATCATTGTCGGCGGTGGCATGGTCGGTAGTGCGCTCGCCTGCGCAACAGCAGATGCGGGTTTTAAGGTCTGCCTGTTAGAGATGAGAGAGCCTCAGCGCGAATGGCCTGAAGATGAGGTCGATCTGCGTGTCTCTGCATTAACCCGAGCTTCGCAACGGGTGCTGGAAAACCTCGGTGCTTGGGAACGGATGAGCCAACTGCGTATCAGTCCCTATAACGAAATGGAGGTTTGGGATGAGGGTGGCAGTGGCCGTATCCACTTCAATGCCGCAGAGATCGGCGAAGCCAACCTGGGGCATATCGTCGAGAATCGGGTGACCCAGTTGGCGCTGTGGGAACGCATGGAGTCGTTGGATAATATCGAGCTGCGCTATCCCGCACGAGTCTCACAACTTCTATTGGATCCAAATCCAGGCGTGATCCTGGATGATGGCACCCAGCTGGAAGCCAAATTAGTTGTGGCGGCAGACGGCAGGGATTCCCAGATCAGACAGATGGCAGGTATAGAGACCAAAGGCTGGGATTACGATCAACACGCCATTGTCGCCACCATCTGGCCGCAACAACATCACGCTTATGCAGCGCGCCAGCGTTTCATGAAGACGGGGCCTTTGGCGTTTCTACCCATCGATGACGGACGCTGCTCCATCGTCTGGTCAACTTCACCACAAGAAGCAGAACGCTTGATGGGGATGAGTGATGCAGACTTCTGTCAGGCATTGACCCTGGCCAGTGAACAGATGCTGGGTAAGATCAATGCCGTTGGGCCAAGAGGCGCCTTTCCTCTGAGGTTGGGTCATGCGGAAACCTATATACGATCCGGTCTCGCCCTGGTGGGAGACGCCGCCCATGCGATACACCCTTTGGCGGGACAAGGGGTCAATCTTGGTTTTCTCGATGCGGCCACTCTGGCAGAGACAGTGATCGACGCCAAAGCAAAAGGGCGGGATATCGGCAGCATTGCCACCTTGCGCAGATATGAGCGGGCAAGAAAGGGTGCCAACATGGGTATGCTGGGAGCGATGGATGCCTTCAAGCGGACCTTCAGCAACGAGATCCCTCCACTGAAATGGGCCAGAAACCTGGGTCTCACCCTGGCGGACCGTTCGGGACCGCTCAAGCACCTGATGGTGAAAAGAGCGATGGGGCTGAGCGGAGAGCTTCCTGCCCTTGCGCGTTATCAATCTGGCAGGAATTAAATTCACCGGTTGCCCAAGGCCGGTTTACACGCTGATTATCTGATCCAGGCCTAGTTGTGCGGGATTATTCTGATCTCTCATAGGCGCTTAAGGTGACTTCTGCTCACTTTTCGATTGTGAATTCAGCGAATTTTTCGTGACCGATATTGCAAACTTTTACCCTCCGGGTGTTTCTCTGCTGACGTCATCGTTATATATGTGTGACGTATAAACGCACATAAGATGCGAGGAGAGATCGAAATGACCCACTATAAACTGCACTGGGTGCTGGGTTCGCTGGCACTCTTTATCCTTTCACTTGTCGCCGGTTGCGGTGGCGGCTCATCCACTTCCACCTCAAGTTCCGCTGGAACCGGATCAGTCGCGGTCATGCTGACTGACGCACCGGCGGATCCCGATCTGTTTTCAGCCATCAATGCCTCGATTGAGCGCGTAGAGTTGATTGGCCAGGATGGTGGGGATAGTGTCAGGGTCTCACTCTATCGATGGACCGACTGAGACGGTAGACCTGCTGCAGCTGCGTAATGAGTCGGTACCCTTCACCTTCAATAACGATGTACCTGTGGGGACCTACTGTAAGGTCAGACTGACCCTGAGCAATCCGAATGGGCTTGAGCTGGTTCTGGCGGCCGACGGCAGCAGCCACTATCCCAAACTGCCAGGAAACGGAAAGCTCGATCTCCTTGCGCGGGACTGCTTTACCGTATCACCAGATGCGTCCGTAACCCTGCAGCTGGATATGGATGCGGGTAACTCCATCCACATCGTGCAGACAGGTAGTAAAACGACCTATAACTTCCGTCCAGTGGTGTTTGTGGATGTGATCAACCGAAGCTTCACCGGCAAGCTCGTACGGGTGGAGGGAGTAATCGCAGACCTGGATAGTTCGGCGCAAGAGCTTCTGCTCTGTGATGCACTACCGACCCACCATGCGGCGAATCGGAATTGTGTTGCAGTGGCGCTGGGAAGTGATTCGGCCTTCTTCGATAACGTTAATCAGAGTGGTGATGCTGCTCCCCTGGCTGATCTTCTGCAGTCGGCCAATCTGGGTGAGAGCGCTGCCGTAGTGGGTCTGGTCTCTTCTCTGGTCATAGATAATGAAGTCCCGGAGATCCCCGCATCCGAACTCCCGGGTAGCGGTTTCTGCAGAATATGGGATGCAACCGTAGATGCCGCCTCACAGCCCTATCCCGATGATGTGGACTGCAACGATGTGAGCCTGGTTATACCCGTGAACAACCTGCTGGTGAATGAGTCGGGACAGATTCTGGTCGACCACCGTCCTCAGCTCGCCCTGGATGGGTTGGCGGTGGAGATGGGTGATTTTGTCCAGCTGCACGGTGCCGTCTCTGTTGATGCGGATGTGAATGGTTTTTCCATGCTGACTTCAACAACTGTTTCGGTCAACCTGCAGGATCCTACTGGATTCAATGGTAGCCGTATCCTCTCAAAGTCGGGTGAGGTGCTCGATTACACCGCCATTCTGGTGCCGAGAATGATCAAGGTGGATGGCGTTCAGGCGGGATCTACCGATCCAGTGCTGGCGGCTGTGGTCATCGTCGATACCGATATGGATGGCCGGGTGGCTGCTTCAGGCACTGTGGGTGGTTTGTTGACCGGCGGCTTCACCTTGGTCCCTGAAGCGGGCACCACCCCCTGTGGCGTCACCGGGGACCTGATGGTTCTCCTGGCTGATGATGCATCTGTAACCACGGTCACCATTACCGAAACCACGGTGGATGTCTCTCCTGGTGGCGTGCTGGCGGGGGGGCAGGAGGTCGGTGTCAGCGGTCAGTGCGCTAGTGACAGCCTCACCGCCGATTCGCTGGTGATCGTAGATGACCAGAGGCCCTAGCCCGCATATTTCATACGGGCTAGTTACAACGAAACCCTGCGTCTCCTACAAGACGCAGGGTTTTTCATGTTGGTTTTCCCACTGGGGCGGGTTATAGTCTCGGCTCGACCCACCCTCGTGGGAGAGCTCGGTTGAATCCGACGCCGAAGGCGCAATCCCGCCCGGAATCGCTCAGGCAAAAGGACCGTGAGGGCAAGTCCGTATTAGCGGCTTAGGTCGACTCTGGAGAGTGGTGTAACTACACCCACCGACGGGGCAGGCGCTGAATCTCGCTGGCAAAGATGCCGGTTGATTGAGTTGGCGCCAAACTCTCAGGTTTTGGACAGAGGGGCGGCGTAGGGTTTAACCCTGCGCCGCCTTTTCTATTTATGAACCTGGAGTCAGTGATGGATAAACAGACCGTCCTCTATCAAACCCATGAGTCCATGGGTGGCAAAATGGTCCCCTTCGGCGGCTGGTCGATGCCGCTGCACTATGGTTCCCAACTCGAGGAGCACCACCAGGTACGCCGGGATGCCGGTATGTTCGATGTCTCCCATATGACCGTGGTCGATCTTGAAGGTCCTGGGGTGAAGGCCTATCTGCACCGCCTGCTGGCGAATAATGTGGATAAGCTGAAGAGTGAGGGTAAAGCGCTCTACTCCTGCATGCTGAATGAGAAGGGCGGGGTGGTGGACGATCTCATCGTCTATCACATGCATGAGAGCTGGTTCCGCATGGTGGTCAACGCCGGCACTACGGAGAAGGATCTTGCCTGGATGGAGCAGCAGGCGGCAGGCTTCGATCTGACCATAACCCCGAGACGAGATTTAGCGATGATCGCGGTACAAGGTCCCAATGCGCGGGAGAAGGCATTGCCGCTGCTCTCTGCAGCCTTGCAGGAAAATGCATCTGCGCTGAAGCCTTTCTCTGCAGCAAAAGATGGCGAATGGTTCGTCGCCAGGACCGGCTATACCGGTGAAGACGGCTTCGAGATCATGCTGCCAGGGGATCAGGCCGCCTCTTTCTGGCGTCAGCTCAACGAAGCCGGTGTCGCCCCCTGCGGCCTGGGCGCCAGAGATACGCTGCGTCTGGAGGCGGGGATGAACCTTTATGGTTCCGATATGGATGAGGAGACCTCGCCCCTGGAGTCCGGCCTCGGCTGGACAGTGGCATGGGAGCCACAAGATCGCAACTTCATCGGTAGAGAGGCGATAGAGCCCCAGCGTGGCGATAGCGGAAAACAGCGTTTCGTCGGCCTGGTCTTGACCGGCAGAGGGGTACTGCGTAACCATTTGAAGCTGTTCGATGGCGACGAGCCGATCGGTGAGATCACCTCGGGCGGTTTTGCGCCGACCCTGGAACGCTCTATCGCCTTCGCTCGGGTAGCCCCCGGTATCGGCGATAGCTGCGATGTGGAGATGCGTGGTAAGCGTATTCCGGTGATGGTGGTGAAGCCTCCCTTTGTACGTCATGGCAAATCGCAATTGGATCTCTAGAGAGAGAACGAATTATGCTGCCGGGTTTCACATGCGATATTGAGACCGGGTTGATCCTTTAATTAACAACGAATCTAACCAGTCAGGAATAAGATCATGAGCAATACACCAACGGATCTACGCTATAGCAAGTCCCACGAGTGGGTCAAAGACGAGGGTGATGGCACTGTCACTATCGGCATCACAGCACATGCCCAGGAGCTGCTGGGCGATCTGGTCTTTGTCGATCTGCCTGAAGCTGGGTCACAGGTCGAGGCCGGTAGCGATTGCGCTGTGGTTGAGTCGGTGAAGGCCGCTTCCGATGTCTACAGTCCGGTCACCGGAGAGGTCACTGAGATCAACGAGGCCCTGGACGGTGCGCCGGAGACTATCAACGAAGACGCCTTCGGTAATGGCTGGATGTTCAAGGTTAAACTTGATGACGCCGGAGAGCTGGCGAATCTGATGGACGCAGACGCCTACGATGCGCTGGTCGCAGAAGAAGATCACTAGAGAGTAAGAGGCGACCATGCCATTCATTCCCCATACAGATGCGGACATTCAGGAGATGCTCTCCACCATCGGTGTCAAAGACATCGATGACCTGTTCGATGAGATTCCCGGCGAACTCCGTTGCGGCGAACTTGAATCCATCCCCGAGGGGATGCCGGAGATGGAGGTCTCCCGCCTGATGCAGTCGCGGGCGGGTCAGGATGGGCAGCCTGTCTGTTTTCTCGGTGCCGGCGCCTATGATCATCATATCCCCGCAGCGGTCTGGCAACTCACCACAAGGGGGGAGTTCTATACCGCTTATACCCCCTATCAGGCGGAAGCGAGTCAGGGCACGCTGCAGTTGTTGTATGAGTTTCAGTCGATGATGACTGCACTCACTGGGATGGATGTTTCCAACGCCTCTCTTTACGATGGCGCCTCTGCGTTGGCCGAGGCGGTTCTGATGGCGGTGCGGGCTAATCGTAAATCGAAATCGGGGCGGATACTGATGCCTCGTACCCTGCATCCCCTCTATCGTCGTGTGACTCGCAGTATCGTACGCAATCAGGGTATCGAGCTGGTAGAGGTCGACTATGATCGCGAGAGCGGTCAGGTGGATAAGGCACAGCTTGAGCAACATGCAGGGGAAGACTTTGCCGCCCTGGTGATTCCCCAGCCCAACTTCTTCGGTGTTCTTGAGTCTGTGGATGAGCTGACCGACTGGGCCCACGCCAACGGCATGCTGGCCATTGCGGTGGTCAACCCTCTGGCGATGTCGATTCTCAAGCCTGCAGGGGAGTGGGGTGGCGAGGGTGCCGATATCTGTTGCGGTGAAGGCCAGCCCCTGGGTGCGCCCTTATCATCCGGCGGCCCCTATTTTGGTTTTCTCTGCTGTCGCCAGAAACTGGTGCGGCAGATGCCGGGACGGATTATCGGCAAGACCGTGGACCTGGATGGCAAGCCCGGTTATGCATTGACCTTGCAGGCCCGTGAACAGCATATCCGCCGCTCCAAGGCGACCTCGAATATCTGTACCAATCAGGGCCTGATGGTTACGGCAGCCACCATCCACATGGCAATCATGGGGGGTGAGGGACTGCAGCGAGTTGCTGCCGCTTGTCATGCGAATACGGCGAAGTTGTCTGAGGCCCTCTGTGGCCTGTCCGGTGTTGGGCCACTCTTTTCAGGGTCTGTATTTCACGAACGTGTTTTACGTCTGCCGCTAACAGCTAAAGATGCGCTCAAGACGCTGGCTGAAGCGAATCTGATTGGCGGTCTCGATCTGAGCGATGACTATCCGGAGTTGGAGAATGCCATCCTGGTCTGTGCCACCGAACT
>JBNKMQ010000315.1:0-20160 GCA_050293225.1 Sedimenticolaceae bacterium
GGTTATCATCAGACAATCTGCTCTCTCAAAATCTTATTTGAGAATAGATCGCTTGGCTGATCAACCTCTGCAGAACAGTCTGTTTGCACCCGCCAACAGCCCCTGACATGCCGAGCTTAGGTCAGGATCGATCACGCTCATTTTTTTGACGCTTGGTTTTATATTGATTGAGCAGTTTGACGTCTTTCCGGCTTTTTGCGTAGTCGTAGGCAGTCTGGAATTCCCAGTCATAAAGATCAGTAGATGCACCGGCTTTCAAAAGCCGCTCCGCAACCTGCGAATGCCCGTTATGCAAAGCATACATCAATGCTGACATCTTCCCGCGCTCGGTTTGCGCATCTATGTCCACTCCCGCTTCAAGCAACAGCTTTACAACATCATCCATGCCAGAGGAAGCTGCCTTTATCAAGGGAGTAAAGCCGCGATTGGCCGGAATATTTGGATCTGCCCCATTTTCCAGTAAGGTCTCAACTCGACCTGCGAAAATCGACATGTCGTTGGTGTAGCGGCTCAGCCCTTCCAATAGAGGTGTTTCGCCCGCTTTATTCTGCTGGTTGATATCCAAACCGGCTTTTAAAAAGTAGATCAACTGCTCACCTTCTGCACTGAAAAGCACTGTCTCTCCACGCTTGTCCACGGCACGAAAATCCGCCCCTCTCTGTATCAGTTGTTCGATCAACTCCTGTTTGCGATAGCGGACCGCTTGCCTCAGAACCGTTTTGCCACTTTCATTGGTTTTGTCTATATCAGCACCGAGTTCCAACAATTTCTTTGCCACGACATCCGTTTCGTAGGCAACGGCAAATTGGAGCAGCGAATCGCCATCTTCGTCTGTCGTATTGGGATCAAGTCCATGCTCGAGGAGATAGACAAATATCTCTGGTATAAGCTGCCCATTTCGCACACCGCTAATGACGCTTTCAGGATTGATAGCCACCCCTTTTTCTTCAATCAACCACTGCACGACCGCCAGATTGTTTTTCACCAAGGCATAGTCGAAGGGGGTAAAGCCCATTTCGTCCTTTGCATCGACAGAAACGCCTTCAGCTGACAACCTTTCCAGCTCAGTAATCGGCATCTGATGAATAACAGCATTGGATAGTGGTGAGGTATCCGCCAAATAACCCGCTTTGTATACATCAAGCGCGTGACGAAAGGAGCGAACCTCCTTAGCTGTACGCATACCATATTGTTTCAAAAAAGCATCACGATGGTACAAATCATAAGGGATGAGACAGGTTTCAAGAACAAGGCGTGCCGGAATGCCGACCACAAAAATAATTGTCTCGAATGTTTCAACAACAGGAACTAGCAGCGCACCGACACCGATGTATCCACTTGGATCACCCCCAAATTGCCTGGGCTCTTCCTTCAAGAGAAATCCAGAGTAGTAACTACCCGCTTCATGGTGAGTGACGGTTGGTGTTCCAAATATCAGTAGATAAAGAAGAAAGACGATCAGGTAGGGAGTTTTGTGTCTCTTGGTACTACTCATAGGTTTTCAACTGTACTACTCGTCGAATTCAGATGCAGGACAATGAGCAGCACAATGACACTCATCATGAAGAACAGTAGACAAACTAAAACTCAGCAGGTTCATCCCTGTCGACTCTCAGGCAACATACTTAGAAAAAAGCCCATCTGTCCAGTCCATTATTTCCCGTTCAAACAAAGAGCACTTTATATGCTTGGACAAAGTCGATCGCAACAGAATTTATCATTTCATGAATTCCCACTGTCGACCATCCAGCAGATACGTATGAATAAATCGATTCCATCCGTGTCCTCTCTGGCTAATTCCTTTATCATACGATCCCATTGCCAAACAACCAGTACCTGCCAAACGGCCCCAAATCTTCGATCAGTGAGTACAAAAACCAAACACACACCCATGATGCAGCAGTATCTGCGCATCAAAGAAGAATACCCCCATATGCTGGTCTTCTACCGCATGGGGGATTTCTACGAACTCTTCTATGGCGACGCTGAGAAGGCGGCGCGCCTGCTCGACATCACCCTGACCAAGCGAGGCCAGTCTGCCGGCAAGCCGATCCCCATGGCCGGTGTCCCCTACCACGCGGCGGAGGGCTATCTGGCACGCCTGGTGCGTCTGGGTGAATCGGTGGCGATCTGTGAGCAGATCGGCGACCCGGCCACCAGCAAAGGACCGGTGGAGCGCAAGGTGGTGCGCATCGTCACCCCCGGCACCCTCACCGATGAGGCCTTGCTGGATGAGCGGCGGGAGAATCTGCTGGTGGCCCTCAACGAAGCCGAGCAGGGCTTCGGCCTGGCGGTCCTCGACATGGCCAGTGGCCGCTTCACTATCCAGCAGCCAACAGATCTGGCAGCACTACAAGGAGAGCTGGAACGACTCTCCCCGGCAGAGCTACTGCTGGATGAGGACTCAACCCTGGATCAGAGCCTCTCTCTGCGTGCCGGCATCGCCCGCCGGCCCGCCTGGCACTTTGACCAGGAGAGTGCCGAACGCCTGCTGACCAAGCAGTTCGGCACCCGCGATCTGGGAGGCTTCGGCTGCCAGGAGCAGCCCCTGGCCATCGGCGCCGCCGGCTGCCTGCTGCAGTATGTGGAGGAGACCCAGTTCGCCGCCCTGCCCCATATCCGTGGCCTGCGGGTGGAGCGACGGGATGAGAGCATCATCATCGATGCCGCCACCCGGCGTAACCTGGAGCTGGTCCACTCCCTCTCGGAACAGCCCCAACACACCCTGGCGGGGATCCTCGACAGCACCGCCACCGCCATGGGCAGCCGCATGCTGCGTCGCTGGATCAGCCAGCCCTTGCGGGATCGTCAGACAGTAGCAGAACGTCATGCGGCGATTGATGAGCTACTGCAGGAGCACGCCTATCTCAGTTTGCAGGAGGTCCTCCAGGGTATCGGCGATATCGAACGCATCCTGGCCCGAGTCGCCCTGAAGAGCGCCCGCCCGAGAGATCTCTCCACCCTAAGGGACGCCCTGGGCCTGCTGCCATCCCTGCAACCCATGCTGGCGAAGATCGACAGCCCTCTGATCCAAGCCCTGGCCAGCGAGATCGGTGAGCACCCCGAGCTACATGGACTGCTGGTGAAGGCAATCATCCCCCAGCCACCGATGCTGATCCGCGACGGCGGCGTTATCGCCGAGGGCTACGACAGCGAGCTGGATGAACTGCGCGGGCTCTCCCAGAACGCCGACCAGTTTCTCATCGACCTGGAGACCCGGGAGCGAGAGCGTACCGGCCTGAGCAACCTGAAGGTGAGCTACAACCGGGTTCACGGCTACTACATCGAGATCAGCCGCAGCCAGTCAGACAAGGCACCGGATGACTATATCCGTCGCCAGACCCTGAAGGGGGCCGAGCGCTTTATCACCCCGGAACTGAAGAAGTTCGAGGATCAGGTCCTCAGCGCCCGGGAGCGGGCCCTGGCCCGCGAGAAACGTCTCTACGAGGAGTTGCTGGATAAACTGGGCGAATCCCTGATCCCACTACAGCAATGCGCCAACGGCCTGGCGACCCTGGATGTGTTGTGCAATCTGGCGGAGCGGGCCCTCAGCCTCAACCTGGTCCGACCCAACCTGGTGGATGAGCCGGGACTGGAGATCAACGATGGCCGCCATCCCGTGGTGGAGCAGGTCAGCCGGGAGCCTTTTGTCGCCAACAGCGTCAGTTTCGATGAGACGCAGCGTATGCTGATCATTACCGGACCCAACATGGGCGGTAAGTCGACCTTCATGCGTCAGATCGCCATCATCACCCTGCTCGCCTATGCCGGCAGTTTTGTCCCTGCTTCCGCTGCGCAGATCGGGCCTATCGATCGAATCTTCTCCCGTATCGGCGCATCCGACGATCTGGCGGGTGGACGTTCCACCTTCATGGTGGAGATGGAGGAGACCGCCAACATCCTGCACAACGCCACCGAGCAGAGCCTGGTGCTGATGGATGAGATCGGCCGCGGCACGTCGACTTTTGATGGCCTCTCCCTGGCCTGGTCCTGTGCGGTTGAGCTGGCCAGCGATATCCGCGCCTTTACCCTCTTCGCCACCCACTACTTCGAACTGACCACTCTGCCGGAGGAGTATGCGGGCATCGAAAACCTACATCTCGATGCCGTAGAGCATGGGGATTCCATCGTCTTCCTGCATGCGGTGAGGCCGGGACCGGCCAACCAGAGCTACGGCCTGCAGGTGGCGACCCTGGCCGGCGTACCCAAGCCGGTGATCACCCGGGCCAAGCAACGCCTGCGCGAACTGGAACTGAGCGCCCAGCAGCATGCGGATCAACAGCAAACCCAGATTCCTCTGTTTGATCTAACGCCCTGCGAGCCTGAAGTCTCGGCCCTGGAATCGATGCTAAAGGATATCGATCCGGATGAGCTGACACCCAGGGAGGCGTTGGAGGCGCTCTATCGGCTAAAACAGAAGCTGGGAGAGTGATTTTTAGTTTTGTTTGACGAGGATTAGTTGGAATCTCTCCTGCACTGACAGGTTTGACTCCCCCCTCTCCCTGGCCCTCTCCCACAAAGGGAGAGGGAATGCGCAGATCAGCGAAGGATGAAAACGGATAGTATGTTTGCCTAACTTGACTGGCTGAGCTCACTGAATTCAAATGGATCCTCCCCTCTCCCCTTGTGGGAGAGGGCCAGAGAGAGGGGTTCGATAAACCCTGAGCGCAGCAAACCCATCCACTCAACACTCAAAACCAGTGCCCATATCAGCCTCTTAGGTGGTGTGAGGCAACAAATCAGAAAATGAAAAAAAGCAGAGGTTCATATGAGCGATCACATCTATAAAAAGATCACCCTGGTTGGCTCTTCCACCACCAGCACCGACGACGCCATCCGCAACGCCATCGCACGGGCAAACGAGACCGTCAACAATATGAACTGGTTCGAGGTGGTAGAGACCCGTGGGCATATCGAAAACGGCCAGGTATCCCACTGGCAGGTGACCATCGAGATCGGCTTTCGACTAAAGGATTAATTTGCAGCGTCCGTCATTCCAGCATCATGCTTGGGCTGGAATGACGAGATACGAAATCAAGCAGGGTTGATGAACTCCAGCGAGAGTTCTCCCAACTCTATCCGGTCCCCGTTGCTCAACTCAACACCACCAGCCTTGATCGGCTGACCATTGAGCTTGGGCGGCTCATCTCCCCCAAGTTTGACCAGAAAGTAGCCACTGTGGCGCTTATTGATCAGGACAAGATCCCCACCGGGGTTACCGACACTGAAGTAGGATCGATCGACGGCCTTCTCTTCACCCTGCTGTTTACCGGAGAGAAAACGGACCTTCACACCAGTAATATCACCACTCTCTTGCTCTTGTTTAGGTGCTTTATGTGCGGGATATGCCGTTGCAGGTTCTGCGACACTACGTGGCTTGGGAGTCTCCGCTTGAGGATTCAGAGCCGATTGACCCACTGGCTTCAATACCACCGTACGGTCTGGATCATCATCGGCAAGCGAATTCTCCTCTGCCGAAAAGTAGCGCAGATGGTATTTGCCGATCTCGATCAAATCACCATGGGTCAGGAAACGCTTGGTGATGGCCATACCGTTGACTCGAGTACCGTTGGTACTGCCCTCATCCTGCAGGGAAAAACCGCGGAAGACCCTCTGCAGTGTGGCGTGGTGGCGACTCACCGACTTATCCTTCAAGCAGAGGACGTTATTCTCATCCCTTCCGACGGAGATTTGCTTTTCCGTCAGCGGAAACTCATCTGACTCTCCATCGTCGGTAATGACGATAAGTTTTTCCACAAGTCGACTGTTTGCCAATTCAGTATTCATCTTCAAGTTTGACCACGCGGGCTAGTATAACTGAAATATTGTCCAATCCGCCCATTTCGTTAGCCAATTCAATCATTTCATCATTCAACTTCATGAGGTCTCCTTCCTCTCTCTCCAGAATAGTCTGAATCTGGTTATCCGTTACCATATTTGTCAATCCGTCCGAGCAGAAGAGATAGATATCCCCCGGCTGCAGATCTGTCTCAGCCAAGTCTGTCATCACTTCAGGCCCGGCACCAAACGCACGGGTCAACACGTTTGGCGGCACCCCAGCGAGCCGCGCCTCCTCCAGAGTCGCGAAATCGCCACAGTTGACTATCTCCTGAATCATGGTGTGATCAGTCGTCAGCTGATCTAAACAGCCCTCCCGCCAGCGGTAGAGCCTGGAATCGCCAACATGGGCATATATCAGGGTATCACTTTGAAACAGTCCCACAACAACTGTGGTTCCCATACCCTCATAGTCGGGGCTCTGCCAGGAGAGCTCGTGAATCGCCTGATTGACCCCATACATGGCTTCCAGCAGGTCGCTGCTGCTGAACAGAGATTTATCTCCGCCCTCATCCTCTTCACTATTGAGAAGGCTGACCAGCAGATCGACTGCCAGTTGACTGGCCACCTCTCCCGCGTTTGCCCCACCCATACCATCGGCCAGGACCACCAATCCTTCAGTTGGCTCACCACCGACCGTATCTTCATTGTGCTCACGTACCTTGCCTTTATCGGTACGCATGGCAACATCGATGATCAACTCCTGCAACCCCCGAGCTAATAACAGGTTAGGCTGTCAGCACAGACCTAAATATCTATTTTTGATTCTCAACGCGACGAGTTCTTCTGCTGCAGAATTGCCAGCATCTTCTTCGCCGGGACATATCCAGGCACAAGCGTACCACTCTCCAGGAATATCGCCGGTGTACCGCTGACGCCTAATTTATGGCCCAGGGCGAACTGGTCCGCCACGGTGTTTTTACACTGTCTCTCCTCCAAATCCTCACCAGCCTTGGAGCGAGTCATCGCATCGTTTCTGTCATCGGCGCAGTAGACATTTACTGCCTTCTGAAACGAGGGACTACCAATACCGGCGCGAGGATACATGAGATATCGGACACGAATTCCCAAATCGTTGTAGTTTTTGATCTCGCTATGCAGTTTGCGGCAATAACCGCAGTCGATGTCAGTAAAGACGGTGACGGTGTGTTGGTAGCCCTTCTCCGGTGCAAAGATCACCATCTCATCTTCTCCGAAAGACTCGATCGCCTTGGCCTTAACTTTGGCGATCTTTGGCGTTGTCAGATCTTTGCGTTCAGCAATTTCGAACAGCTGTCCGCTCAAGAGGTATTCACCATCGGCACTCACATAGTAGATCTGAGTTCCCACCAGGATCTCATAGAGACCGGGAATTGGACTAGGAGTAATCTGGTCGGCTTTGAGACCATCCAGTTGATTACTGATGCTCTCCTCTATTTTAGAAATATCGGCCTTTTCCTGGGGCGACATGGCCAGGATTGCACTGGAGAAGAATAGTGCTGTCGCCGCAGCAAGAAACAGTCTAGCGACGGATAGGTTCATCTGTGGTCGTTTCATCAATTAATCCCTGAAATTTTGAAATTGCAGCGGCAGGCCATAGTCACCATCCCGCAGTAGTGCGATAACCTGCTGGAGATCATCCCGTTTTTTTCCGGTCACCCGAACCTGCTCGCCCTGTATCTGGGCCTGCACCTTGACTTTGCTGGCCTTGATCGCCTTGACCATCTTTTTCGCCAGATCACTCTCGATGCCCTGTTTGATCACCACTTTCTGGCGGGCGGCATTGAGGTTAATCTCAGGCTCACCAATCTCCATACAGGCGACGTCAACACTGCGTTTGACCAGTTTCTGGCGCAGAATATCCATCATCTGACCCAACTGGAACTCCTGATCCGCTCGCAGTGAGATCTCGCTCTCGTTCAACTCAAAGCTGGCATCGACGCCTTTGAAATCGAACCGGGTACCTACCTCGCGGTTGGCCTGATCCACCGCATTTCTTACCTCTTGGATATCCACTTCGGAGACCACATCGAATGAAGGCATAAATCCACCCCAACACTGTAAAAATTGGGTGAGGACTCTACCACAAACCGGCACGGGACCTCATATTGGAAATATCTATCTTTCATCCCCGAGGGTGGTGCTGAGCATGCAACTGCTGCAGGCGCTCCCGCGCCACATGGGTATAGATCTGGGTGGTCGAGAGATCGCTATGCCCCAGCAACAGCTGCACCACCCGCAAGTCGGCACCATGATTGAGCAGATGGGTGGCGAAGGCGTGACGCAGGGTGTGGGGAGAGATCGACTTATTAATCCCCGCCGCCTGGGCATGCTTCTTGATGCGATACCAGAAGGCCTGGCGGGTCATGCCCTGCCCCCGGCGGGTGGGAAAGAGATGGGGGCAGACCCTGGCGCCCAGAAGATCATGGCGGGCCTCTTGGGTAAAACGTACCAGCCAGTCCTGTGCCTCATCCCCCATCGGCACCAGTCGCTCTTTGCCCCCTTTGCCCACCACCCGGATCACACCCTGGTTCAGGCTCACCTGCTCAGGTCGCAGGCCGATCAGCTCAGAGACCCTTAACCCGGTCGCGTAGAGCAGTTCCAGCATAGTGCGATCGCGGAATCCCTCTGGATCCTCCAGTGTTGGCGCATTCAATAGCGCCTCGACCTCGGACTCTGTGAGGGACTTCGGCAGGGGGCGACCCAGCTTTGGTGCATCGATGCGGGCAGAGGGATCTGCCGTCACCCACCCCTCCCGCAGGCCGTGTTGGTAGAACTGTCTCAGGCAGGAGAGCAGTCTGGCGGTTGAGCGGGGTTTACGTCCCTGCTGGGTCAGTGTCGCCAGATAGGCAAGCAGATCCGTCCGCTGTGCCTGTAATAGGCTAGAGTCACGCTTCTCCTGCAGCCAGCTCACCAGCTTGCGCAGGTCGGATTGGTAGGCAGAGAGGGTATTTCTACTCAGCCCCCGCTCAAGCCAGAGGGCATCGGCGAATCTTTCGATCAGCCTAAGATCTGTCTCATCGGCCAGATCTGTGGTCATAATCTCCCCTCATGCTGCAACAGCCAGCGCTTGATCTCGAGCTTGCGACCACTGCGCTGGCCGGCGAATCCCCCCAGGCCATTGACAGCAACCACCCGATGACAGGGCACGATCAACGGACAGGGGTTGGCCCGGCAGGCATTGCCCACCGCCCTGGCTCCACTGCCGATCTTTTTCGCCAGCTCCCCATAGGTCAGGGCCTCACCCGCCGGGATGGCTTGCAGCGCCTGCCAGACACGCTTTTGAAAATCGGTCCCCGTCAGGTCGATTTCCAGATCGAATCGATGTGTAGGATTGGAGAGATAGTGCTCGATGGACTGGAGAACACGACGGATACCCGGTGAATTGTCCCTATATGGCGTGCTAACCGATTCCAGATAGTCCACCCCGATCAAAGTCTCCCCCCGCATGGAGATACCTACTTGGCCGAAAGGGAGATTCACCACTGCTTGAAATTCGCTTTTTTCACGACTCATTGAGGATTTCCCCCCACCTTGGGATATTGAGTTGGGGAGACTTGCTTCCATCCCCAGCGAGAGACCTGAATTTTCTCTTCAGTCTGTCCACAGATGCTGTGGATAACTTTGTTCATAACCTGATAGAAATAGCCGCCAGCCCGCCAAGCTGCTGTCACCTGTTTAAATTGTGCAAATTCTATACAATGAATATTTTGTATTGTTTATCATTAACTTACACGCGTTTCTTAACAAGCGCATTGAGATACAATCGTTAACGTCCCAATGTTGGATGATTGCAATGTCTGTTGTGTATAAAGCTCTTGACTTAGCATTCATCATCTGTTTCGCCGGACATCTCTCGGAGATCGAAAGATCCAGGGATGATAAGTGGGAATTGCACATAGCCTACTATAGATGTTCAAATCCCCCCAAGCTGAAATAACCCACCCTTTCGATGTCCAAAAACGAAGACAATTTCTGGCAAAACACCCCCCTTGAGCGCATGACGCGAGAGCAATGGGAGTCGCTCTGCGACGGCTGCGCCAAGTGTTGCCTGCAGAAACTGGAGGACGAAGATACCCGGGAGGTCTTTTTCACCAATATCGTCTGCGATCTGCTCGAGCCGGAGAGCTGTCGCTGCACTGATTACGTCAACCGTTCAGTCCGGGTGCCCACCTGTGTGACCCTGGGTCTCGACGATCTGGCAGATCCCTACTGGCTGCCAGATACCTGCGCCTACCGCCTGTTGGCAGAGAACAAGCCCCTTCCCTCCTGGCATCCCCTGGTCAGCGGCGATCCGGAGAGTGTTGAAGCCGCCGGGCACTCGATCCGTGGCCGCACTGTACCCGAGTCTCAGGCAGACGACTGGGAACACCACCTGATTGACTGGGTTAGGGCCTGTTAACACTAATCCAATACAGAAGTATCACGACACTCAGGGCTACAAGAATGGTTCAGATCAAGGCGCGGCTCGCAGACAATGGCTAGCCCTTATCAAGAGCCGCAACGCCGAGCTGAGCCATTCTTGTAGCCCCTAACCTTTTAATATTCAATGTCAGGCCGTCGTGATACTTATGTTCTGGTTAGTAACAGGCCCTAGGAGCTGAGATGTCCAAAATAGATACCCTGATCGAATTCCTCGAGGCCGGTGGCCTTGCCCCCCTTTTCTACGACATGGGACGGAGAATCACTCCGCTGGGGCGGGATACCATTCTCGATTTCGAGCGTACTGAGATCCCCTATCCCCAGCCGCTACAACAGCAGGCCTGGCTGGCGCTGGTTCTGCATCCGGATGGCCGAGAGAGATCGGAGGATCCTCTGGTCTGGTTTATTCGCTTCCCCCTGGATGAACAGGGCAAACTGACCCTGGCAGCGCGGGACGACTTCATGTTCCAGCTCATGGAGCGCCTGGGCAACGCCGCTGCCGGCGTCGAGGAGCAGAAAAAGGATATTGCCTCCGCCCTGGAACAGAGCCCCTACGCCTTCCAGCCGAAGGAGGAGCGACTGGCGGCTTTCCATGCCCGGTTGACAGCCGATATGAATCAGCCCCCCTCTCGCTTCTATGACCACACAAAACAGTATTTCAGCGGAGAACTGGGCTGGGACCAGTGGTCATTCATCGGCTATCAGGGTATCGCTGATGTCGCTGCCCGACATGCCCAGGATGACAACGAATCCCGCCTCATCGAGGCAATCCCCCTACTCCCCTCACCTCCTTTGGAAGCTCTCTGCCACGTACTGGAGCAAGAACCCATCTCTGCTGAGCTTGCAGAGGCATTGCTGGAGCGATGTCGAGATACCCTGAAACAGGATGAACCCGATCCCCAGGTGATCACCGCCACCCTGCGTGGGATATCCTTCAGCTCGTCTCAACCCCATCGACAGACGATGTTGCGTGAGCTCTTGTCCCACCCTTCATCACGTCGGACTGATGTCCTGGCAGCCATTGCCGGTCGCTGCTGGACGGATCTGGATAGCGGGGAGATCCGCAAGGAGTTTCTGGAACAACTCGCAGCAAACGAGCATGGGCAGTCATTTTTCAACCAGATACTCACCGACCTGCTCTACCTGGTGGAGACCCGTCCCGGCCTGTTGCAGAGCCTGCGAGATCCAAACCGCTCAGATCGGTTGAGCCAGGCGATCGGCGATTTTTTCAATCAGATCCGCCAGACTTGAAGATCAAAGGTCACGCTCGCAAGACGCTCAAATAAAGTAGTTCCACCCGTTTTTAGTCATTCCGGCGCAGGCCGGAATCCCCATATCCCAGCGCTGTGTAACACCTTCTGGATTCCAGCCTGAACCAGGATGTCTTTATTTACCAGATCAATTAACACCTACGAATCAGCCAGGACCAATCCAACTGGCCTGGATAGCACCGCCTCAAAACGCTATCTCTGCTCGGTCAGATGAGCCTCAGAACAAGCTCGAATGGAAAATCACCGGATATTGCAATTTGCACTTGATATTGAGAATGGTTCGCATTACTATTTTCAGCATGTTGACCATTTATCGCTTTTAATGAATATGTCGAAATATCACGAATACACCTCGATTGAGAACCCACCAGGTTCTCTAGCCATCAACCCGATCCGACCAATTGAGAGTCGTGACCTCTTGCAGGGACGAGATCAGATCGAAATCCTACACCGGGGGGAGACCTACCGGTTGAGGCTTACCCGCCAGGGGAAATTGATACTGACTAAATAGAAACAACCGACTAGCCAGCTTCCCGCCAGCCAATCTCTCTCGATTTACACCATTAAAAAACATCCTAAGGAGATCCCGATGTTCAAGAGATTCAGACTGTGGCTGGCCGCCCTACTCTTCTCAAACCAAACCTTGCAAGCGCAGACCACAAGGCTGCGCTCAACCACTTAGGGAAACTCTGAATACGTCTGGGCCGAACAGATTGTCGATCAAAATGCGCCGATTCAAGGCGCTGATCGCACGTAATAGCAAGCTATTGCGAAGATCTGCAACGCCGAAGCGGTGCATTTTGGCGGCAAGATGTCGGTCCATGACTTGTTCAGAGGTTCCTTAGATCATTAATCCTAGCCAGCCAGCCTTTGCCAGCCAGCACCCTGTTTCATTCTGACTGGAAATAGATAGTTATGCTGAACTCAAAATTGACAGATCCCAAAACTTTTCGGGGACTCAAGTTCACTATGAATCGACCTGGCCGCAGGATTCTTATCGCATCGGCCTTATGTGCCCTGTCAACCACTGTCAGCGCCGACGATGAGATCGGTGTCTTCGGCAATCTCAGACTCGGCTTTATCCACGCGGAGGATGAGGTCGGTGTAGAGACCAACGGCTCAGCCATCGGTGGCAAACTGGGATATATCAGCCCTGCCTGGAACGGTTTAAGCGCCAGAGCAACCTTCTATACCACCGGCGAGCTGTTTGAAGACGAGAACGGAGAATTTTTCGCCTCTGATAACGGCAGTTACTCCATCCTGGGGGAAGCCTACGTACAAGGCGTCTACGGCAACACTATTCTGCGTATCGGTCGCTTCGAACTGGATACCCCTCATGCCGACACCGACGACATCCGCATGATACCCAATACCTTTCAGGGGCTATTGATGAGCAACAGTGATATCGCCGGGACTACCCTCTACCTCACCCATCTGAATAAGTGGGCCGGCGTCGATACCGACGTCCCGGAAGAGTTTCAGGCGATGAACGGTGATGACGGCATTACCGCAGTGGGTGCTGTGTATGAAGGCATCGACAAGCTCGCAGTGCAAGGCTGGTACTTTCTTGGCAGGAATTTCGCAAACCTACTCTATCTTGAAGCGGTGTATGAAACCGACAGTTTCAGCCTCGGCGCTCAGTTCGGTTCGCAATCGGATAAGACCCATGACAACTCAGGACCTGATGGGAATGTCTGGGGTATCACCGGCAGCTATACGCTTTACGATGTCACCCTGATTGCTGCGTACAACGATGTCTCCGGCACCGTCACCAACGGTTTCGGTGGTGGTCCCTACTTCACATCTGCCGATGACCATACTATCGATGGCGTGGAGGACGAGCAGGCCACTGCCCTAGGTGTCGAATATGGCGGTATTGAGGGGCTGACTGTCGGTCTCTTGCATGTCGATTTTGAAGTCGATGAAAATGAGACCGACTACTATGCCAGCTATGAAATCGATGAGCAGTTGGGCGTGGAGTTGATCTACACCGATATGCACGATGATGGTAATTTCGTCCGCCTGATGGTCAACTACGGCTTCTGATTCTCGTTAACTTACCTCAATCATGTTGAAGATCAGAGACAACCATTTTCATTGTCAACCCTGGCTGAACATCTTGTTGACCTATTTCGGTGACTGCGCTTTGCAAAGCAGCCGCAGTCGCCGCTCTCATCTGTTACGCAAGCTGACCAAACGAAATCTCTGCTGAATTCACACCTATTCAATATCCGAATCCTGAGATGCCCCATCGAGACTTTGTTATGCAGCCTGTATGTTTCTGCGACTGGATATTCCACCTCAGAATGAGAAGCAAGCCTGTTTGATAAGACAGCATCGGATCTACAACATCCCCGAACCCAACTACGGTACACAGATCACATGGCTGAGGGACAGAGGTGAAGACCTCGCCAATGACAGAGAGTGGCGCAGCCCTGCCCTCTGGGGCATAGGCCTCATGAGACGCTGTTATAGGCCTATCCATACAAGGGTGCCTATTGCTGCTTACTTTGATATGCAAGTCCAACCGCAAGATAGTGTAAAAATCACTAAATCTGTAAACGTTCTATCGGGACATGCACTATAATTCCGCAGAGCAAACTCAGATAGATTTCTGAACTCTCAAGATAATCCGTTTCTTTCTGTTATTGACCGTCTAAGCGTATAAAGTGATTTGCTTACCTTAAAGGGATCTTTATGCATCAACTCGACCACCGCCAGATAGATCGTCTGCTCCTCTACCCTTTCACACTCTGTTTGCTGCTGATTGTCAGCGGATGCAGTGTCTCATACTCAATCGATATAAAGGATGAGCAGAAGATCTCAGACGAAAGCGGGAATTTCACCGGCGAGTTGGACGCCGGCGACCAATTTGGTTTCTCCATCGCAACCATTGGTGATCTTGAGGGGGACGGCGTTACGGACATTGCCGTAGGAGCACCCTTCGACGATGACAATGGAAGTAACCGTGGCGCAGTCTGGGTTCTCTTCCTGGATAGCGACGGACAGGTCGACATCCATCAAAAGATCTCAGACTCCGAAGGAAACTTTTCCGGTGGTCTGGACAATGAGGATCAATTCGGCCAAGCCATCGCCCCTTTGGGTGATCTGAATGGTGATGGTTTTTTGGATATCGCTGTCTCTGCACCAGAGGATGACGATGGTGGCGCAAACAAGGGCGCAGTCTGGATTTTATTTCTCAATGCCGACGGCACAGTTCAGTCTGAACAGAAGATATCTGAAGATAGCGGAGAGTTCGACGAAAGCCTGAGTACGAATAACCAATTTGGCCATGCTCTGGCCAATATCGGCGATCTCGATAGTGACGGCGTTACCGACTTAGCCGTCGGCGTTCCCTATGATGATGACGGCGGCACTGATCGAGGGGCTGTCTGGATTCTGTTCCTGAACAGTGACGGCACTGTAAAATCCTCACAAAAGATCTCATCAAGTAGCGGTGACCTAAACATCACCCTGAGTAATGAAGATCATTTCGGTAGCGCTGTCAGCGAGATTGGCGACCTGAATGGTGACGGCATTACTGACCTTGCGGTCGGTCTCAGCGGACGTGACCAGGGAGGCACTAACCGGGGGGCTGTCTGGATTCTATTCATGCAGCGTGACGGCACAGTCTCCTCTGTGACTCGCATAGGCCAGGACCAGGCTGGATTTAGCGGAGCACTTTCCAACAACGACCAGTTTGGTGAAGCCCTGTCAAATATCGGCGATATCAACAGCGATGGTACTGATGACCTGGTTGTAGGTGCCCCACAGAGTAACGATAGTGGGGCATTCTGGATTCTGTTTCTGACGCCTGATGGTGACGTACTCTCCTCCTCCAAGATATCCGCGACGGATGGCAACTTTTCTGGCGGCCTCGATAGTGATGATCAATTCGGCGGCTCTATTGCGCTATTAGGTGACCTGGATGGTGACGCAGTCGATGACTTGGCAGTCGGCGCCTGTCTCGATGATGATGGAGGGATTGACAAGGGATCTGTCTGGATACTCTTCATGAACGAGGTAGATGTCAATCACAATGAACAGGAAGGCGGACTCTTCGATATGTCCCAGGAAGACATAAACTATTTCTTTGGTGGTAACAACGGGTAAGTTATCCGAGATTTAAATATCCTTCTTAAACAAGTATATTTATCTTATCCACCACAAGCACAAACTGTCAGCATGTCTTGCTTAGCAACTGTTTTTCCAACGGACTTAAAACATCATAGCCTTAAAATTGAGTAAAAAAACACTAACCATCTCTTTACTGGCATTCATTGCCATGCTTTTTCTGATAGTGCCATTTATCCTGTTGTTGATGGCTAGCGAATCTGAACCCGCAATCACCTCAGTAGCCGAAGCGGATACCAGCGCCGCAGTCAAGGCAAAGCAGATCGCACTCCAACTTCGTGACGACATAAGAAGCAAGAAAAAAGAGTCCACCGTATCCTTCAGTCAGCAGGACGTAAACGGCCTGCTGGCGATAGCAATGCGAGGGATGAATAGATTTAAAGGTCGTGTAAATACAACCCCGATAGGTATAGAGGGCGCCTTCTCATTACATGTCCCACGTAATCCGCTAGGGCAATATCTTAATGTCCGCTTTGGCGTTTCCCCTTCCAGCTATGGCCTGCACCTCAATTATCTGTCGGTGGGCTCTCTGCACTTTTCGGGGGATACGGCATTAGCTATTGGCGAATCACTGGTCAACATATTAGCCGGAGATGATTTGGGCACGCTTCTACGCTATTCAGTCAAATCGGTTGCCGTCAAAGGTGACACAACAACCATCGTCTACCGACCCATACCAGACCTAAAACAGCGCGTTTCACTATTTAAAGACAGAGTAAAAGGGGTACGCGATGAGTTCGCTCTGGTCGCTGACCCGGTTGCCGTCCAAGCCTACTACCTACAACTGTGCAAACTGGGTGAACATGGGCATAAGGTAAAATCCATCTCCCTCGGTTACTACCTGGCAGAGGCCTACAATCTGGCATCGAAACGAACCCAGTTTGGAGGCAATGCCGTAGACGAGAATAGAGCTGCTCTCTTCGCACTCGCCATCTACCTGGGATCCACACGATTTGAATCCTTTGTTGGCGAGGTCATTACAGATGAACTGGCTCATTGCGATGGCTATTCAGTCAATACACGGGTCGCGAATCGGAAAGATTTACGCTTACATTTCATCTACTCCGCCGCCCTGAAAGTTCTGGGTGACAGCGGAGTCAGTTTTGCTATCGGCGAATTCAAAGAGATGATGGACTCCGGCCAGGGCGGCAGTGGTTTTAGTTTTGTCGACTTGGCTGCTGACAGGACAGGAATACGTTTCGCAGAAGTTGCGCTCGAAAGAGACGGCGGCGGCGCACTCCGTCTGCAACAGATGGCTAAAAACCTTACTGACGAATCCACTTTCTTTCCAGAGATAAATGGACTGCCTGAAGATATTCCCCAAGCGCAATTTGACAGTCAATACGGCGGAGTCGAAGGAGCACTATACGCTGAGTATGTGCAGGATATCGACGCACGAATCAGGCAAATTCCGCTATACCGGCCGTGAGACTGACCAGCACAGGAAAAAGCTGGGGCGGATGAGCCGGATTCACCAGCTTTTCTCAGGCTCTCTCAATATTAAAGGGATCACTGGATCTGCCGTTACTGTCTCAAAGGGGTAAAAGGCAACTCTCTCGTACTACGACTGAAAGCTAAACTGGCATCAGTCGTCGTCTGTAGCCTGATCCTTCGGCAGATCAGGATACCCGACACAATTTTTGAGAATTTATCGAAATGAAAGGAAGGCTTAAGTTCAGCAACTCCAACTTAAGTCTGTGGACGATCCTGACGGGAGTGGTGTGGAGTTCAGTCTTCATCATCTCCCTCGACTGGAACCTTAAACAGAACCAACGCATAGTTCCAGAGAGAGCTAATGCTCAGGCTCGGGCAGCGATAGATAAAGATCTGATCTACCGTAGTGTGGTCTCCCATGCTGGCGGGATCTATATGCCCATCGACCAAGGCATCCTACCCAACCCCTATCTCGACCATCTGCCTCAGCGGGATGTCACTACCACTGACGGACGCAAGCTCACTCTGGTGAACTCCTCCTACTTCACTCGTCTGGTTCATGACGAGGAAGCCAAAATGACGCCTGACGGTATCCGTGGTCATACCACCAAAGAGAACCCCCTCAGGCCGGAGAACGCACCGGACAGCTGGGAACAAAAAGGCCTCAAACAGCTCCAGAGCGGGATGTCTGAGTGGAGCGAGGTGACCCAGATTGAGGGCAAACCATACCTGCGCATGATCAGACCCAGGTTAGCGAAAAAGTCCTGCCTCAGCTGTCATCCTGAAGAGCATGCCAAACCAGGCGAGATGATGGGGGGTATCAGCGTACGCATACCCTTGGATGAACTGCAGGCCAGTGCAGATAGTCGTGTATTCAGCATCATCGGTTGGCATAGCGGTTTGTGGATTCTGGGATTGATTGGCCTTTTCCTGGGCAATCGACTGCTCAGCATCCAGTCTAATGAGATGCGTTACTCTGCTCTACATGACGTTCTCACCGACCTGCCCAACCGGGCGCTCTTCTTGGATCGCCTCGAACAACGTCTGGAGAGTGCTCGACGAAATAGTCGCACAGGCGCCATACTCTTTCTCGATCTGGACCGGTTCAAGAACATCAATGACTCTTTGGGTCACAGCATCGGCGACGAGCTGCTGAAGCGGGTCGCCGAACGCCAGCGTTTTATGCTCAGAGCGGAGGATACAGTTGCCCGGCTCGGTGGAGATGAGTTTGTCATCCTGCTCTCGGATCTGCATGCAGACCCGGAGGATGCAGCCATCGAGGCACAGAATGTTGCTGAGAAAGTACTCGATGCCCTCTCCCAACCCTATCAAATCGGCAACCACATACTCCACTCCACCCCGAGTATCGGTATCGCCCTGATCTCTCCCGACTCTGAAAATGTCAGCGAGATCCTGAAGCAGGCCGATGCTGCCATGTATCAGGCCAAAGAGCATGGCCGTAACAACTTCCGCTTCTTTCTACCCAGTATGCAAATGCTGGCATCTGAGAGATTGGATATGGAGACCGCACTGCATAGTGCCATTCACAACAATCAACTGACACTACACTATCAGCCAAAGGTGACCATTTCCGGTGACGAAAAGCTATTAGGTGCGGAGGCACTGATTCGTTGGCATCATCCGGAAAAAGGGATGATCATGCCCACAGAATTCATCGCCATAGCAGAAGAGAGTGGACAAATCCTGCCTTTGGGCCAATGGGTTCTACAACAGGCATGTCAACAGATCAAACAGTGGGAAGAGCAATTTCAAGGCAGATCCTTTGGCCGAATCTCCGTCAACATCAGTTCCAAACAGTTTCAGCAAAGCGACTTCATACAGAGAGTGATAACAACGATCAGCGAGACTCAAATTGATCCAACGCGATTAGAACTGGAGCTGACAGAGAGTTCACTGATCGAAGATGTCGGGGATGTACGCAAGAAGATGGAGGAGTTAAAACGGCTGGGAATCCAGATCTCTATCGATGACTTCGGCACCGGCTACTCATCCCTGGCCTATCTGAAGAAGCTGCCCGTAGACATCATCAAGATAGACGGCTCTTTCGTCAGTGACATCGGCGTCGATCCCAACGATGATGCCATTGTCGAGACCATCCTCGCCATGTCATGGCGTCTCGGTTTCAAAACAATCGCTGAAGGGGTAGAAACAGAAGAGCAGCTGCAATTCCTCAGGGCGAGGCAGTGCGATGGATATCAGGGCTATCTTTTCAGCCCACCAATCCCGGCAGAGGAGTTTGAACAGCTTCTCTACCAATCGCGGGATGTTATGGTCTGACCCTCACATGGATCAAGAGAAGAGTGTCTGCCACCAATATCCACTGACAATAGTGGCAGAACACTCAAATGATGGTTACATCTTTGCGATCATGGCATCACCGAATGCAGAACAGCTCAACTCAGTGGGATCATCCATCAGGCGGGCCAGATCGTAGGTTACGGTCTTGGCGGAGATAGCCGCACCGAGACTCTCGATAATCAGGTCAGCAGCCTCAGTCCAGCCCATGTGACGCAGCATCATCTCACCGGACAGAATCAGTGAACCGGGATTGACCTTATCCTGTCCCGCATATTTGGGCGCAGTACCGTGAGTCGCCTCGAACATGGCAACGGTATCTGACAGATTTGCACCCGGTGCGATACCGATGCCACCCACCTGGGCCGCCAGGGCGTCAGAGATATAGTCGCCGTTGAGGTTCATGGTAGCGATTACACTGTACTCGGCGGGACGCAGCAGGATCTGCTGCAGGAAGGCGTCAGCGATGACATCCTTGACGATGATCTCTTTACCGGTCTTGGGGTTCTTGAAGGTGCACCAGGGACCGCCGTCCAGCTCAACCGCACCGAACTCCTCTTTCGCCAGCTCATAGCCCCAGTTCTTGAAGGCACCCTCGGTGAACTTCATGATGTTACCCTTGTGTACCAGGGTCAGCGAGTCGCGATCGTTGTCGATGACGTACTGCAGCGCCTTGCGCACCAGGCGTTTGGTGCCATCTCTGGAGACCGGCTTGATGCCGATGCCGGAGGTCTCAGGGAAGCGGATCTTGGTGACGCCGAACTTG
>JBNKMQ010000316.1:0-1509 GCA_050293225.1 Sedimenticolaceae bacterium
TATAGTATAGATCGAAACAAGCTGTTTATTATCACCCCTACGGCATTTTGATGATTGCCGAAGCATTCTTTTGGCGGTAAAGGAAGGACAGGATGATCTTTAATCAAGAGGTACCTGACAATCACCAGCAGAAAGAAAAATCGTACCAGTCCAGATATACAGTGTTATCTAACCGGCAAATCCATGTAGAGTTTTTTTAACTAAACGGATCGAGTAATACCAGATACTCAACAGTTCTAACTGATCAGGAATTCAATCTTGTTAGTATTGAGCCACTAGGT
Source organism: Sedimenticolaceae bacterium (assembly GCA_050293225.1). Lineage (GTDB taxonomy): Bacteria > Pseudomonadota > Gammaproteobacteria > Chromatiales > Chromatiaceae > Thiodiazotropha. The sequence continues at coordinate 282 of JBNKMQ010000316.1, forward strand.
TTTGCTCCGGCCTCGGTGATCGTGCATTTGCGACTCCAAATAGTGCGCGCGCCTTGTTCAGGCGGGCAGATTCGGTGCCAATAAGCATGCACGGGAAGAGACCGCACCAAACCGGGGCGTACTGGCACAGCCTGTGTTCTTTCATAAATTCCAATAAAAACAAACAATTCAATTGATCGTTTACCGCCTGGCATACAGATTGCTCGATGACCTTTAGCTGATTGGCAGCGATTCCGATGAGGTAGTCGTCATGAAGGTCGTGAATCTGAACGCCGTGAGAGTCCGGCAGGCCCCTTCCTCCGCACATCTCAATCTTAATGTGCGTGGTCTCAACCCCTCGGCCACCCTGGCCATCAATGAGTACAGCGCGGCCCTGCAAGGCCAGGGACGCACCGTCTACCGCATGGGACTGGGCCAGTCGCCTTTTCCTGTGCCGGACTCTGTCGTCGACGCCTTGAAAGATAACGCGCATCAAAAGGACTACCTGCCGGTGAAGGGACTGCAACCCTTGCGCGAGGCGGTCACCGGCTATCATCGGCGGCTTGACGGCATCGAGCGCGACGCCGAGGACGTGCTGATCGGACCTGGCTCGAAGGAGCTGATGTTCATTCTGCAACTGGTGTTCTACGGCGATCTGGTGATACCTGCGCCGAGCTGGGTCTCCTATTCGCCTCAGGCCTCCATCATCGGTCGCCAGATTCGTCGTATCGAGACGCAGCGTCACAACGGTTGGCGCCTGCAGGCGGATGAGCTGGAGGCGCTCTGTCTGGAGGATCCCAGCCGGCCACGGTTGCTGATCCTCAACTATCCCAACAATCCGGTGGGCACCAGCTACAGTCCGCAAGAGCTGGCCGCGCTGGCTGAGGTGGCGGCAAGATACGGCCTGATCGTGCTTTCAGACGAGATCTACGGACAGCTCCGATTCGACGGCAGACATGACACCATCGCCAGATATTACCCGGACCACACCATCATCAGCAGTGGTCTGAGCAAATGGGCCGGGGCCGGCGGTTGGCGGCTGGGGACCTTTCTGTTTCCGCCCGCACTGCGCTGGCTGCTCGATGCCATGTCAGTGGTCGCCAGTGAGACCTTTACCACCACCAGCGCACCCATTCAGTACGCGGCCATCCAGGCCTATCAGGGAGGGCGGGAGCTCGATGACTATCTTGCCAACGCCAGGCGTATTCTCGGCGCGTTGGGGCCAGCTATAGCCGTGCGTCTTCGCCAG
>JBNKMQ010000317.1:0-1887 GCA_050293225.1 Sedimenticolaceae bacterium
ATACCTTCAACGGCACGACAGACAATTGTGCTGGCGATAACCGAACCCCATCCACCGCCGTCGAGCCGGGTAGCGGTAGCACGATCATGGCCTATGCCGGCATCTGTGGAGCTGAAAATCTACAGGACAACTCGGATGCCACCTTTCATGCGACGAGTATTGATCAGATCAATAGTTTTGCTTTCAGCGGGACGGGCGCCAGTTGCGGAACCCTGTCTGCAACAGGCAACAGCCTTCCTGCGACCATCGATGCAGGGGCTGATGTCACGATTCCGATGCAGACCCCCTTTGTACTGACTGGCTCGGCGAGCGCCGACCCTGATGGCAACACACTCTCCTATCAATGGGATCAGATCGACGCTAATGGGATCGCCACTGACGGCTCGACCGTCGACAGGGATCTGGGTAACAACCCCCTGTTCCGTAGTTTTGTACCCAAAAGCACACCGACGCGCTACTTTCCGCGTTTGAGCAGTCTGCTGGCAGCTACTACCACCGATATTGGTGAGACGCTGCCGACCACTGCGCGCACGTTGGATTTCCGCATGACGGTAAGAGATGGGAAGTCGGGGGTTGGAGATGATGACCGGCGAGTCACGGTCACCACCTCGCAAGGTCCCTTCCAGATCACCGGGGGCGTGTTGAACAGTGCCGTCGACCTGCATGGCGGCTCCACGCAGACATTGGAGTGGGATGTCGCCAGAACTGACACCGACTGCCCGACACTCTCCGTCAGTCTGCTGAGTCTCAGCGGTGATGACTCAACCTATTGCGACCAGAGCGATGACGAAAATCTCACGCTGGCAACGGGAATCGACAATACCGGGAGGGCCTCGCTGACCCTGCCGAGTGTGCAAATCGCTCGCGCAAGAGTGATGCTGACTTGCGATAACAATGTCTTTTTTGCCATTTCCGACAGTAACTTTTCGGTAAATAGCGCGACCACCCCGATTGCCAGTGATTGTAAGACCACGGATGGGGAACCCCTGGAGCATGGGGATGTTTTCGTCAGCGCCAGCATCACAGGGAGCCGTACCTCCTCCGGTGGCGGTGGTGGCGCCCTGTTTCTGTTGCCCCTGTGGTTAGGTCTTGGAATCCTGCTCAGGCTAGCGCCTCTTGCCCTCAAGCGTGGTTGATGGCCGTGAACAGGCACTGAAACTGATCAGCGTCATAGGCGTGCAGGTACAAGGTTGACTGGTTCTGGGCGTGAAAGGAGCGCTTGGCCCCCTCCCAGACTATTGCGGCAGGCAGTGGTCGATCATGATCCGATTGTAGTTGGCCGCGTAGATCTCCGCCGCCTGCAGCAGCTTCAGGTGGGTTTCGCCCATGACCGTGTCGGTGGAGCCGGGCAGATATCTCACCCCGCAGACGCTTTTGGCCTTTGAGACCAGTTCAGGGGCTATGCCGGGTATATGGCTGCCTCGAGTGGCCATCGCCAATAGCCGCTTGTCACCGCGATCCAGTCCCTGCCGGGCATCTTTTGCGGCATCCGCCTGTTGCAGCCAGAGCAGGGAGTCAACCGCGTTCTGTTCTTGCGGCGTGACTTGAGTCATGTCCACAGAAGGCCCCTCCTGACAGGCAGTTAGCAGTGGTAGTAAGACTAGTGGTGGGAGGAGCTTCTTCACCCGGAGACCTCGCGATGCTGGAATAGTGATTTACGGCGTTCGAAGAGCCATATTAAGCCGCCGCAGATTGCTCCGTAAAGATGTGAATCGACAATCACCCGGCCTGCTACCCAGGATTCACTGCCTGGGATCGGTCCTGCCACCTGCTCCCAGACAATTTTACCAGTGAACAGGATCAACAGCAGCGTGTTGCTATAGGGTTGCTGACGCCACTGCTGTAGCAGCGCCAGGGCGAGCGCTCCGTGCAGGCCACCGGAGAGGC
>JBNKMQ010000318.1:0-2527 GCA_050293225.1 Sedimenticolaceae bacterium
CAGACCCTGGGAGGCGGTGAAGGAGGTGGAGAGAGATCCCGCCTGCAAGGCCCCATGGACAGTGCCGGCGGCTCCTGCCTCACTCTGCATCTCGATTACATCGGGCACTGAGCCCCAGATGTTCTTGACCCCTCGGACGGACCACTCATCCGACCACTCACCCATGGGGGATGCGGGGGTGATAGGATAGATGGCGATAACCTCGTTGGTGAGGTGGGCAATGTGAGCGGCGGCTTCGTTACCGTCGATGGTGACCATTTTTTGCGACATATACTGGCTTCCTGGTAGGTATTCTGTCTCTAGCTAAGAAAAGGTATAGCAGCTATTTTTTTATATTGTTGTTGGAGTTCGAAAAGCATCAATTCAGGCTTCATTTTGTTCATCATAGAACATCGATTTTTTTAGCGCCTTGACTAAACTTAATCTGTAAGGACGGCAAAAAGAATGACTTCTATCATGAAGGACTCATCTAGACTCTTTCCATAGCGGCTAAGTAACAGACCTAAAGATAACAGGTGTGAATGTGGAACCCCATCAGAGCATCAGTCGGCACCCAGGTTTTCTGGCGCGGGATCAGTTAGGCTCCTTGTTTACCCATCTGTCCCAGTCGGGTTACCGGATTCTGGGACCGGTGGTGCGGGACGGCGCCATTCAGTTCATCGAGCTGGATGATATCGAGCAACTGCCCAAGGGGGTGGTCAACGAACAGCAACCCGGCCACTACCGGCTGGAAGCGACGGATAATCCCCGTCTGTTTGATTGGAATCATGGGCCTCAGGGGTTGAAACCCCTCTGCTTTTCGCCGAGGGAGAGGCTCTGGAGGGAGGAGTCCCAGGCCGTCAGTTTTACCCAGACCCTGCCGGATGTGAGGCCGACCGCCGTGATCGGCGTCAGGGCCTGTGATCTGGCGGCCCTGGCGATACAGGATCGCCATTTTCTCTCATCGGGACCAAATCCCGATCCTCACTACCAACAGCGACGGGAGAGCCTGCTGCTGATTGGTATCGATTGCGCCCAATCGGCCGCCACCTGTTTCTGTGCCTCCACCGGGGATGGGCCGGCCCTGGATGGGGGTTATGACATCGGCATGTCTGAACTGGATGAGGGTTTTCTTATCTGGCACCAGAGTGAGAAGGGCCAGGCCGTTACCGATCAACTCGATCTGCAAGCGGCCAGCGACGATCAGTTGCAGGCGATGCTGGATGCGACCAACCGGGCCGCGGCAAGCCAGCAGCGTACCCTGCCCGCCAGTGATGAACTCAAATCTCTGTATAAGCGCCTGGAACATAGCCACTGGCAGAAGGTGGCGGAGCGCTGTCTCTCCTGCGGTAACTGTACCGCGGTCTGCCCCACCTGCTTCTGTTACGAGACCTCCCACGAGGTGGCGCTGGATGGGGCCTCGGCGGAGATGATCCGGCAGTGGGACTCCTGCTTCAGTCCCGGCCACAGCAGTATGGGACATTTCCAGGTCAGGGCGGGTATCGATCAACGCTATCGTCAATGGCTCACACACAAACTGGCTGGTTGGCAGGAGCAGCAGGGGCGCATCGGCTGCACCGGATGCGGTCGATGCATCGCCTGGTGTCCTGTAGGTATTGATCTGACGGCGGAAACCCAGGCCGTACTGGAGGAGGGCAGTCTCGATGTTTGATCCCCATCTACCCCATACGGCGGTGATCGACGAGCGGGTGCAGGAGGCGCCGACGATCTTCTCCCTGCGGCTGCAGTATGCAGACACCCAGGTGCAGGATGCCTTCGAGTTCACACCGGGGCAGTTCAATATGGTCAGCCTTGCCGGGGTGGGGGAGATTGCTATCTCTATCGTCAACGATCCCCTGGACAGCCACTTCTTCGATCACACCATTCGCGTGGTGGGACGGGTCTCCCGGGCCATCTCCGAGTTGAAGCCCGGTGATCGTCTCGGTATCCGTGGTCCCTTCGGGCGGGGTTGGCCGATGGAAAAGATCAAGGGTCGGGATGTGTTGCTGATTACCGGCGGCCTGGGTTGTGCACCCCTGGTCTCGGTGATCCGCTATCTCATGCGTCGACGGGATGATTATGGACACATCACGATCCTGCAGGGGGTCAAACATTCGAACGATCTGATCTGGCGCGAGCAGTACGATGCCTGGGCTGCCGAGCGGGATGTGAAGGTGTTGCTGGCGGCGGATGAAGTCACCCACGCCTGGCCGGGACACCAGGGCATGGTGACGGAACTGCTGGGACAGATCTCCTTGCGGCCACAGCGTACCGTGGCCCTGTTGTGTGGTCCCGAACTGATGATGATGGCGGCGGTCTCCAATCTGCGTGAGCTGGGTATTCAGGATGGGGATATCTGGTTCAGCATGGAGCGCAACATGCAGTGCGGTATCGGCCAGTGCGGTCACTGCCAGATCGGACCGAAGATGGTCTGCGTGCATGGCCCGGTCTTCTCCTATAGCGAGATGGCCGATTTTTTTGGTGCGAAGGGATTCTAATCTGGTGAGTTTTGAGTTTTGAGTTTTGAGTTTTGAGGGGCAGGTCACTG
>JBNKMQ010000319.1:0-12844 GCA_050293225.1 Sedimenticolaceae bacterium
CCTATGACGTCAACGACGACGGCAAGTACGGCGAGAACGAGAACGTCGCCAACGCCTACTTCACCCACCTCTACGTCTACAAGGATCTGAAGGGGACCAACCCGGAAAACACCAGCGCCGACGCCAAGAAGGCCTATGTCGGCATCCAGGTGCCGGTACCCCGCGACAACGGCCCGGCCGGTGCGGCCGTACCCAGCCCTTTGAAAGGCGGTCATCTGCACTATACCGGTACGGTGGGTACCAAGGTCTTCACCAAATCCCCTGTCTTGGACAATGTACCGATCGTATTGACCAATCCAGGTATCTGGGACGCCCTGGGTCTGCCGCTGACGCCGTTCAACGACAGCGTCGCCGCCAAGGATCCGCTGACCCTGGTGGAGAGCGACATCCAGCCGTTCCAGGAGGCATGGGTCAGTCTGGTTGACGCCGACTCCGGCGCGCCGATTCTCGACAGCCACAGCGGCAAGCCGATCACCTTCGTCGGTACCAATCCCATCGATATCCCCAACTGCGCCAACTGCCACGGCGGCGACACCGCCAACGGTGAAAAGTACACCCTCTACAAGCAGGAGAAGGCCTTCTGGAAGGGGCTCGGCGCCAGCGACTGGATGGCCAGCCTGAAGGCGACTTCGGTGTCGATCCTGGAGATGCACGACGACCAAAACGGTACCGAGTTTCTGAAGAACTACGACCCCAACAGCCGCGCGACCCACAATCGCCTCGGCCGGGATCCGGTGCTGTGTCAGAAGTGCCATGGCGACAATGTCATCGGCGTACTCGGCGCCAAGACCTTCAAGGATAAGAAGACCGGCGAAGAGAGGACGGTACCGGCCCTGACCCAGGCGATTCACACTGTGCATCAGACCGCAGCGCCGATGCCCGACTCCCAAGGCCGTACCGCTGCTTGTCAGGGGTGTCACCCGGCACACCGTCAGGACGGCAATATGGATATGTATCCGATTACCCCAGACGGCAAAAATAACTATGCCAAGGGGGATAACCGGGATGCGTCCGGTGGTTGCTATGTCGGCCGTGATGTCCACGCCAATCCCGGCAAGGACAAAGACGGTGTCGAGACCCCAGAACACCTCAACGCCATCGGTGAGTGGATGCTGGCCAACGTTTCCAAGATCGGCAACGACGAGGGTGGCAAGGGTCTCTGGTGCACCAACTGTCACAGTCAGCTCTCGCGTGAGCTCTATCAGCGCGACAACCTGAAGAATGCCTTCAAGCAGGAGGGTGAGACCATCCGTAACAAGTCACTGGATGAGATCGCCAAGGCAATCGGTGTCAGCCGCAAGGAGTTGGAGAGCAAATACCTCGATCCCAAGGTCGTGCTCGACAGCAAGGGTCGGGATACCGCTGGCGAATCAGGTATTCTCTTGACCTGGGCCCAGGAGCGTCTGGTTCCCGACATCGCGGTCATCGCCCTCAAGGGTAATGGTCCGATGGTCTCCAAGGATGAGGATGGCGATATCAACGTCGTGCCGCTATCCGCCAATCCCGCTGTCGACATCGCCTCGCTGAAGCTGCCGAAGGGAGCCACCGGCGCTGCCGCTGTACCCTACGACGCCGCCACCAAGGGTCGAGACTACTGGCTCTCTCCCGGCGCACCCCACTGTGCCGACTGTCACGCCGCTCCCTTCGTTGAGGGTCAGGGCGGTGTTGCCTTCCCCATCAACCAGCCGGGCAAGCACAGTCTGATGCGCTACTCCAAGGGTCATGCAGGTCTCGCCTGCCAGTCCTGCCATCAGTCGATCCACGGTCTATATCCTGTGACGCCGGATACCGACATCACCAGCTATCGCCAGGCACCGCAGTACAATCCGGACGGTTCCCACGGACCTTTCCGCTGCGCAGCCTGTCACGAGGTGAATGAAAACGGTGTGCCGTTTATTGCAGATGATGAAGAGCATGTCTGGAAAGGCAAGCCGATTCTGCAAGACTACGATGACGCTGTCTCCTGGATGCATGCCAGTGCACCCGACCTTGGCGGTAAGATCCCAGAAGAGTGATCAGCCAAACTAGTGGTTGGCCGGCTGAGAGGTTGGCCAACCATTTTATCAATAGAAACCCGGGTGACTTTCGTCACCCGTTTTTTCCCAAGATCAGGATCCGAAATATGTATCCCATCTCATTATTAAGGCATTGCCTGCTGGCGATGGCCATTGTTATCACCCCCCAGTGTTTTGCACAGACAGCGCCTCAAATACTGGTCACTATTGGCAAGCTGCAGGTCACCGCGAACGAACTCGAATCGGCGCTCGCAAGCTCCCCTTTCGCCGAACGCTTTCCCGGCATGGAAGAGGGAGATCAGGCCGCACTGCGAGGCAGTATGCTGCAGCGTCTGGTCGCCTCACGCCTGATGACACTGGAGGCCCAGCGCCTGAAGCTGGACGAGAGCCCCGCATATCGGGATGAGCTGGAGTCCTTCCGCCTGGGGCTGCTCTATCGTCACTACATGGATAAACTGCGTGAGCGCATCAAAATACCCGATGACGTGCTGGCAGAGATGCAATCTCAACTTCATGGTGACAACGATGCCCTGGACGCTGCCCGCTCAGCCTATCTCTCCGATCGTTACCGCAGTCTGCGCTATCACACCATTCAAAAACTACGCGACAGCTATCACATCAAACTGCATGAGTCGCGTATTCAGCCGGGCATGACAGCAGACGACGCTATCCTGCTGGAGGGAGACGGCATACAGATCACCTACGGCGAATTGATCCGTCACCAACAACATCCTCCAAGCAATCCCGAATGGATCAAAGACCAACTGTATAAAAAGCAGAGTTACTCACCATTGCCCGGGCGGCTGAGGCGGCCGGCGTCGATGTCAGCTCGCGTCTGCAGAGCTTTGCCCGGGAGCGGCTACCCGCCCTTTTAATGGAGATGAAACAGAGCGAGTGGACTGCGAACGAAGATGTTCTACACCGCTTCTATGATTCGAATCCTGAGATCGGCCGCATTGAGGAACGCCGTCACATCGGTCAGCTGGTGACTGCCACACGCGAGGAAGCCGAAGCGCTGCGCGAGCGTGTACTCGCTGGCGAAAGTCTATTTACCCTCGCTGCGGAACACAGCATTGATCCTTACGGCCGCGAACACAAGGGAGATATGGGCTGGCAGATGGAGGGCAGAGGTCACCCGGCGATAGAACAGGCCATTTCCAAGCTGGAAGATGAACAGGTCAGCGAGGTGATCGAGACCCCAATGGGTTACCATCTGGTGACTATTCTGGAGCGCCGCCCCGGCGGACAGAAACCATACCAGAGCGTCCGCGACCGTGTACGCCAGATCTGGATCACGGAACAGCTGGCGAAATACATGAGCCAACTGTCTGAGCAATATCAGGTCGTTTGGCATGTTACCGCGGATGCAGATAAAGAGTGAGATGATGCCGCTTTCATCCAGTGGCCGGCAGTCACCCCCCGGCATTCAACAGCCCTTCGGCAGATGGTTGCTGGCGGGGATTTGCTGGCTGCTGTTAATGATATCCTTGCAAGCCCGGGTTCTTGCCGCCGGCGATGGTAATCGCCCCATGATTCCTGATATCAGCTATCCCGATCTCTCAGGTGAAATGCAAAACCTGCAGCAGTGGAAAGGCAAGGTGATACTGCTCAATTTCTGGGCCAGCTGGTGTGCCCCCTGCCTCGCGGAAATCGGCCACCTGAATGACTACCAACGAGAATTCGGACCTCACGGTTTGCAAGTCGTTGGACTCGGCCTGGACGATCCTCGAAAACTACGCAACGTACAACGTACTTTACAAATCAACTACCCGGTCCTTGCCTTGAACGAGAAAAAAAGCCGGAGCACTCTCACCGCCTGGGGTAACAAGAGTGGCATGATCCCCTTTTCCGTTCTTTTCGACGCAAATGGTCGAGTCGTCAAGGCCCACCGGGGCATCATAGACGACAATGTATTCAACAGCCTGATAAAACCGCTGCTTTCTGAACCTGCCGAATAGTCATCACACCCTGACACATCGTATACCTTTGTAGCCGGCTGCAACTACCTGACACCTTCGCTGTCCAACCCCTGTCAAGGATTGACGGGGAAAAGCGTGCACGACTCAATTGAAACCAATGACCTGATCTATCCATCCGGAAGGAGGGTGAGTCTTGCGTTTGTCATCTCGATCCTTCTACACGCGGTGCTTCTCTGGATCCTTGGGCGATATCTTTTCAATAACATGTCACAGCCCAACCTTTCCACGTCGAGGAAGATCCAGCTGCAGCTTTCACCTGCCAAAACCCCGCAAAAAAAACCAGCCGCGCTCTCCTCTTCTGCAACTTCCAGAGGATTCGATGGCAAAAAGAGCATACATAAAGAAGACCGGAAAAGGCGAGAACCTACAGAAACCCGCAAACAATCACGATCGGTTCAACCACAGGTTTCCTCCCACCAGATACTAACGACCGCCATAGAGACAGCCCGTCAATTCGCATCTATAGAAGGGCATAACAAAGGAGTAAAAACAACCAAACCAATTGAATCGACACTGGCAGAAGCACTCAATCCAAAGAGAGAACCTGCTGGGGTCAGCACGCTATCAGACGGCAGGATCCGAGTGGTAACAGAGTGGGGTCTGGTCTATTGCATTCGACCACAAGATGAAGCAAGAATTGAGGGGCCTGAAGACAACCTTCCCGTCTCAATGATCTGTCACTGATGACAACCACCCATACATAGACCTAAACGGACTCGAATCGAAATTTTTAACCCGGCAAGCAAATCATTTTCAATTAGTTGGATAACAATAAACAATTTCTTTATCTGCACTGCGACCTAAAAAATTCTCTTCACTAAGCCATACACACCATGAGCAAAGAACGATTATCTTTGCAGGAAGCATCATGTGTATTGCCTGTGTCCCTATGCCGACACAGGAGAAGCATCTCGACCACCCCACCCTATACATATAATTTAAAACAGTCTCACTGGCTCATGGCGGTACAGGACTGGGCACCATGCGAGGTCATAAACTGTCGTTGAAAATATGGGTTAGGCGAACGCTACTTCAATATTCCCAAATAAAAACGGGGCCCAAGGGCCCCGTCATAACCACTCAACTGAAATGCAGATCAGAACTTGTGGACGATACCAGCGAACAGAGTATCTTCCTCGTCCTTGGAGACATCAGTCTCATAGGAGGTGAAACCGGCATGCAGTTTGGTACGCTTGCTCATGGCGTGCTCATAACCGATGCTGAACTGAGTGACCTCATCTTCCGCGCCACCCGTTACTTTCACAGACGGAGAGATCGGGGCTTTGAATACCGGGGTATCACCAACCAGGTATTGAGCCTTAATCTTACCGGCACTGCCAACCTTAACGTAACCACTGACACCGACCGCATCGGAATCTTCCATCAGGCCATCCATGTCAGTGGAAGCGAACATCGCACCAACCTGCCACATACCACCCTTCCAGATGAAGGTGCCACGAATCACACTTGGATCAGCATCGGCAACAATACCAAGATCGTAAGTGTTGTAGGCGAGAGAAGCGTAGATGGGGCCATTGCTGTACATACCAGCCAACGATAGGTGATCGAACAGACCAACCAGTGCATCGGCATCACCCGCAGAAGAGCCGTCACCCAACTCACCGGCAACAGTGGCGCCAACGAAGGTAAAACCACTCATGTCAGGAGAGACATAGGCGATAACGTTGTCTACACGATCTTCGCCTGGCATAACGGACTTGATATCACCAGGCAAATCACCGAACTGATCGAACTTACCCTGTGCCATCTTCAGTGGAGTGTCGTGACGACCCAGCAGGACGGTACCGAAACCGCCAGCAAGACCAACGTACTGGTTGCGATCACCCAAGCCATCGCCATCATCATGATTGATCTTAAACTCAAACTTATACACAGCCTTCAGTCCGTTACCCAGATCTTCACTGCCTTTGACACCGACACGTGAGTCGATACTGTCAACACTCCAGACGTCATCGCTGCCGTCGTCGGTGTTGGCAATAATCATGTGACCTTTACCATAGAGTGTGGCGTCGGCCATAGCAGCAGCGGGCGCGACCAATGCAGCAGCAATGGCGAGAGAGAGGATTTTTTTCATTACAATAACTCCGTAGATTTCAGAAACACAAAACTGTTTCGAGGCGCTATTGTGAAATCCAGAAGTTAAACTATTACGAAACCGTCATTGCAAGAATGCTACATCTTTATTGATGTTGCTGCTTTACAACAGATGCCGACTTGAGCTGAGCAACCCAAGCCATAAATTAAAAGTAATTGTGATGAAGAGGCAATAGAGACAAGCTGTAGACTTTGCGCAAATCCAGACTGGACAGCTATCAGACGAGCAGAAAAAAGAGACAGCTATGATGCAATAAATTTCAAAAAACTGTCATACAACTTAATGCTATTGACGCTTCCGGGCCAGCACCAGAGCATCGTAAAGCATAAAAACCACACCCAAGAAGATAGCAGAGTCAGCAATATTAAAGGCAGGCCAGTAATAGGCCTCATAGTGCAGATGAATAAAATCGATCACATGACCAAACAGGATACGATCAATGACATTGCCCAGGGCACCGCCGATAATCAGGGCAAGAGCGACTGCCGTCCACTTCTCTTCCCGTCGTAGACGGGATATCCAGGCCAGCATCACAGCAACCACCCCAAACGCGAGAAGTATAAAGAACCAGCGCTGCCAGCCCTCCTGGTCACTGAGAAAACTGAATGCCGCCCCTCTGTTATAGAGCAGAGTGAAATCGAAGAAGGGCATAACATAGACAGACTGCCTAAATGTCAGCAGGCTCTCCGCAATCTGCTTGGTCGCCTGGTCGAGCAGAATCACAATCAAGGACAACCAAAGCCAACGCATCACGACTATATACCTCGAAACCTGATCAGGCGAAACGACGCTGCTCGCCTTCACCGGCGACATTATCGATACAACGACCACAGAGTTCTGGGTGATTTTCGTCCTGCCCAACATCTTCGCGATGGTGCCAACAACGCACACACTTTCCATGGGGTGAAGCCGTTACCACGACCGCCAGGCCGGCGTCGTCGGTCTCAACCGCATCCGCCGGTTTGTCCGACATGGGGAACAGATTGACATCCGAGGTAATGAGCACGAAGCGCAACTCATTTTCCAAACGCTCCAGTGCCGATCTCAACTCATCATCACAATAGAGCGAGAGCTCCGCATCCAGGGACGAGTTACCGGCGGCACGAAAGGACTCCATTGCCTGTCCCACAGAGACCCGCAGACCGATGACCCGCTGCCAGAACTCCCGATCGAAGCCATCATCCGCATCGAGAGAGAAGAGCCCTTCATACCAGGTCTCGAGAAAGACACTCTCACCCCGCTCACCCGGCATCGAATCCCAGATCTCATCGGCGGTAAAACTGAGTATCGGCGCCAACCAGCGCACCATCGCTTCGATGATGTGATACATCGCGGTCTGACAGGAGCGCCGCGGCAGGCTGTCTGCCTGGGTGGTGTACTGTCGATCCTTGATGATATCGAGATAGAAACCGCCCATCTCATTGACGCAGAAGTTGTGGATCTTCTGGTAGATCAGATGGAACTGGTACTGTTTGTAGGCCTCGCTGATCTCCTGCTGCAGTTGCAAGGTACGATCCACCGCCCAGCGATCCAGCTCGATCATCTGATCAGGGGCAACCAGATTCTCTGCCGGATCGAAGCCGTTCAGATTGGAGAGAAGAAACCTTGCGGTATTTCGGATGCGACGATAGGCGTCCGCCGTGCGCTTGAGGATCTCGTCGGAGACACTCATCTCGTTGCGATAGTCGGTCGCCGCCACCCAGAGCCGGATGATATCGGCGCCCAGGGTCTTCAACACCTTCTGTGGAGCAACGACATTGCCCAGGGATTTGGACATCTTGCGTCCATCCGCATCGACGGTAAAGCCGTGGGTGAGCACGCTCTTATAGGGGGCGCAGTCATTCATCGCCACCGAGGTCATCAACGACGACTGGAACCAGCCGCGATGTTGATCCGAACCCTCCAGATAGAGATCGGCGGGAAAACTCAATCCATCCCGATGACGTAATACGCACTGGTGGGTAACACCGGAATCGAACCAGACATCGAGGGTGTCGTGGGTCTTCTCGTAGTCGGCGGCAACATCACCAAGCAGCTCTTCCGGCTCGAGCTTGAACCAGGCCTCGAAACCCTCATCCTCGACCCGCTTCGCCACCTCTTCCACCAGGGCCTGGGTATCGGGATGAAGCTCTCCGGTCTGTTTGTGTACAAAGAGCGTGATCGGCACACCCCAGGTACGCTGACGGGAGATACACCAATCGGGACGTCCCTCGACCATACCCTGAATTCTTGCCTTGCCCCAATCGGGCATCCACTTCACCTGATCGATCTCGCGCAGGGCCGACTGGCGCAGACCGTTCTGCTGCATGCTGACGAACCACTGGGGCGTGGCGCGAAAGATGATCGGCGTCTTATGCCGCCAGCAGTGGGGATAGCTGTGACGCAGCCGTTCCTCGTGCACCAGGGCGCCGTGCTCCTGCAGTACCTCGATCACCTTCTCGTTGGCCTGCAGAACATGTTGTCCCTCGAACAATTCAGTACCTTCCAGGAAACAGCCGTTACCGCCTACGGGATTGTCCACCGGCAGGTTGTAACGGATTCCCACCACATAGTCCTCAAGACCGTGGCCGGGGGCGGTGTGTACCGCACCGGTACCCGTCTCCAGGGTGACGTGTTCACCCAGAATCACCGGCACCTGTCGCTGATAGAAGGGATGCTGCAGCTCAAGGCCCTCGAATGCCTCGCCCTTGGCATAACCGACCACGTGGTAGTGTTCGATGCCGAAGCGATCCATCACATCCTTGAGCATGGCGTCGGCGATGACCAGGCGCTCCTTGCCCTGGTCAGACTCACACTCCACCACTGCATACTCCAAAGAGGGATTCAGCGCCACTGCCTGGTTGGCAGGCAGGGTCCAGGGAGTCGTGGTCCAGATCACTACTGAGACAGGTCCTTCACCACAACCGTCGGGCACATGGTGACAACGCTCAATTAGAGCAGCCTCGTCCACCACTTTGAAACGTACATCGATGGCGAAGGAGTCTTTGTCCTGGTACTCCACCTCTGCCTCAGCCAGGGCGGAACCGCAATCGGTGCACCAGTGCACGGGCTTGTAGCCCTTCTGTACATGGTTGTTGTCGACGATCTTGCCAAGGGAGCGAATGATGTCGGCCTCGAACTGGTGATCCATGGTCAGATAAGGATTGTCCCAATCCCCCATCACACCCAGGCGCTTGAAATCCTCCCGCTGACCATCGACCTGCTTTTTCGCATATTCACGGCAGGCCTTGCGGAACTCGGCCACACTGACCTTCTTGCCCGGCTTGCCGATCTTCTTCTCCACCTGCAGCTCGATGGGCAGACCGTGGCAGTCCCAGCCCGGCACATAGGGGGCATCGAAGCCATCCAGCGTACGGCTCTTGACGATGACGTCCTTTAGGATCTTATTAACCGCATGGCCAATGTGGATGTCACCGTTGGCGTAGGGTGGTCCATCGTGCAGGATGAATGCAGGACGGCCGGCACTGGCCTCACGAACCTTTTTATAAAGATCCATGGCTTGCCACTGCTTCAATCTTTCCGGTTCGCGCTGGGCCAGGTTGCCGCGCATGGGAAAATCGGTTTGTGGAAGGTTGAGTGTCTGCTTGTAGTCGCTCACTAAATATTGCCTGTCGGAAGGTGCCGTAAAATAGCGTATTGAAACTTAATTTAGTGCCGGGCGCAAAGTTTCATGCCGTTTTTGCAGGCTATTTATAGCGTAGCGAATGGGCAGCAGCGGGAAGATGGAATTCCAAGTGCCGTTTTTAGAGTCCGTGGATCTTTTTCGCCGCTTCTGCATCGAGCAGAATCTGCTGCCGCAGTTGATCAAAATCCTCGAAGCGTTTCTCATCCCGCAGCTTCTGCACGAACTCCACACTCACATGGGCGCCGTAGACCGAGCGGTCGAAGTTGAACAGGTGGATCTCCAGCAGATAGCGGGTATCTCCCTCTACGGTGGGACGAATACCGATATTTGCCACCCCCGGCAGCGACTCCGCTTCCAGTCCGTCGACCTTCACCGCATAGACACCTCGCAGTGGGCTGACACGCCGGTGCAGATTGACGTTCATGGTGGGAAAACCGATGGTCCGCCCCCGCTTGTCTCCGTGGGAGACCCGTCCACAGATGCGGTAGGGTCTACCCAGATACTCACTGGCAGTCGTGAAATCCCCTTCGGTGAGAAGCTCTCGGATACGGGTGCTGCTGACCCGGTCGGTGTCCAGCTTGTAGGTGTTCATATTCTCCACCTCGAAGCCGTGCGCTTGCCCCATGCGCTGCAGCAGGCTGTAGTCCCCCTCGCGACCACGGCCAAAGCGGAAATCATCCCCAACGGAGAGAAAACGCGCACCCAATCCCTCTACCAGCAACTCCTGCACAAAGACCTCCGCCTGCATGGCGGCAAGACGCTTGTTGAACTCCAGTACCACCACCCGGTCTATGCCGACCACATGGATGGCCTGCAACTTCTCCCGCAGGCGAGTCAGCCTGGCGGGCGCGGTATCTGCCTGGAAGAACTCTCTTGGCTGAGGTTCAAAGGTCACGACAGTGGTTGGAAGATCAAACTCGTCACCCTTCTCCATCAGGTGACGAAAGACGGACTGGTGTCCCAGATGCACACCATCGAAGTTACCGATGGTAGCAACACAGCCGCGATGGGCCGGTTTCAGATTGTGTAGTCCGCGAACCAGTTGCATAACAGAGCCGTCTCTAATAGGAGCCGTCAATTATAGGGAATGTCGCCTTTTTGAGCATCCCCGGAGTGAGATCTGGAGCAACAATCGAAACCACCCCACTAGAAAACGCTCAGTCATGATCCTCTATTGCCGGATCCTGGACCCTAGAGTCACAAATCCACATGCAAAAAAGTCACTGACTCACTCAGTGCTTGATGGAACGAAAATCTTTGGGACGAACCCCCAGAAGCAGGAGAGAGAGAAAATAGATTGCCGCCCCGCTAGCGACCCAGAAGAGCAGATACTCAATGCGTATCCAAAAACCCATCTTCAACCAATATCCAAGGTCACCTACCACCCAATGCAGGAAGAGACCCATGACCGCTCCGGCAACCGCAGCCCTGACCAAAAGGCTCGACCAGCCCTGCCTGTGGGTCAGCACACCATCATTCCTCAAGCCCCGATAGAGCAGATAGGCATTAAGAGCCGAAGAGCAGGTGGTTGCCAGTGCCAAGCCCGCGTGGGCGAGTGGAAACACCAATATAATATTGAACACCATGTTGGATACCATGGCGATAATACCGATCCTCACCGGTGTCTTGGTATCCTGACGGGCATAGAAACCTGGTGCCAGAATCTTGATCAGCATAATGGCTAGGAGACCCGGTGAGTAGGCCATGAGACTCAAAGTCGCCATGGTCACATCATGCTCATTGAAGGCATCGGAGTAGAACAGGGTCGCCAGCATCGGACCTGCCAACAGAAGTAGTCCAATAGCCGAAGGGATACCCAACAACAGGGTGACTCGCAGTGCCCAGTCGAGGGTTTCAGAAAACTCCTCCGCCGACTTTTCTGAGTGTTTACGCGACAGACTCGGCAGGATCACAGTACCCAAAGCAACCGCCAAAATGCCTACCGGAAATTCCATCAGCCGATCAGAGTAGTAGAGCCAGGAGATACTGCCACTAACAAGAAAGGAGGCAATCAAGGTATCCAACAGCAGATTCAACTGACTCACCGAGACGCCGAAGAGCGCAGGCACCATCAACTTCATCACCTTCACCACGCCGGGATCCTTGAAGGCAATCTTGGGACGAGGAATCAACCTCAGCTGACGCAGGAAAGGTATCTGAAAAGTAAACTGTATGACGCCAGCGAAAAGCACCCCCCAAGCCAGCGCCACCACCGGCACATCGAGATGCTGCGAAAGCCAGAGGGCACAACTGATCAAGGAGATGTTCAGCAGGGCCGGAGTAAAGGCAGCCGCCCCGAAGCGATTATGGGTATTGAGTATGCCACCTGAAAAGGCGGTCAGTGAGATAAAGAAGAGATAGGGGAATGTTAGATAGAGCATCTCCACTGCCAGATCGTACTTACCCGCATCCTCTAACAAAAATCCCGGTGCAAAAATAAACACCAGTACCGGCGCCGCCAATACGCCGATGGCCGTAGCAAAGAGCAATACAGTGCCAAGGCTACCGGCCATCTTGTCGATAAAGTCCTGCAGAGACTCCTGGGTACCTTTTGTGCGGTACTCGGTCAGGACAGGCACGAAGGCAAGGGAGAAGGCCCCCTCAGCAAATAGACGACGCAGGAAATTGGGTATCTTAAAGGCGACAAAAAACGCGTCCGTCGCCGCATCAGCACCGAACATTCTTGCCAATACCAAGTCACGGGTGAACCCCAGGATTCTGGAGATCATGGTATTGCTGCCGACAGCGGCAAATGAGCGGAGAAACGAGGCCAGCGTTCTTATCCTTAATAAATTATCCGCAGTGCGCTATCCAACCCCAGACACCCCTTTGCGGATTCGGCAGAATTGTAAACTATCCAGAATCAGGAGACGACTTTAGCAGGAGAAACCACAGCCGTAAAATAGTTGACAACAAGCGACGGATTGGGGAGAATTCGCCCCCTTTATTAAAGCCAGATTGATTCAGGAGACAACCTTGGCCAATTCAGCCCAAGCACGTAAACGCGCACGCCAAGCCGACAAGCGGCGTTCTCGCAATCAGGCGCAACGTAGCGAGATGCGCACTCATATCAAAAAAGTGGCAAAGCAGATCGCTGCCGGCGACAAAG